>CAZZDV010000155.1:0-8958 GCA_964652785.1 uncultured Bordetella sp.
CGTTCACGTGCGGCTTGGTACGTTCGAATTTGACTTTTGCCATGATCTTCCCGAGTGAAGTTTCGCCGTTATCCGAGTTACTGCCTGATTTGCCGCCCGCGCTGTGCTGCCCGCTGCTATTTCCTGCCACTGCTTCCTGGTGCCCATGACGCGGATTGAACGCGTGACCTCTCCCTTACCAAGGGAGTGCTCTACCACTGAGCTACATGGGCGCATCCTTGTTTCGAACTGGAGCGGGTGAAGGGAATCGAACCCTCGTCGTAAGCTTGGAAGGCTTCTGCTCTACCATTGAGCTACACCCGCCCGCGGACGTCGTCCTTGCTGCCCTTTCATCCCGTCAATCGCCTGCCTGCTTTCTTGCTGCGCCTGCCCTGCACGTCCTGCGCCTGGTGGAGGAGGTTGGATTCGAACCAACGTAGGCGCAAGGCCAACAGATTTACAGTCTGCCCCCTTTAACCACTCGGGCACCCCTCCGGCGGAACCTGAAATTATGTGGTAATTCCGGCAGTTGGTCAAGAAAGAATGGTCTTTTCGGCCTGAATCCGCCGGCGAGCGACGCCAAAAGTGTAAGCCTGCGCTCACATTCGACACGAGCCAACGTTTATGTGCCGTAGCGCACCCGTGAATTGACCAGCTTGAGCGCGGCCAAAGCGCTGTAGCAGGCAAGCCACGCGGTCTTCGGATTGTCCGGCGAAGGAACGTTCTCGAGCACGATCGTAATGATCCCGCTCGCGCCCTTGATGCGGATCGAATGCGTATTCAGCACCAGCGCCGGATCCGCAACCACCCGCAGGCGGGTGCGGTCGAAGCCGATGCCCGCCATGGACAGCACAGCCGCAATATTGACGTTCTGGGGGAAGTGCGGGACGCCCTCGCGAGCCGAGCCCTCGAACAAGACTGTGGCTTCCTTCAACCCGTCGAGGTCGATTCCGAGCGTTTCGACATAGGCGATCTTTTTCCAGGCGGCAGGGGGCTTCGCGACCTGGATCGAGGCTTCATCCACCCCGGCAATGCAGGCGGCTTTGAGTGCATCCAGGGACCCGATCCCTCCGGATGGCACGTACAGGAGGGCACCGTTTGTTTCGGCCGCGTCCTCCGCCTGCGCCCTCAGGGCGTCGTCGACCAGCGCGCCGCCGGACAGGACAATGACCGATATCCCCGAGGAAAGGAGGTTGACCAGGTGCTCGCGCACCGCTTCGTGGGATGCTGCCTCAACAACCACGTCCGGCTTGGCCGCCGCCACGGCGTCGACCCCGACCACAAAGGGGACGCCGTACTCCCGGGCAAGCGCTAAGCCCGCCGAAGCCTGGCTACGTCCACAGATCGCAGCCACATCGATGCCGGGGCCAAGGTCGCCGCGCCTGATGTGCTCGAGGAACAGGCGGGCGATCGTTCCGCCGCCGAGAATTGCGATGCGCATGGAGGCCTCGAAGTCAAAGCGCAGGATTTTGACACACGCACTCCCCTTGGAACGGCGCCCCCCGCTGCCCGGTTCGACTCCCGCTGTATGGACTGCTCTGGTTAGGCTTATCATCTGTCAAACTCTGTAAAACATGATGCGCCGCAAGAGTGGAGATTTCTTTGCGAATCGCGATACTCGAAGACGACCCTGACCAGCTCGCGCTGCTTAAGCGCTGGCTCTCTGACGCGGGTCATGACGTGCATGCCTATACCAGCGGGCGCGAGGCCATGCGCCTGGCCGGTCGCGAGAGTTTCGACATCTATGTGCTCGACTGGCAGGTGCCAGACGTGTCGGGCGCGGACGTGCTCAAGTGGATCCGCGGCAATGTTTCCAAGCTCGTTCCCGTGCTTTTCGTGACCGTGCGCGATTCCGAGGAGGACATCGTGTTCGCGCTCGAGACCGGTGCCGACGACTACATGGTGAAACCCGCGCGGCGGCAGGAACTGCTCGCGCGCGTAAATGCGCTCCTGCGCCGGGCCTATCCGCAGCAGGAACAGAAACAACTCAGCTTCCCGCCGTACGAGATCGACACGCAGCGAAGCGAGATCAGGCACAACGGCGCGTCGGTCGACCTGACGCCCAAGGAATTCGACCTCGCGGTCGTCCTATTCCGCAACATGGGGCGCCTGATGTCCCGCGGACACCTTCGCGAAGCCGTGTGGGGTCAGAGCGGCGATCTCGCGACGCGCACCGTCGACACTCATGTGAGCCAGGTGAGAAAGAAGCTCGACCTGCGGCCCGAAACCGGCTATCGCGTCGTTCCCGTCTACAACTACGGGTATCGGCTAGAGCAGATCGACGCGGTCGCCGCCTGACTCAGGCCTGCCGCGGCAGCGCTCCGCGTATCCCCGCGCACCTTTTCCACTTCCGACAAACTTAGCCATGGCCACATTCGCGTCGCAGGGCGACCTCAAGCCCAAGAAAATCTCCTTCGAGAAGCTTTCCCCGAACGCCTATGCCTTCACGGCCGAAGGCGACCCGAATACCGGCGTGATCGTCGGCGACGACAGCGTGATGGTGATCGACACGCAGGCCACACCGCTGATGGCAAGGGAGGTCATCAAGCGAATCCGCACGGTGACTTCGAAGCCGGTGAAGTATGTGGTGCTCACGCACTACCACGCCGTGCGGGTGCTCGGCGCTTCGGCGTATCGCCCACAGGAGATCATCGCAAGCGACGCGACACTCGCCCTCATCCGCGAACGCGGCAAGCAGGACATGGCGAGCGAGATCGGCCGCTTCCCGCGCCTCTTCAGGGGCAAGGAATCGATTCCCGGCCTCACTTGGCCGACAATCGCGTTCCGGCAGGAAATGACGCTCATGATGGGCAAGCTCGAAGTGCGCATCATCCACGCCGGTCCCGGGCACACCGCGGGCGACACGATCGTCTGGATTCCGTCGCAGAAGGTTCTGTTCTCCGGAGATCTCGTCGAGTACAAGGCCGGTATCTACACGGGCGACGCGCACCTTGAGCAGTGGCCCGCAACGCTTGCGAAACTTTCGGCACTCAATCCCAAGGCCCTGGTTCCCGGCCGCGGCCCGGCGCTTAAGTCGGCTGCCGATTCGCTGAAGGCCATCCGGTTCACGCAGGATTTCGTGCGCGGGTTACTCGAATCCGCGCGTCGCGGCGTCAAGGCGGGGAAGTCGCTGAAAGAGGTTTACGAATCGACCAAGCGGCGCATGGACCCTGCTTACGGGGCCTACCCGATTTATGAGCACTGCATGCCGTTCGACGTGTCGCGTGCCTTCGATGAGGCGAGCGGCATCAAGCACCCACGCATCTGGACCGCGCAGCGCGACATCGAAATGTGGAAATCGATCGCCTGAGACCCGGCTGATGGGACGACTCTAAAAACGCGTCCCCGCCCCGCGCTAGAAGCGCGGGGCGGGACAAGTCCGCCGCAGCAAAGGAGGAGGAGGAAGCTGCGGCGGTCGCGACCTAGACGTTCTGCAGGCGCAGGCGCGCTGCGGTGCAGGACACGGCGATGTTGCGAACCGCGCGTGCGAAGGACACGATGGCGCCTGCCAAGCGGGCGAAATCTGCAGCCATCAGCTGCGCTCGCTGGGTCCGCGCCCGGGCGATCAGGCGGTCCATCTGCTCCGGCGAGGGCATGGTGCGCAAACCCACCGGCAACCTTGCTTCGAGGTACTCGATCTCGCTGCCATTCATGATTGAATCCTGTTTCTTGTTGCGATGCGACAAATGTAAGGTGTTGTGCCACTAAAGAGAATCCGCATTCTTTTCAAAACACCTTTGCTAAGATTGCAACAATATGCCCGACAACCTGCAAGAAATGGCGATCTTCGCCCGAGTGGTCACTACTGGAAGCCTGTCGGCCGCCGCGCGTGAGTTGAGCCTGTCCACTGCAGTGGTGAGCCGGCGGCTGGCTGCACTCGAAACCCGATTGGGTGTCCGCCTCGTCAACCGGACGACGCGTCGCACGAGCCTCACCGACGAAGGCGCGAGCTACTACGAAACCTGCACGCGCATCCTCGCCGAGATCGACGAAGCGGACGCCACCATTTCGGCTGGCCGCGTGGAGCCCCAAGGCGTGCTGCGGGTCGCGATGTCCTCCGCATTCGGTCACCAGCACATCGCGCCCCTGGTGCCGCGATTCGCCAAGATGTACCCGAAGCTGCAACTGGCGCTCAGCCTGTCGGACCGGCGCATCAACCTCATCGAGGAAGGGTTCGACGTCGCCATCCGGATCGCCGAGCTCGAGGATTCATCGCTCGCCGCACGCAAGCTCGCACCCAATCGGCGCGTCGTCTGTGCGAGCCCCGAATACCTTCGCCGCCATGGCACGCCCAAGACGCCGGGCGAGCTCGTTTCCCACAACTGCCTGCTCGCCGACTGGGGCCAGGGCTTCACCCAGACCTGGGACTACCGCAGCCCGGTCGGCAAGTGCGGCAAAGTGCGCGTAACCGGAAACTATGCGTGCGACAACTGGGAAGTGCTGCGCGAATGGGCACTCGCGGGCATGGGTATTGCGCTGAAATCCACCTGGGACGTTCGCCGGCACCTCGAAGACGGTTCGCTCGTCGCGCTCTGCCCCGGTTACACGTTCGACACCGATGTCGCAATTTACGCGGTGTATCCGCACCGGCGTCACCTGCCGGCGAAGACGCGGGCTTTCATCGATTTTCTTGCCGAGTCCTTCGGACCGGAGCCCTATTGGGACAAGCCCGCCAAGTCCAAGTGATCTGCAGATTGAATCCGCGGGCCGTGGCCGCATATTCGTTGTGCTAGTCTCGCCAGAGCCTGTTCGGGGACACGATTCCCGAGCGAGGATGGCGCCCCGCCAGTGCTACCCACGCAAGGCGCCGCCGCCCGGAAGCACGATTTTTGTGGAGACTCAACGATGAACGCCCCGGTCGCACCCGCCGATCTCGCCAAGGTTTCGCTGGACGACAAGTACGCGGCCAGTTCAGGCCGCGTGTTCCTCACCGGAACCCAGGCTCTGGTGCGACTCCCGATGATGCAGCGTGAGCGCGACCTCGCGGCGGGACTCAACACCGCAGGATTTATCTCGGGCTATCGCGGCTCGCCGCTCGGCGGGCTCGACCAATCGCTGCACAAGGCTAAGGCCTTCCTCGAGCAGCATCACGTGCGCTTCCAGCCCGGCGTCAACGAAGACCTCGCGGCCACATCGATCTGGGGCACGCAACAGGTCAACCTCTTCAAGGACGCGAATTACGACGGCGTCTTCTCGATGTGGTACGGAAAGGGTCCCGGCGTCGACCGCTGCGGCGACGTCTTCAAGCACGGCAACGCCGCCGGCAGCGCAAAGCATGGCGGCGTGCTCCTGCTCGCCGGCGACGATCATGCGGCGAAGTCTTCGACCCTGGCCCACCAGAGCGAGCACATCCTCAAGGCCTGCCTGATCCCTGTGCTCAACCCGTCGAGCGTCCAGGAGTACATCGACTTCGGCCTGCATGGGTTCGCAATGAGCCGCTATTCGGGATGCTGGGTCGGCTTCAAGTGCGTCACCGATGTCGTCGAATCCGGGGCGTCGGTCAGCGTGGATCCGGGACGCGTGAACATCGTCCTCCCGCAGGATTTCGTGCTGCCGCCAAGCGGCCTGAACATCCGCTGGCCCGACGGCATCCTCGAACAGGAAGCGCGGCTGCTCGATTTCAAGGTCTACGCAGCGCTTGCCTATGTGCGCGCCAACAAGCTCGACCGCATGGTTTGGGATTCGCCGAAGGCAAGGCTCGGAATAGTGACCACCGGCAAGTCCTTTGGCGACACGATGCAGGCGCTGGCGGACCTGGGCATCGACGAGAACGTCGCGCGCGACATCGGGCTTCGCATCTACAAGGTGGCAATGCCCTGGCCGCTCGAGCCGCAGGGCGCGCGCAGGTTCGCCGAAGGACTCGAAGAGATCCTCGTCATCGAGGAAAAGCGCCAGCTGATCGAATACCAGATCAAGGAGGAGCTTTATACGTGGGAGGAAGGCAAGCGGGCTCCGCGCGTGGTTGGAAAATTCGATGACAACGGCGAATGGAGCCAGGCCGCCGGCCAGCCCGCGGGAACCTGGCTGCTGCCAGCCCACTACGAACATTCGCCAGCCATCGTCGCCCGTGCGCTGGCGAAGCGGTTCGCGAAACTCGGCCTCGACAAGCTTCTCGGCGAACGGTACCGGGCGCGGCTTGCGTTCCTGGACGCAAAAGAAAAAGCGCTCGCCCGGCCGCGCGTGACTTCGGTGCGCCAGCCCTTTTTCTGCTCAGGCTGCCCGCACAACACCTCCACCCGCGTGCCCGAAGGCAGCCGTGCCACCGCCGGGATCGGCTGCCATTTCATGTCGCTCTGGATGGACCGCAATACCTCGACCTTCACGCACATGGGCGGCGAAGGCGCCACGTGGATCGGCCAGTCGCCGTTCTGCGACACGAAGCACATCTTCGCGAACCTCGGCGACGGCACTTATTACCACTCGGGGCTGATGGCGATCCGGGCGGCCGTGGCGGCCAAGGTCACCATGACCTACAAGATCCTCTACAACGACGCGGTCGCCATGACCGGCGGCCAGCATCACGACGGGCCGCTCGATCCACCCATCATCTCGCGCCAGATCGCCGCCGAAGGCGTCGGCCCGATCGTCGTGGTCACCGACGAGCCGGAGAAGTATCCGCCGGGCACGAACTGGGCGCCGGGCGTCACCGTGAGGCACCGCGACGACCTTGACCTGGTGCAGCGCGAGTTGCGCGAGCAACCCGGTGTCTCGGCGCTGATCTACGACCAGACGTGCGCCTCCGAAAAGCGCCGCCGGCGCAAGCGCAACGAATACCCCGATCCCGCCAAGCGCGCCGTCATCAACGAGGCCGTCTGCGAAGGCTGCGGCGATTGCAGCGTGAAGTCCAACTGCCTCTCGGTCGAACCGCTGGAAACGGAGTTCGGCCGCAAGCGCAAGATCAACCAGTCCACCTGCAACAAGGACTTTTCGTGCGTCAAAGGGTTTTGCCCGAGTTTCGTGACAGTGGAGGGCGGCGAGCTCAAGCGGGGCAAGCCCGCGTCCAAATCCGACGCAGGCGACGATTTTCCGGCGCTTCCGGAGCCCGCCCTCCCCGCGCTGGATGCGACGTGCAATGTGCTCGTGACCGGCATCGGGGGCACGGGCGTCGTCACCATCGGACAGATCCTTGCGATGGCCGGACACCTCGAAGGCAAGGGCGTCTCGGTGCTGGACATGTCCGGGCTCGCGCAGAAGGGCGGACCGGTGATGTCGCACGTGAAGATCGCGCGCTCGCCCGGAGAACTGCATGCCGCCCGCATCGGGACCGGCAGCGCCGCGCTTGTGATCGGATGCGACCTCGTGGTCACGGCCAGCGCCGACGCGCTCGGCACGATGTCCACAACCGACACACGTGCTGTCGTCAATGGCACTACGGCCCCGACCGCGGAATTCGTAAAGAACCCGAACTGGCAGCTGCCCGGAAGCGATCTCCAGCACGACATCCGCGAAGCCTGCCGCGACACGGATTTCATTGCCGCGGCTGACATGGCCACCAGCCTGATGGGCGACTCGATCGCCACCAACATGTTCATGCTGGGCTACGCGTACCAGAAAGGCTGGGTGCCTCTTTCGGGTCACGCGATCGAACGCGCGATCGAACTCAACGCCGTGGCCGTCGAGTTCAACCGCAAGAGTTTTGTGTGGGGACGCCGCGCGGTGATGGCACCGGAGCGTGTCGAGCGCGCCGCCACGCCCGCTGAAGTCATTCAGATCAACCCGCACTTCTCGCGCACGATTGAGGAACTGCTCCAACGGCGCGTCAAGTTGCTGACCGACTACCAGGACGCCGCTTATGCCACGCGCTACTCGAGCCTGGTGGAACGCGTCCGCAGTGCGGAAGCTGCGCTAACCGGCGGGGACGACTTGGCCAAGGCCGTGGCGCGCTACTTCGCCAAGCTGATGGCGTACAAGGACGAGTACGAAGTCGCCCGCCTGTACACCGACGGCGCGTTTACGAAGAAGATCGAGTCGATGTTCCAAGGCGACTACAAGCTGGTGTTCCACCTCGCCCCGCCCATGCTTGCAAAGCCGGACCCCCACACCGGAGAGCCGAAGAAGATGCAGTTTGGCCCCTGGATGATGGCCGGCTTCCGGGTGCTCGCAAAGCTCAAGGGGCTGCGCGGCACTCCGCTCGACGTCTTCGGCCATACCGCCGAAAGGCGCATGGAACGCGACCTCGTGGCGGAGTACGAACGAACAATCATGGAACTTCTCCCCTCACTTTCGCGCGAGAACCATGCCTTGGCAGTCGAGATTGCCAGCCTGCCTGAGATCATCCGCGGCTACGGACACATCAAGGCAAAGAACGCGGCCGAAGCGCACGCAAAGCGAGACGCGTTGCTCGCTCGCTTTCGCAACCCGGCACCGGTTGCCCGGGCAGCCTGATACCCCGCTGGCCCGAAGTAAAACAGGGACAGACCACCATTTGCGTCGCTCGATGAGTGGGATGGGGAAATCGTGGTCTGTCCCTGTTTTCTGCGCAATGATGGCCATCGCGGGGCTTGCGCAAGCCCAACCCTACGCAGGGCAATCGATCGTGCTTGACGGCGAGAGCGTTCAATTCTCCATCCGTGCCTTTGCGCCGGGCGCAAACATCGTCGACCCTTCCGTGCCGCTCGAGCCGAACAGCGCACTCAATACGGCGAAGCTGCTCGAGCTCCATCTCTCAACGGGTTCCGCAGAAGAGGCTGCGCTGCTGTCTAACGCCCCGCGGCGCCGCTTCGAGGTGCTGCAGGAATACCAAGCTTCGGTGGGCGACGACAGCTTCAGGCAGGTGTACACCGAGTACTTCGAATCGCGTAACCGTGTCGTCGCGGAGGTGACCATCGGCGAACACAGCTTGCTCGTATGGCACCTGCGCGATCCGAACCGGTACGCCGGTCAGTACTACGTGCGCGTCGAAGGCAGGACATTGATGGACGACGTTCCCAGCCTTGAACGTGCCCGGCTGCGTCGCATCCTCGAGGCGATCCGCACGGG
>CAZZDV010000156.1:0-8947 GCA_964652785.1 uncultured Bordetella sp.
ACCCCGCATCAGGAAATCTTGAAGATTTAGTTCCTGAACACCGCGTCCAGAGCGGCTTACAAGGCAATCTGCATGCCTGTTTTGAAAAATATCAGCCCGGATATCCTTGCGGGTTTGCGCTCTGCCAGGCCCACGCGTCCCTGCACATGTCATCGATCCCCAGCCTCGCTTGCCACCCAAGCTCGCGTAGCGCCAGGCTGGCGTCCGCGTAGCAACTGGCCACGTCGCCCTGGCGTCGCGCCGCGAACTCTCGCGGAATCGGGATGCCGGTGACGCGCTCAAACGCGGCGACCACTTCCAGCACGGTCTGGCCCCGGCCGGTGCCGAGGTTGACGACGATTGACTTGTCTTTTTCGAGCAGATAGCGCAACGCGGCAACATGGCCCGCGGCAAGGTCCATCACATGGATGTAGTCCCGCACGCCGGTGCCGTCCACCGTGCCGTAGTCATTGCCGAAGATCCTCAACTGCTTCAGTCGGCCCACCGCGACCTGCGTCACATACGGAAACAGGTTGTTGGGGATGCCCTGGGGATCCTCGCCGATGGTGCCGGAGGGATGCGCACCAATCGGATTGAAATAGCGCAGCGTGGCATGCCGGAACCCAGGCGATCCCACCGCGATGTCCGCGAGGATGTCCTCGATGAACTGCTTGGTGCGGCCGTAGGGATTGACCGCGCCCATCGGATGATCTTCCGTGAGCGGCAAGCGCTGGGGATCACCGTAGACCGTTGCCGACGAACTGAAGACGATGCATCTCACCCCGGCTTGAGCCATGGTGTCGAGCAGGACGAAGGTCCCGCCGAGGTTGTTGTCGTAGTACTCGAGGGGCTTGGCGACCGACTCGCCAACAGCCTTGTGCCCGGCGAAATGGATGACGGCGCGGACCGGGTTGCGCTTGAAGATCTCGCTGAGCGCATTGCGATCGCGCAGGTCCGTTTGGTGAAACTCGGCCTTCCCCCCCCCCAGGGCGTGAATGCGCTCCAGGACGGCCAGCTTGCTGTTGGCCAGGTTGTCGACGATCGTCAGCGCGTAGCCTTCGCGCAGAAGCGCGACGCACGTGTGGGACCCGATATAGCCCAAGCCTCCAGTAACCAGAATCATCTCGACTCCCTTATGCAAACGACACTTGTTCACGCGGCCGGCGCGCGGAAAAGAAAGTACTTCCTGCAGCCGAAATTGAACAGGAAAACCAGTGCCGCGGAGGCAATCTTGGAGAGCCGGTAGTCGAGCCCGAGCAAATCGGTGAGCACGTACAGGACGATCGCAGTGAGCAGCAGTCCAACCGCCCCGATTGCCGCAAAAAGGGCGAACTCATGGGCTCCGCGCTCCACGCTGCGCTTGCGGAAGATCCACCGGATGCTCAACAGGTAGATGGTCGCAAGGCCCGCGCAAAAGGCAACCGTGGCCGAGGCGAGGTAGTGCCAGCCGAGCAGTTCAGTCAGCGCAACGTACAGGCCGAAATCGATGCACAGCGCAAGGAGGCCGGCGGCAACGTAGCGCGCGAACTCTCCCGCGACGGAATGCGAAAGCAGCTTGTGCGCGAACTCGCGGATTGACGGGAAAACGGGTATCTCCAGCGCGGAGAAGGCAAAAAAAACGGGCATCGAGAGATGCCCGTTTTTTTTCGCCTGAACTACGGCGACTAGCTTGTTACCGACAGGCCGACGGACGGTACTTTGACAGAACGGTCGTGCCCGTGGCGCAGTCCCAGTTGATCGAACCACCGGTCGGAACGGCGCTCGCAGCCAGCGCCTGTCCGCCTGAGGACGGGGTCATGAGCAGAGCGTTGCCGCCAGCCGAGGCGGTATAGGCGATCGTGATCACGCCGGTCGAGGAGTTGACCGTAAGGGACGACACGTTCGCCGTCGAGGTTGGTATGGTCCAGCCCATGGTGAGATCCGTCGCTCCGGATGCCGCATTTTCCGAGATGGCAAGCTTCGCCGATCCGGCCATTGCAAGACCTTCTGCCACGCGGGTGCGCACCATGTAGTCCTGGTATGCGGGCAGCGCGACGGCCGCCAGGATGCCGATAATTGCAACTACGATCATCAGCTCGATCAGGGTAAAGCCTCGTTGGACTCGTTTCATTTTTGCTCCTATGCGAAAGCGTTGTTGTGACTTGGAGTTAATGCGATTCCCCAAATTTGGGTGGCGCAACCTGAATAAGCAGTATGCGTGCCGGACTGGAAGCCCCTAAAAGCGGAGAAAAATCACGGAATTGGCGGTATTTATGAAACGGCCGGTGACCAAAATTGTCATGTCGGACGAAGATTGGTCGCTTGCCATTCCGGGCTTGTGGCGTCCCCTGATCCGCTCAGCTTGCACACCACTGACGCCACATCTCGCGGTAGGCCGCCTCCACCGCACGGGCGTAGCCCATTTCGTCCATCAACAAGCCGGCACTCATCTCGCCCCGAAGCTTCTTGCGGACCAAGTCGAGGTGTGGAAGGTTCGTTGCAAGGCCGACCGCCTTGTCGGCGTACTCCGCCTCGGAAGCCGCAATCCACTCACTGTGGCCGGCGTGGGCGGCGATGCTCGAGCCGAGCCTGCCCAGCGAGGGACGGTCCGCCAGCGTAATGAACGGGATCCCCATGTAGAGGCTCTCGAAAAGCGTTGTGCCGGAGTTCTGCGGAAAACAGTCGAGGCAGATATCGATGCCGCGCATCAAATCCCAAGGGGGGCTGTGAAAGCCCAGTTCCAGGCGCTCCCCCGCGATCCCGGCGGCTTCGAACTGCGCGGCCAAAGCCTGGCAGAGCGTTGAGTCCTTGAAGTTGAGGCTGTCAATGCGCAACCTGGAACCCGGAACACGCTTCAGGATCTCCGCCCAGAGTCGAACGATCCGATGGTTGATGCGGGCCGCGCGTGTAAGTGCGCCGAACGTAACGTAGCCGCGCTGGATTGCGGGCAGGGGGCTTACCGGCCCCATGCCCTCTGCGGGGCGATAGACCTGGCATAGCGGAATGCGCCATGGCTTTTCGGAAAACGTGCCTTCCGCGCCCTCGGGAACCACCACTGCATCGGTCAGGAACCAGTCGATCGCCGAAAGTCCCGTGGTTTGCCCGAAGCCGATCGTCGTTGCAGAAACGGGCGCGGGCTTGCGGGCGAAGACCAGCAGGCGGTTGCCGCGAGTATGCCCGGCCAGGTCTACAAGAAGGTCGATTGCGTCGCTGCGGATGCGCTCGGCCATTCGCGCATCGTCCATGCCGCACGTCGAAATCCAGTGATCCACGCTCGCCTTCATCCGTACGCTCACTTCGTCTTCGACCGCCACTTCCGCGTAGGCGAAAACTTCCACCGCGGATTTGTCATGGTGATCGAGAAGCGGCTGCACAAAATGCCTGGCCGCGTGCCTGCGGAAGTCCGGGGAAACATAGCCTATGCGCAGCCTCCTGCCCGGCTGGCGGCCGTTCGTGTGCGGGCGCCACTCCGAACGCAGCGGATGTCCGATATACGCATCGAAGTCGCGGTACGCAGCAAAGACTTCTTCGCGCGACTTGTCGGGGTGGTAGTTCAGCAGGAAGAGCAGGTTGTGATGGCCTTCCGGGAAATCCCGCTTGAGCTCGAGCGCGCGTCGGCAACTTGCCTCGGCTTCGTCCAGCCGGCCCAGTACAACGAGGGACGCACCGAGATTGCTGTGGGCGACGTGATACGCGGGCCTGAGCGCCAACGCGCGCCGGTAGCTCGCCAGCGCATCCGACGGACGGCCGATGGCGTCGAGCAGGTTGCCCAGGTCGCTGTGCGCCTCGAAATAATCCGGGTTGATCTCGAGCGACCGGCGACAGCTGGCCTCGGCCTCGTCCAACCGCCCGAGAGCCTGCAGCAGGTTCGAATAATTATTGTGCGCCTCGAAATAGTCGGGCTTGAGCTCAAGCGCCCGGCGATAGCTCGACTCCGCCTCCTGCAACCGTGCCTGGGCATGCAGCACGATCGCCAGGTTGTGATGGGTCTCCGCGTCCGTAGGCATGACCTCCAGCGCTCGCCGAAGCGCCGGCGCTGCTGCTTCGTACTGCCGCTTCATGGCGAGGACGGCGCCCAGGACCTTCCAGCCGAAGCCGTAATCCGGCCATGAGTGCGTCAATTGGCGTGCCAGCGACTCCGCTTCTGCGTGCCGACCGGAGGAACACAGGGCGAGGAGGTCGATGGAACGCAGCTTCGCTTGTGCGTCCGAGTGCCGATCCATCTTGCGCAGGAGCAAGCCTGCATTGATTACCGCACCTGCGAAATCGGGGCGCTGCGCCAGGGCCGCCTCCAGCGCGGCGAGGGCTTCGCCATCCCGCCCGCCAGCTTCGAGCGCTTCGGCCAGGCCAACCCATGCCTCGGGGAACCCTTCGCGCAACGCCAGGGACGTCCGGAACGCCGATTCCGCACCGGCCGTTGCTCCGCTCTGCAAGTAGGAGAGTCCCAGGTTGTACTGTGCAGCTGCAGAACCGGCATCCAGCGCAATGGCCTGCTTGTGTGAGGCGATCGCAGCGGCAAACTTCGCCGCGTTATGGAGGACGACGCCGAGGCACAGGTGCGCTTGCGCAAAGAGCGGATCTGCACGAATGGCGTCGCGGTAGCAGCGCTCGGCTTCATCGATCGCGCCGGATTCTTCCGCAGCCATGCCGCGTTCGACAAGGCGCTGCGCATCCTCCCCGCCGGTTTCAGGCGGAGGCGAGGAAGAGTCATGCAGAAGCCGCCCGAGAAATCTGCGGATCGCGAGCATGTACCAGCTCATCGCCGGGGTTGGCTCCGTTAGATGATCAGCAGCCGTACCACTGAGTCGATGAAATCGTCAGCATAGCCACCGTCGCGCAGGCGCCACTTGACCCGGTTCGCGAACTTCGCCTTCTGGTAGATGTTGTAGCCGGACGAGGAGTACAAACGCCGATGGCGGTCGATCATGGTGGTCAGTTTCGCGACCTGCTTCTTGCGGGCCGCGCCGGCTGGCGCAAGCTCCTCCTTTGGAATCAGCCGCTCGATTTCCCCGACCGCCTCATCGGCCTGGGACTCTGCGCCTTTTGCATCCAGCCATTTCAACATGTGGTCGCCGTGCTCCCCGTGTAAACGGGGGCGATTATACGCGGTGCGGCTATACTTGCCGGCCACGCGGCAGCCTTGATCCCGGACTCCAACTGCCGCGATATCGGAACTGGCAAAAGCGTCGCAGGTCACCCATTCTGCAGCCGGGCTGTACAGATGAACGTAGCAAGACATGCCGCCGATTTGATCGACGCCGGAATCGCGGCGGAGTCTCGCGGCGACCCCGCCGGGGCAGAGCGTCTTTTTCGCCAGGCCCTGGCGATCGCCCCTGCGTCGGCAAGGGCCCACATGAATCTCGGCATCGCGCTTCAGGCAAAGGGCGAGTTCTCCGCGGCTGCCGCAGCCCATGCAGAAGCCATCAGGCTCGACCCGGTGCTTGCGCATGCCCGCTACAACCTTGCACTCGCTTGCGTAGCTCAGGACGATTTTGATAAGGCGGAGAAAGAGTTCCGCGCCGCCCTGCGTCTGCGGCCGGAGTTTCCCGAAGCCTGGGTGGGTTTGGCCGAGGTGCTGGAGTCCAAGGGATGCGACCAGGAAGCGCTGGCGGCATTGGAGGCTGCAATTTCGCAGCGACCCCAGTATGCCGGTGCGCTGTTCAACCTGGCGGTATTGCTGCGAAGGATGGGACGCCTCGACGAAGCGGAAGCGCTATTGCGCGGGGTTCCTGAGGATCACGCCGAGTATGCGAACGTGTTGACCGCCCTCGCTGCGACTTTGCGCGACCAGGGGCGCATCGAGGAGGCTGTCGAGGCCATGCGCATCTGCGTCGAGCGGGCGCCCGATTCCGGGGTAGCGCAAAGCGAACTGCTGTTCACGCTGGGATTTTTCGACCGGATCGGCGCCGAAGGACTTTTCGCCGAGCACTTCTGGGCCGGATGTCGCGCGGAAGCCGAAGTAGCGGCGTGGTGTACCGAGTTTCCCAACCCGCCAGACCCGGACAGAATCCTGAACGTAGGCTATCTCTCGGGCGACTTTTCCGGGACTTCGGTGGCGCTGTTCACGCAATTCCTGTTTGAGCGCCACAGCCGCGAACGAACCAAGGTGTTCGCTTACTCGTCGACCCCACTGCATGACGAGACGACGGCAAGGTTTGTCGCGTCGGCGGACGCGTGGCGCGACCTGCGCGCACTGCCGGATGCCGCGGTCGCAAAGGCGATCCTGGACGATCGGATCGACGTGCTGGTCGACCTCACCGGACACACGAGCCACAGGCGCATCGGGGTGCTGGCCGGACGCGCCGCCCCCGTGCAGATGACGTGGCTCGGGTATATCAGCACAACCGGGCTTACGCGCGTCGATTACCGGATCTCCGACCCGGTCGCAGATCCTGTCGGCTTGTCCGAATCGCTGCACACCGAGCGGCTGCTGCGCATGCCGTACAGCCAATGGTGCTTCCGCCCACCGCGGAGGGCCCGCGAGATGGAAGTCTCGCGCGATCCCTCTTCGCGTGCGTTCACGTTCGGGTCCTTCAACCAGTTTGCGAAGGTCAACGGTGCAACAGTCGCACTGTGGGCCGAAGCGCTGGTCGCCGCGCCGTCGGCGCGCCTGCGGGTGGTCGGAGTTCCGCGAGGCAGGGCGTCCGAGACGCTCGCTCGCGCGCTGAAGTCTGCGGGCGTGGACCGGTCGCGAGTGGATCTCGTCGAGCGGGTAGCGATGGAGGACTACTACGGGGAGTTCGCGCGCGTCGATGCCTGCCTGGACACCACGCCCTACAGCGGCGGGACCACGACTTGCGACGCGCTTTGGATGGGTGTGCCTGTAGTGACGCTCGCCGGGGAAAGATCGATGTCGCGCAGTGCCGCCAGCCTGATGACGACCGTAGGGCGACCCGACCTCGTTGCCCGGACACCGCAGGAATTCGTTGCCATTGCCACGCGCCTGGCGTGGGCCGGTGAGTGGTCCACCGCATCGCGGGCGGGATTGCGGGCGAGCATGCTCGCGTCGCCGCTCATGGACGAACCCGGGTTCACCGCGGACCTGGAAGACTTGTACCGAAATGCCTGGCGCGATTGGTGCGGCATTGCTCGCTGAAGCGCTGTGATTGCCAGGTCTGCGCGTTCAAGCCTCGCACCAGGCTCGCCACATCTTCCGGTACTCGTTTTCGAGTGCGCGTGCAAAGCGGGCTTCATCCCGCAGCGGCGATGCCGAAACCAGCCCGCGGATCGTTTCACGCAAGCGAACCAGCCGGCCACTGTCGTTCGCAAGGCCAACTGCCAGCGACAGGTAGTCGTCGACGTTGCGGGCAACCAATGATTCGAGGCCGACGTTGGCCAGAATGCTGGCTCCAACGCGGGCGCTATGACGATCCCCAGCAATGTTAATCACCGGGACGCCCATCCAGAGCGCCTCGAGCGTGGTCGTGGTGCCGTTGTAGGGGAAAGGATCGAGGCCGATGTCGATCTCATGGTAGCGGGCCAGGTGCGTTGCGAACTCGCCGTCCATGGGAAGGATCGACAGGCGTTCGGCGCCGATGCCGTGTTGCGCGAATTCACCCAGCATGCGATTTCGAGCACGCGTGTCGCTCAGCCCCGTCGCCTTCATGAGCAGGCGGCTCGATGGCAAGCGCTCGAGCAGGCGAGCCCAAACGGCCACCACTTCGCGCGTGATCTTCGAGAGGACGTTGAACGAGCCGAAGGTGACGTAGCCTTTTGCAAGGTGCGGCGAAGCCTGGACTTCCGGAGCTTCCTTCGCCGGCCGGAAGCACAGGAAGGTCTCCGGCAGGCGGGCGAGTTTCTCGCTGTGGATCCGGTCCTGCTCCCCTGTCGGATCGGCATGCACGTCGGTCAGCCGCCAGTCCATCGCCTCGATGCCGGAAGTGTTTGGATACCCGAGGTACGTAACCTGGACCGGCGCCGGCTTGAGCGCGAAGAGGCCGAGACGGCCCCTGGAAGTGTGACCGGCCAGGTCGACGAGGATATCGATGCCGTCTGAACGAACGAGCTCTGCCGCATCGATGTCGCCTGTTGCAGCGATGTTGCGCGCTGAATCCGAAAGGCCCATGAGTCGCTGCGTCGTGCCGTCCGGGGTGGCTACGTTCGAATAGCAGATGACCTCGAATCCGGCGCGGTCGTGTGCTGCAAGCACCGGTTCGATGAAGTACGCAACAGAATGGCGCCTGAAATCGGGAGACACGTAGCCGATGCGCAGCTTCCGCCCGGGATCGCGGGCATTTGCGTGTGGCTTGCGGAAAGCGGCAAGGGGCGTTTCGTGGCGGAGCGCCCATTCGCGATGCTCGCTGAACAACTCGGTACGCGAAAGACGTTCCGTGCAATTGAGCGTGAACAACAGGTTGCTGTGCGCAGCATGAAAGCCGGCATCCAGCGCCACCGCGCGACGGAAACTCTCTTCCGCTTCCTCGATCCGCCCAAGCTCCCTGAGGGCGCTGCCCAGGTTGCTGTGCGTCGCGGCGGATCGCGCATCGATCTCCAGTGCGGCACGGTAGGCAGCCTCCGCCTCGGAGAGCCTTCTTTGCGCCTGAAGGACGTTTCCGAGGTTGGTGTGCGCTTGGTAGGCGGCAGGATCGAGCTCGATCGCCCGCCGAAAACTCGCCTCCGCTTCGGGCAATCGGCCGAGTGCCTCCAGCGCGATGCCACGGTTGAAGTGGGCATGGGGAAAATCCGGCCTGAGCAAGGTTGCTTCGCGGCAGCTCTTCTCTGCTTCGGATGCGAGGCCACGCTCCTGCAGCAGCACGCCGAGACCGTTGTGCGCTTCTGGATACTCGGGATGCAGTTCAATTGCCCGCCGGTAACAGGCTTCGGCCCTCTTCGGGCGGCCGAGGCCGGCCAGCAGGTAACCGAGGTTGCCGTGGGCTTCATGGAACTCGGGCCTGAGTTCGATGGCACGCTGGAAACTTGATTCGGCCTCGCCCGGCCTTCCGAGCGCCTGCAGCGCCACGCCGAGGGTGTTGTGCGTCTGCGGGTCATC
>CAZZDV010000157.1:0-6808 GCA_964652785.1 uncultured Bordetella sp.
GAACGCGCCCGGCGGCAGCGCGGTTGTCCTCTCGCCCCGCAAGGCGCCCTTGCGGTAAGAGGACGGCTCACCCTGGAATCCGAAGCCTTCGGCAAGCGCGCGGCCCAGCCACCACACCGGGCGGTCCGCATAGTCGGCGAAGTAGCCGTCGCGTTCGCCGGTGGCAATGATGCGCATCGGGTGATGGAAATCGTCATTCCATTGCGCATTGGCCACGGCGGGCTGCCCCGCCTCGTCGCGCGTGAGATAGCGCGCCTGGTTGCGGTCGTTCTCGACGATCAGGTGCACGTGCCGCTCTCGACCGGGCCCCGCGCGCACGGCCGCGGCGATCTCCTCGACGATGTCCGGCTGGCTGTTGTCCGCAATCGCGTGGATCGCATCCAGCCGCAGCCCGTCGAAATTGAATTCATTGATCCAGTAGAGCGCGTTGTGGATGAAGAAATCGCGCACGGTGCGCGAGTCCGGTCCGTCGAAGTTCAGCGCCGCGCCCCACGGGGTCTTGCGTTCCGTGTCGAAGAATTGCGGCGCGTATTCGCCCAGGTAGTTGCCCTCCGGGCCGAAGTGGTTGTAGACCACGTCCAGAAAGGCCATGAGCCCGCGCGCATGCGCAGCGGCCACGAGGCTCTTCAGGTCGTCCGGGGATCCGTAAGCGGCATCCGGCGCGTAAGGCAGCACGCCATCGTAGCCCCAGTTGCGCTTGCCGGGAAAATCGGCCACCGGCATCACCTCGATCGCAGTCACGCCCAGCCGCACGAGGTAGTCCAGCCGCTCGATCGCCGCATTGAAAGTGCCCGCGGGCGTGAAGGTGCCTATGTGAAGCTCGTAGATCACCGCTTCGTCCCAGGGGCGGCCTTTCCAGTCCTGGTCCGGCCAGGGGAAAGCCGCGGGATCGACGACCATGCTGGCCGCGTGCACGTCCTTCGGGTTCCATCGGGAGGCCGGGTCCGGCACGCAGATTCCGTCGTCGATGCGGTATTGGTAAGTCGCGCCGGCCTCGATCCCCTGGATGACTGCGCGATGCCAGCCGCCGGTACTGGCAGTCATTGGCAGGCTCGCGCGGCCCCGCTCATGGGTGAGATCGAGTTCCACGCTCCTCGCGCCCGGCGCCCAGAGGCTGAAGCGCACGTTGCCTTCGTCGAGTTCGGCCCCGAAAGGCATGCGGTGCAGGCGCTTCATGATTTCTGCTCGCGCAGGACGACGCTCGAGCGCCCCTGCAACGGGTAGCGCGCATCGGGCTGGATCTCGAGGCTGGGAGGCAGGCCGTTGTCGAAAGCCGTGTCGATCTCCACGACCCAACGCGCCCCCGCCACGGGCGCCGGGATCGTGAAGGGCACCTCGGAATGGTGGGCGTTGAAAAGCATGAGGAAGCTCGAATCGCGCACGGGCTGGCCGCGCTCGTCGTTCTCCTCGAGCGCATCGCCGGCCAGGTACACGCCGACGCACCTCGCAAAATCCTTGGTCCATTCGTCGGCGGTCGACTCCGCGCCGTCGGGCACCAGCCAGATGAGGTCATGCGAGCCGCTTTCGAGCGGCGTGCGCCCCTGGAAGAACTTGCGCCTGCGGAACACCGGGTGCCGCCGCCGCAGCGCGATCACGCGCGAGACGAACTGGAAGAGCGACAACTGCTTCGCATCCAGGTCCCATTCGAGCCAGGAGGTCTTGTTGTCCTGGCAATACGCATTGTTGTTCCCGCGCTGGGTGCGGCCGATCTCGTCGCCGGCCGTGAGCATCGGCAGCCCCTGTGACAGCAGCAGGGTGGCGAGCATGTTGCGCGACTGCCGCTGGCGCAGCGCCACGATCTGGGGATCGTCGCTGGGACCTTCCACCCCGCAGTTCCACGACAGGTTGCGGTCGGTGCCGTCGCGGTTGTCTTCGCCGTTCGCTTCGTTGTGCTTGGTGTCGTAGGAGACGAGGTCGTGCAGCGTGAACCCGTCATGCGCGGTGATGAAATTCACGCTCGCATGCGGCCCGCGCCCGCCGGGGTTGTAGAGGTCGCTCGATCCCGTCAGCCGCCGGGCGAAGTCCCCGATCAGCCCGGGATCGCCTTTCCAGTAGGCGCGCATCACGTCGCGGTACTGGTCGTTCCACTCCGCCCAGCCGGCGGGGAAGTTGCCCACCTGGTAGCCGCCTTCGCCCAGGTCCCACGGCTCGGCGATCAGCTTGACCTGCGAGAGCACCGGATCCTGGCTCAGGATGTCGAAGAAGCTGCCGAAGCGGTCGACCGCGTGGTGTTCGCGCGCAAGCGTCGCGGCCAGGTCGAAGCGGAAGCCGTCGACGTGCATGTCCGTCACCCAGTAGCGCAACGAGTCCATCACCAGCCGCAGCACCTGCGGATGCTGCATATTGAGCGTGTTCCCGCAGCCGGTGTAGTCCTGGTAATAGCGCGGCTCGTCGGCCTGCAACCGGTAGTAGGACGCGTTGTCGATGCCCCGGAAGCACAGCGTGGGGCCCAGGTGGTTGCCCTCGGCGGTATGGTTGTAGACCACGTCGAGGATCACTTCGAGCCCCGCCGAGTGCAGGGTCTTGACCATGCTCTTGAACTCGCCGACGGTGTTGGAAGCGCAGTAGCGCATGTCCGGCGCGAAGAAGCCGATACTGTTGTAGCCCCAGAAGTTGCGCATGCCGCGCGTCACCAGGTGGCGGTCGTCCACGAAGGCGTGCACCGGCATGAGTTCCAGCGCGGTGACGCCGAGGCTCTTCAGGTGGCCGATCACCGCAGGGCAGCTCAGCCCCGCGAAGGTCCCGCGCAGGGCCTGCGGCACATGCGGGTTAAGCATGGTGTAGCCGCGCGCATGCAGCTCGTAGATCACCGTGTCCTGGGCGGGGATGCGGGGCGCGCGGTCGTTGCCCCAGCTAAACGCGCCGTCGACGACTTCGCACTTGACCATGCCGCCCGAACTCTCGCGCCGGTCGAACGAGAGGTCCTCGCGCCGGTTGCCGACGATGTACCCGTAGTGCGCATCGCTCCAGCGCAGCGTGCCGCTGATCTTGCGCGCGTAGGGATCGATCAGCAGCTTGTTCGGGTTGAAGCGGTGGCCGAGCTCGGGCTGGTAAGGGCCGTGGACGCGGTACCCGTAAAGTGCGCCCGGGCGAAGCTCGGGCAGGTAGCCGTGCCAGACCTTGTCGGTCTGCTCTGGCAGCGTGATCCGCTGGATCTCACGCCGGCCGCTGTCATCGAACAGGCACAGCTCGACCTTCTCGGCATGCTCGGAGAACAGGGCGAAGTTCACGCCGGCCCCGTCCCACGTCGCGCCCTGGGGGTACGGATGTCCGGGCCAGACCGTGCTTGCGATCTGCGTTGCGGGCTTTCTCATTCGCCCGCTCTCATTGGAACCTTCATTCGAACCTTCAGTCGTTGGTCATCGAAAGCAGTCCGCGCACGGGCAACAGCGCCCAGTCGGGCCGCTGGTTAAGCTCGTAGCGCAGTTCATAGAGCGCCTTCTCGATCTCGAAGAGGCGCACCAGCGCGCGCCGCACCGCGCGATCGGCCGGGATCGACGTGAGGTCGCCGGCCGCCTCGTCGTAAGCGCGCAGGAATACGTCGATGGCCCTGCCCTCCCACGCCCCGAGCGCGTTCGCCAGCGGCGCCGCATCCGCCTTCGCGCCTCCGAGCCGCTCGAGCGTGGCATGCGCCGCGTAGTTGAGCGATCGGATCATGCCGGCCACGTCGCGCAGCGGGCTGTGCTTGGCGCGGCGCTCTTCGAGCGTGCGGCCGGGCTCGCCCTCGAAATCGATGAGGATGAAATCGTTTTGCGCGAGCAGCACCTGCCCCAGGTGCAGGTCGCCGTGGTAGCGCGTCTTGGCCAGGCCGGGGGCGTGCAATTGCAGGCCGCGCACGCGGGCCACCAATGCGTCCTTCGCGCCGAGCAGCCGGTCGACTTCGCCCGCGGTTTCGGCCGGGAGCTGCGCCCGCGCGCCGGCCAGCATGTCGAGGGTCGCGTCCGCATCCGCCGCAACCCGCTCCTTCCATGCGCCGATCTCGTCATCACCGACCTTTTCAGGATCGAACGCGGGGTCCCCGGTCGTGCGGGCGAAAGCGTGATGGAGCTGCGCGATCCGTGTTGCAAGCGTGGCCAGCTGGGCGAAGTAGAACTCATGCGGGCCGCCCGCGGCACTGTCCGCGTCGAGCGGTATCGGCTTGCCGAGCTCGCGATCCAGATGGTCGAGCGTGAAAGTCCAGGCGTCGCCCTGGTTCTCGACGAATTGCTGGAGCACGGCGAGCGTCACGCCCGCCTCCCGCCCTTCGATGTACTCCACCGCGCCGGCCACCGGCGCGATATGCGCAAAAGGCGACGCCTCGGTCAGGAACCGCCCGATCTCGAGTTCCGGATTGAGCCCGGCGTGCAGCCGGCGGTAGCCCTTGAGGTAGTAGCGCTTGCCGAGGAAGATCCCGGTGTTGCTCTGGTCGAGTTGCGGGACGCGCACTTCGTCGGCCATCGTTTCATCGACGTGCGAGTAAGCCGAGGTCGAGGTAAACCGCAGTCGCCCGCGCCCATGCGGGACTTCGCTGTTGGTGCCCATCGCGCGCGCGAGCGAGCGTGCAAACGCGCGGCTGCCGAAGGCGCCGAACATGACGCCCACCCTGTCCTTCCTGCGCACCTTGGCAAGGCTCCAGGCGCCGAGCGTTTCGAGCGGGTCATGGTCGCGCGCCTCCCACGCTATGCCCAGGGGGAGGAAATAGCGTTGCGCGGACCCCGGTTCCGGCACCGCCTCGAGCAGGCCCATGAGCCAGTTGCCCTCCTGCGTTTCCCACACCGCGAGCTGTTCGAACCCGAGATCCTTGACCGGCTGGCTCTTGAGCGCGAACCAGCGCCGGTTGCGCAGGTAAGGCAGCAGGATCTCGTCGCGGAAGCGCTCGTGCGTGAAGTTGGTGACGAACTTCGCGAGATCGTCCGCGGTTTCCATGCTCTTCAGCCCGGCCTGCCAGTCGGGACCGAGTACCAGCACAGGCAGGGTGCGGTACGGCAGCACCTGTTCGTGCCAGGACGGTGCCGGGGCATCGACGGACAGGCGGAATGCGAAGTAGCCGTGGCCGGTCAGCGTGACTAGGTAGGGGAGCTTCCCGACCGGCGGGAACGAAGCCTTGCCCATGATCTCGACCGGCACGCGGCCCTCGAAGCGCGCGAGGTCGAGCTCCACGGCCTGAGGCGTGCGCGAAAGGTTGACCACGCACAGGATCGCTTCGTCGCCGTATTCGCGCAGGTAAGCGAGCACCTTGCGGTTGCCCGGATGCAGGAACACGAGCGCACCACGCCCGAAAGCCTTGAAGTTGCCGCGCACCGCGATCAGCCGCCGCGTCCAGTGCAGCAACGACGAGCTGCTGCGCAATTGGGCCTCGACGTTGACCGACTGGTAGCCATACAGCGCGTCCATGATCGGCGGCAGGTACAGCCGCTGCGGATCGGCCCGCGAGAAGCCCGCGTTGCGATCCGGGCTCCACTGCATCGGCGTGCGCACCCCGTTGCGATCGCCCAGGTAGATGTTGTCGCCCATGCCGATCTCGTCGCCGTAGTAGAGGATCGGCGATCCCGGCATCGTCATCAGCAGGAAGGAGATCAGCTCGATCTGCGGCCGGCTGTTCTCCAAGAGCGGCGCAAGCCTGCGGCGGATGCCGACGTTCACGCGCATGCGCGGATCAGACGCGAAGATGCGGTACATGTAGGCGCGCTCGCGGTCGCTGACCATCTCGAGGGTGAGCTCGTCGTGGTTGCGCAGGAAGATCGCCCACTGGCAGTTCTCCGGGATCTCGGGCGTCTGGCCCATGATGTCGACCAGCGGCTCGCGGTCCTCCATGGCGATCGACATGAACAGCCGCGGCATCAGGGGAAAGTGATAGGCCATGTGGCATTCGTCGCCGTTGCCGAAGTACTGGCGCACGTCCTCGGGCCACTGGTTGGCTTCCGCCAGCAGCACCTTGCCCTGGTGGCTCGCGTCCAGCGCGGCGCGGATCTGCTTGATGACTGCGTGGGTCTCGGGGAGGTTCTCGTTATTCGTGCCTTCGCGCTCGACGAGATAGGGAATTGCGTCGAGCCGGAATCCGTCCACGCCCATGTCCAGCCAGAAACGCATCACTCGCACGACCGCCTTGAGGACGTGCGGGTTGTCGAAGTTGAGATCCGGCTGGTGGCTGAAGAAGCGATGCCAGTAGTAGGCCCGCGCGACTTCGTCCCACGCCCAGTTCGACTTTTCGGTATCGGTGAAGATGATGCGCGTGCCGGAGTACCTGGCCGGGTCGTTCGTCCAGACGTAGTAGTCGCGCTTGGAGGAGCCCGGCGGCGCGCGGCGCGCCGCCTGGAACCACGGGTGCTGGTCCGAGGTGTGGTTGATGATCAGCTCGGTGACCACCTTGAGGCCGCGCCGGTGCGCCTCGCGCACGAACACCTTGAAATCCTGCCGCGTGCCGAACGCCGGATTCACGTTGTGGTAGTCGGCAACGTCATAGCCGTCATCGAGCATCGGCGAGGGATAGAAGGGCAGCAGCCAGACCACGTTGACCCCGAGATCGGCGATGTAGTCGAGCTTCTGCGTGAGCCCGCGGAAATCGCCGATGCCGTCGCCGTTCGAGTCGGAGAAAGCCTTGACGTGCAGCTGGTAGATGATCGCGTCCTTGTACCAGAGCGGATCCGATGTGATGGGCTCCGCGGCGGCATCCATCTGGTCGGGCGCGTTCATTGGCCTGCTCCGGGAGCAGCCGCAGCAGGCAGGTGGAAGAGGTGCGCCGGCGCCTGCGCCGGATCCAGATGCACGTAGTTGCGCGCTCCCTGCCACTTGAAACTCGCCCCGGACAGGAGGTCCTCGACGGTAAACC
>CAZZDV010000157.1:6908-8902 GCA_964652785.1 uncultured Bordetella sp.
TTGCCGCCCGCGTTGCCGCCCCCCACGCGCTTCGAGTAGCACAGCAGCATCTCGTTGTCGGTGGGATGGAAGCGCAGGCTCCAGTCCGATTGCAGCGCCGGATGCTGGCGCCGGATGCCGTTCACCTGCGTGATGAAAGGCGCAAGGCTGTCGGCGCGCGAGCGGTCCCAGCGCCTGATCTCGTACTTCTCGGAGTGGAGGTACTCCTCGCTGCCGGGCACGCGAGGCGTGTTCTCCATGAGCTCGTAGGCGGGGCCGTAGATCCCGTAGTTGGCCGCGAGTGTGGCCGCGAGCAAGAAGCGCAGCTGGAAGGCCGCAGGGCCCGCGTTCTGCAAATGCCTGGGCAGGATGTCCGGCGTGTTCGGCCAGCAGTTCGGGCGGAAGTATTCGCGTGCCGGCGCGGCGTTCAGTTCAGTGAAGTACTCGGTGAGCTCCTGCTTGGTCTCGCGCCAGGTGAAATACGTGTACGACTGCGAGAATCCCACCTTCGCAAGCCGGTGCATCACGCGCGGGCGGGTGAAAGCCTCCGACAGGAAGATCACCTCCGGATGCTCGCGCCTGAGCTGGCCGAGCGCCCATTCCCAGAACGCGAACGGCTTGGTGTGCGGGTTGTCCACCCGGAAGATGCGCACGCCCTGCCCCATCCAGTGCATGAACACGCTGTGCAGCTCGCGCCAGAGCGCGCGCCATTCGGTGCTCTCGAAGTCGAACGGGTAGATGTCCTCGTACTTCTTGGGCGGGTTCTCCGCGCAGCGGATCGTGCCGTCCGCGTTCTTCGCGAACCATTCCGGGTGCGCGTCGACATAGGGGTGGCCCGGCGAGCACTGGAAGGCGATGTCGAGCGCGACCTCCATGCCCCGTTCGTTGGCGGCGCCGAGCAACGCAAGAAAGTCTTCGGCAGTGCCGAGGTCCGGATGGAGGGCCTTGTGCCCGCCCTCCTCGGCGCCGATCGCCCACGGGCTGCCCACGTCGCCGGGCACCGACTCGGTCGCGTTGTTCCTGCCTTTGCGCAGGGTGCGGCCGATCGGGTGGATCGGCGGCAGGTAGAGCACGTCGAAGCCCATGGCCGCGATCGAGTCGAGCTGCCGGAGGACATCCGGGAACGTGCCGTGGGCGGATTCACCCGGACACGAGCGCGGAAAAAGCTCGTACCAGGAGCTGAAACGCGCACGCTCGCGCTCCACGCTCACCGGGTACTCCTGCGCAGTGCGCGTCGCCCCGGCCGCCGGCGGCGGCTCGCCGGGCGTGTTCACAACGGCTTCGATCGCGAAGCGCCACAGGCCCAGCCGGTCGGCCACGAAGGATCCGTGCCAGCGGTCGTTGCCCAGCGGCTTCATCGCCACCGATTTCCAGTCGGCGTCTTCCTCGTGGCGATAGGACAGCGTCGCCATGAGCTTGTCGTGACCGTCGGCAAAGCAATCGGCTTCGACTTCCACGCGGTCATTGATCACGCGCTTGGCCGCATGGCGGCCATCGTCCACCGCCGGCGTCACCGATTCGATGATCGTCCTCGGTGGCAGCGCGCCCGGCAGGCGCACCGCGATGCGCGGCGCGCTCAGCGGCCCTCCGGCTTGAGGACCAGCACGCCCAGCGGCGGTAACACCAGCTCGATCGAGAAGGGGCGGCCATGCGAATGCGTGTCGCTCGCCTCCACGCGGCCGAGGTTGCCTTGCCCGCTGCCGCCATAGATCTCGGAATCGCTGTTGAGCAGTTCCTGCCAGGCCCCACCCACGGGCACGCCGACGCGGTAGTTGTGGCGCACGACCGGCGTGAAATTGCAGACCACGGCCACCACGGCGCCGCCTGCGCCTTTGCGCAGGAAGGCAAGCACGCTGGCGTGCGCATCCGAGTGGTCGATCCACTCGAAACCGGAGGCCGAGAAATCGCGCTCGTGCAGCGCGCGTTCCGCCCGGTAGGCGCGGTTGAGGTCGGTGATCCAGCGCTGCACGCCCGTGGGCGCCGGGCGCGCGGCGTGCTCCCACTCGAGGGCCTGC
>CAZZDV010000158.1:0-8882 GCA_964652785.1 uncultured Bordetella sp.
CAGGGCAAGGGCGTGATGCCCGACGGCAGCAGCCGCTTCTCGCTCGGAGGCAAGCCCGTGTACCACTACATGGGATGCTCGACGTTTTCGAACTACACGGTGCTGCCGGAAATCGCGCTTGCGAAGATCCGCGAGGACGCGCCTTTCGACAAGGTCTGCTACATCGGTTGCGGTGTCACGACCGGCATTGGCGCGGTGATCAATACGGCCAAGGTCGAAGTCGGCGCCAACGTGGTGGTCTTCGGCCTCGGCGGCATCGGCCTCAACGTGGTGCAGGGCGCGAGGATGGCGGGTGCCGGCATGATCGTCGGAGTCGACCTCAATCCGGCGCGCAAAGAGCTGGCGGAGAAATTCGGAATGACGCATTTCGTGAATCCGAAGGAGGTCCGCGGCGATCTGGTGCCTTACCTCGTCGACCTGACGGGCGGCGGCGCCCGGGGCCGCACCGACGTGCCGAAGATCGTCGACTGGTACATGGAAGGCAAGATCAACATCGACGACCTGATTACCCACGTCATGCCGCTCGAGCGCATCAACGAGGGCTTCGAGCTCATGCACAGTGGCGAGTCGATCCGGAGCGTGGTGGTCTATTGAGGTCGGATCCGAAACTTTCAATGCTGCCATTTTTTCAAAGAACCCCAGGCCCGTAGCCACTAAGCGGCCGAAATGCTGCCATCCGATCTTCGCGGGCGAAGAAGTCGATGGACGCAAGGCGTAGAATTCGCGTCGGCTGTTCCCCCTTTTTTCCACTTCCAGGAATTCCAATGAGCATCTCCATGTACCAGGCGAGCGTGCCGCGCTTCGTCAACATCCTCGGCAACCTTTCGAACATCCTCGACAAGGCGCAGGCGCACGTCGACGCGAAGAAGCTGGAGGTCACGGCGCTGACCGGCTTTCGCATCTATCCCGACATGCTCCCGATGTCCCGGCAGGTGCAGATCGTCTGCGATACGGCCAAGGGCGTCGTGGCCCGGCTCGCGGGCGTCGAGGTCCCCAAGGACGAGGACACGGAGAAAACGATTGCCGAACTCAAGGCACGCATCGCCAAGACCATCGCTTTCATTCAGGGCTTCACGCCGGCGCAGATCGACGGAACCGAGGACAAGGCGATCGTGACCAAGCGCGGCGACAAGGAAACACATTACAAGGGCATGCAGTTCCTGCTCGGCCATGCGGTACCGAACTTCTACTTTCATGTGGCCACCACGTACAACATCCTTCGCCACAACGGCGTCGAGATCGGCAAGCGCGATTTCCTCGGCAATCCCTGATCGGGAAGATTCATGAGCAAGGACTACGACGTTGTAGTAGTGGGCGCGGGCAACGCGGCGTTTTGCGCCGCGCTGGCCGCGCAGGAAAAAGGCGCGAAGGTGCTGGTTCTGGAGCGGGCGCCGGAAGACGAATCCGGCGGCAACTCGCGGTTCACCGCTGGCCTCATGCGTGTGGTCTACAACGGTGTGGATGACCTCAAGCGCGCAATCCCTGATTTGTCCGATGAGGAGATCGAGCGCACGGATTTCGGCACGTACACGCAGGACCAGTTCCTCGATGACATGGCGCGCGTGACCGAATACCGTTGCGACCCGGACCTGACCGAACTCCTCGTAAAGCGCAGCATGGACACCGTGGCGTGGATGCAATCGAAGGGCGTGCGCTTCACCGCGGCCTGGGGCCGGCAGGCGTTCAATATCGGCGGGCGATTCAAGTTCTGGGGCGGTCTCACGGTCGAAGCCGTCGGCGGCGGCCCGGGGCTCGTGGAAAACCTCACCAACGCGGCGAAGAAGAATGGCATCGAGGTCTGGTACGAGGCACGCGTGACCGATCTGGTCGCGGATGACGACGGCGTCAAGGGCGTCAAGGTGAAGCACAAGGGCAAGACGACCGACGTGCGCGGCAAGTCGGTGGTACTTGCCGCGGGTGGGTTCCAGGCGAATCCAGAAATGCGCGCACGCTACCTCGGGCCCGGCTGGGAACTCGCCAAGGTGAGGGGCACGCGCTTCAACACCGGCGAGGTCATCCGCATGGCGCTCGACATCGGCGCCGCGCCCACGGGCAACTGGTCGGGCTGCCACGCGGTGGCTTGGGAGCGCAACGCGCCCGAGTTCGGCGACCTCGCTGTCGGCGACCAGTTCCAGAAGCATTCGTACCCCTGGGGCGTGTACCTCAACGCGGAAGGCAAGCGCTTTGTCGACGAGGGCGCGGATTTCCGCAATTACACCTACGCCAAGTACGGCCGCGTAATCCTCAACCAGCCAGGCCAGTTCGCATGGCAGGTGTTCGACGCGAAGATGAAGCCGCAGCTGCGCGACGAATACCGCATCAAGCAGGTCACCAAGGTCACCGCCAATTCGCTCGAGGAGCTCGTGAAGAAGCTCGACGACGTGAATCCCGAGGCCGCGCTCGAGGAACTGAAGGCCTACAACGCGGCGGTCAAGACGGACATCCCGTTCAACCCGAACGTCAAGGACGGCCGGGGCACCGAAGGCCTCGCGATCCCCAAGTCCAACTGGGCCAACGTGCTGGACACGCCGCCGTACGAGGCCTATGCGGTGACGTGCGGCATCACCTTCACGTTCGGCGGATTGCGAATCAACACCGATGCGCAGGTCATGTCGACCGACGGGCTGCCGATTCCGGGCCTGTACGCGGCGGGCGAACTCGTCGGCGGGATCTTCTACTTCAACTATCCCGGCGGCACGGGCCTCACCAACGGCGCGGTCTTCGGCAAGATCGCCGGCACGAGCGCCGGCACGAACGCGAAGAGCGGCGCCGCGCGCTGACCCTGGCATGAAGATCGCCGTCCTCGGCGCCGGCCCGGCGGGCCTCTTGTTTTCGCTGCTGGTGAAGCGCCGCAACCCGTCCTGGGACGTGCAGGTCTTCGAGCAGAATCCCGCCGACGCGACCTTCGGCTTCGGCGTCGTGTTCTCGCAGGGCGCGCTCGCTTTCCTCGAGCGCGACGCGCCGGACCTCCACGCCCAGCTCGCTGGCCGCATGGAGCGCTGGCCGATGCAGCGCATCGTCCACCGCGACGAGGCGGTCGACATCGACGGCAACGGCTTCTCCGCCATCCAGCGGCTGTCCCTCAACCAGTTCCTGCAGGACCTCTGCCGCGAAAGTGGGGTCAGAGTCGACTTTTCGCGGGCAGTCGCGTCACTCGATGAACTCGGCGCACCCGATCTCATCGTTGGCGCCGACGGCGCGAACTCGCTTGTGCGCAGGAGCCTCGAAGCGCAGTTCGAGCCCAGGATCGAGTGGCTCGAGAACCGCTTCGCCTGGTACGGGACGGCGCAGGTGTTCGAATGCCTCACGCTGACCTTCCGCGAGAACGAGCAGGGCGCATTCGTTGCGCATCACTATCGCTATTCCCCCGCCATGAGCACCTTCCTCGTCGAGTGCGATGCGGCGACGTGGCGGCGCGCCGGGCTCGACGCAATGGACGAGGCGGCCTCGCGCGCCTACTGCGAGAAAGTCTTCGCGCCGGATCTCGGCGGGCATGCGCTGGTGTCGAACAAGTCGGTGTGGCGCCAGTTCCCGCTGCTCTCGAACCGCAACTGGTCGGCGAAGGTCGCGGACAAAACGCGCGCCGTCCTGATCGGCGACGCGCTGCGCACGATGCATTTCTCGATCGGCTCCGGCACCCGATCGGCGTTCGAGGATGCGATCGCGCTGGACCGGGCGTTCGGGGAATGCGGGGACGATGTTCCCGCGGCGCTCGTTGCGTTCGAGCGGGAACGGCGCCCGGTCGTCGAAAAGCTGCACGCGGCCGCCAACCTCTCTTCCTACTGGTACGAGCGCTTCACCGAAAAGATGAGCGTCTCGCCGTGGCAACTCGCGTACGACTACATGACGCGCAGCGGCCGTATTTCGGATGAGAGATTGCGCCAGATGGCGCCGCAGTTCATGTCGCGCCGGGCGTAGGTCGCGCCAATTCCCGTGACGCTGCGGCGGTAGTATTGCTGCCACGCCTGGATGGGCGCTGCGTTGTCAGTCATTACTGATTGATTACCAACGTTGCCCCGGTCAATCCAAGATGAAAGTCGGTTGACCAGCATTGCCGAATTTTTAGTTTGGTCATGTGGTGCAGTCCGGATGCATCCGCGAGCGTTAAATCCTGATCCTTGTACTTCCTCACAATCGCGGTGGCACCGGCAATTTCCACTGGTCCCACCGGAAATATCGTGAGTGGACTCATATCTTCGATCATCGCCATGAACTGCATGGCTCGAAATCGGTCGTATCGTCTAAGGAACCATGCGTGGCCTTCCGCAATCACCAGACTTGTGGTCGCAAGTTTTGGGGGCGTGGCAAACAATTGGCGAAACAGGGGGTGATACGTGTCGGAACGGTCGACCAGAGCGATCAGAGCGGAGGTGTCGACGTAGGCCTCAGGGCTTTTGGCCATAAATCACGTCATCAATGTTGCGACTGGAATTGGGGTCTCCGGATTCGACCATCCCCGCATACCGCATCCATGGCTTGGATTCGTCCGCAGGGAGCACCGTACGAAGCGAACGCCGCAACAGTTCCGCCAGGGAAATTCCGAGACGCTTGGCCTCTGCCTTGGCCGCTTCATAGTCTGACTCGGCCAGGCTGATTTGGGTACGAATCATGATAACACCTCCAATTATGATGTTATCACAAGGGTGAACGTACATCACCTTCCTTGCACCGCCAATCGTTCAATCTTTGCCGCTGAGGGAGGTTCCGGTGCGACGGGGAAAGGAGTAGCGGCATGAGCACCCAAAAATTGAAGAGGCTGCAATCCGCCGGCTTGAAAACCGGCAGCGCCAAAGATTTTCTCCAACTGAGCGATGAAGAGGAGATGCTGGTTGCACTGAGGCTCTCCCTCGCCGACGCTGTGAGGGAATCCAGGCGCAAGCGCGGTCTATCAGCCTTTCCCGGACTTGGGCAGGGTTTAGAATCCTCGCTTCCCCGGAGGAGATGAGCATGCATGTAAAAACGCTTCTGGCGGCGCTGGCCGCCGCCGTATCGCTGGCCGCACCGCTCGCCGCACAAGCCCAAGCCTGGCCGTCGCAACCGATCCGGCTCGTCGTGCCTTTCCCGCCCGGCGGCACGACGGACCAGATCGCGCGCCATGTGCAGCCGCACCTGCAGCAGGCGCTGGGCGTGCAGGTGCTGGTCGAGAACCGCCCCGGTGCTTCCGGGGCGATCGGCACGGCCACGGTCGCGAAGGCGCCGCCGGACGGCAACACTTTCGCGGTCGTGTTCGACACGCACGGCGTCAATCCGAGCCTGATCCCGAACATGCAGTTCGACACGCTCAACGACCTAGCGCCGGTCATGCTGGTGGGCAAGTCGCCGATGGTGTTCGTCACGCATCCTTCGACGCCCTACAAGACGTTCGGCGACGTCCTGGCCGCGGCCCGTTCGAAGCCCGAGGCGGTGGGCTACGGCACGATCGGCTCCGGCAGCCTCGCGCACCTCTTCGTCACGATGGCCGGCCGGCAGAACGGATTCCTGATGACTCACGTGCCGTACAAGGGCGGCGGCCCGCTGATCACCGACTCGGTCGCCGGCCACGTGCCGGTGTCCATCGCGACAGTTGCGCTCTTCATGCCGCACATCCAGTCGGGCAAGGTGCGCCCGTTGGCGGTGACCTCGCCGAAGCGCTTTCCCAGCCTGCCCGACGTTCCGGCCGTTTCCGAAGTGGGCCTGCCCGGCATGGACGCGGAAGCCTGGTGGGGTGTGTTCGCGCCGGCAAAGACGCCGGCACCGATCATCGCGCGGATGAACGCCGAATTCGCCAACGCGCTGCGCAATCCCGGCGTCAGCGAAAAACTGGTCGGTCAGGGCCTCGTGATGACGCTCTCGCAGCCGGGCGACCTCGCGAAGTTCGTCGCGAACGAAGTCGACCGCTGGGGCAAGGTCGTGCGCGATAACAAGATTACCGCCGGCAACTAGGCCACGACCGAATGCACCTTGGAGGGAAGCTTGCTGAGGGTCAGGTCCTTGAGCTGGACTTTTTTGCTCGCATTGTCGATGTCGATTCCCACCAGGTTCCCCTGCGCATCGTAGTCGAGCACTACGCCCGCTGAAATCTCGCGGCTTTCGACGCTCTCGCGCTCTGAAAGATCGATATAGAGCGAATCCGTGTCAGGGTGATAGTTCAGCTTCATGGCTTGAACCTTCGGTCTGGAAATGCGTTGTGTATGGTCACTCTATCCGCAAGCGTGACCACCCTCAAGTATCGACCTTCGAGCTCGTTGATCGCACCCCAAAAGCGAAAGCGATTGCCCTCCTGCGGCTCCGACCTGAGCGGATGGTCCAGGACGCGAATACACCACTCCTTCTTCAAATATTTCCGCTTGCGCAGGACCTGGTTCTCGAAGTACTCCGTGAACTTGTATAAGGCCATGCGGGGTGCCGGGCATTTTCCACAGGGTGGCTAATGGCCGAACAACGTCCCAGGCTGCTGCGGGATGACATCTACTCCGCCTTGACGCCCGCTTCTTTCACCACCCGCCCGTAGCGCGACGACTCCGACTGCAGGAAAGCCTGGAACTGCTCAGGCGTGGACGGTGACGGAATCATCCCGAATCCCCGGAATTTCTCCTTCACCTCTGGGCTCGCAAGCGCGGCGTTGAGGTCGCGGTTCAATCGCGCGACGGCTGCGGCCGGCGTGGCTGCGGGGACCATCCAGCCGCTCCAGTTGGTCGCTTCGAGCTCGGGGAAGCCGCTCTCCTTCATCGTCGGCGTATCGGGCAGCACCTCGGCCCGCTCGCTCGAGGTGACGACGATCGGCTTGACCTTGCCCGCCTTCGCCGAAGGGCCGACCTCGTTCGCGTTGCCGTAGACGAGCTGGATATGCCCGCCGGTCACCGCGGCGAGGCTCGGCCCGCCGCCCTGGAAAGGCGCGTGGGTGAGGTTGATCTTGGCCGTGAGCTTGAGCAGCTCGCCCATCACGTGGTGCGTGGTACCGAGGCCCGGCGTGCCGTACGAAAGCTCGCCCGGTTTCGCGCGTGCAAGCGCGATCAGCTCCTTGAGGTTGTTCGCCGGCACCGACGGATGCGCCGCGATCACCATCGGCACCGCGAGCGTCTGCCCGACCGCCTTGAAATCCGTGAGCGGGTTGAACGGCATGTTGGAGCGAAGCAGCGGATTGACGATGAAGCTCGGGAACACGATGAGGATCGTGTGCCCGTCGGGCGGCGAACGAAAGACGATTTCGCCGCCGATGATCGTGCTGCCGCCGGGCCGGTTCTCGATGACGACCGGCTGGCCAAGGCTCTTGGTCAAGTGCTCGGCCAGCAGCCGGCCGGACAGGTCCGCCGCGCCGCCCGGCGGGAAGGGCACGATCAGGCGCAGGGGCTTGGAGGGGAAGGGTTGCGCCTGCGACACGCCGACCTGGAGGGCGGTCGCCGCGAGCGCGAGGGCGAGGATGCGTTTGATCATTTTGCGTTGACTCCCGTTGTGGTCCTGCGTGTTCCCAGCCGCAAGTTTGCCGCGAAGTGCGGGCACGCGGGCGATAATCCGCGCGATGTCCCGTCACAGTGGAGAACCCGATGGCACTTGAATTCTGCACGGTTGCGCGCGAGGGGCGCTTGACCGTAGTGACCCTGAACCGCCCCGAAGTGATGAACGCGCTGCATTCGGCGGCGCACTTCGAGCTTTCGCGCGTCTTCGACGAGTTTGCCGCCGATCCGGAGCAGTGGGTGGCGATCGTCACCGGCGCCGGCCCCAAGGCTTTCTGCACCGGAAGTGACCTCAAGGCCATTGCGAGGGGCGCGTCGAACGAGCGTCCGCCCACGGGGTTCGGCGGGCTGACCGCGCGCTTCGACCTCGACAAGCCTGTCATCGCCGCGGTGAACGGCGCCGCGATGGGCGGCGGGTTCGAGATCGCGCTGGCATGCGATCTCGTGGTCGCGTCCGAAAACGCGGTGTTCGCGCTGCCCGAGCCCCGCGTCGGCCTTGCCGCTGTCGCAGGCGGCCTGCATCGGCTGCCGCGCCAGATCGGGCACAAGGCCGCGATGGGCATCATCCTCACCGGCCGCCGCGTCGATGCGCGCGAGGCGCAGTCGCTTGGCATCGTCAACGAAGTCGTGTCGCCGGCCGAACTCATGGAGGCCGCGCGCAAGTGGGCTGGATGGATTCTCGAGTGCAGCCCGATGGCGGTGCGCGCTTCAAAGGCGGTGGCGATGCGTGGGCTTGGGGAGCCGACCGTGGAGGCGGCACTCGGCGCGCAGTTGGATTACCCGGCGGTCAAGGCGTGGAAGGCCTCCGAAGACTACGCCGAAGGGCCGCGCGCGTTTGCGGAGAAACGCAAGCCGGCGTGGAAGGGGCGGTAGGGGGAAACTTGAACGTTGCTTGAATCTCGATCGTGAAACGGTCAACCGCGCTGCCAACCTGTGCATAGCTCCGGGGGGGGGCGACCGCGAGAATTCGGCACTTTTACATTACGATCACCGCGCCCCTACTGACTCTCCTGCCAGTTTGTGAATCGGTACCGGTACATTTTTGGCCGCCGGCGTTGCGAATCGTGCGGCATTCGGGGGACGCTACCCGCGAACGCCAGCGCGTTGTCCGCGTGAGAGTCCCAATCCCTCTCTCAATCCTGCGAAAGAAGTCCATCGACTCCAATACCCCGTTCATCCACCCGCTCGCCGTGCAGTAGTGCGTGTCGTGTGGGCGGCACCAAATCCCCAATGCGCCGAAGAGGACGAGCGCCGCAGCTTCGAGGAACCGATGCTTCGTTTCGTAGGAAAAGCTCACGCGGTCGCCCACATTGCCGAGAGCAACTCTGCCTGCATCAGGACTGTCTTCACCGCCTCGTCCTGCAAGTCCGGCGGGTAGCCATATTTGTTCAGGATGCGCTTAACCATCACGCGGATTCTCGCCCGCGCGCCTTCACGGAGGGTCCAGTC
>CAZZDV010000159.1:0-2634 GCA_964652785.1 uncultured Bordetella sp.
ATCGTGCCCTTGTTGATCGCCGAGGCGTTCAGTGCCGCCGCATCCACGCGCACGCTGATGAGGCCATCGCCGACCATGTCGAGCGTGACGGCATCGCCCGCGGCCATTGCCGCCGTGCCCATGCGCGCATTGATCACGCCGGTGTTGCTGACCTGCGGCCCGATCAGGGCTGCATAGCCCGAGAGCGTCGTGATCGTGCCTTCGTTGACTACGCTTCCCGCGCCGGTTCCCTTCGTGAACACATAGCGGCCGGACATGAAATCGCTGTCCTTGATGCCGAGGGTCGAAGCGGCAAGGCCGCCGACGTCCACGCTTGCGCCACGGCCGAACAGCACCCCGTTGGGGTTGACGAGGAAGAGCTGTCCGTTTGCCGTGAGTGAGCCGAAGATTTCCGACGCGCTGTTGCCCAGCACGCGGTTCAGCGCCACGGAGCTGGCACTGGGCTGCTGGAAGACGACCGAATTACCGGCGCCGATCGAGAAGTTTTGCCAGTTGAGGATCGCGTTCTGGGAGCTTTGATCGACGCGGAGCGACTGGGCGCTCGGGTTCGAGATCACTGCCGCTCCAGCGGCCACCTGGCCGCCGGTTGGAAGGGGCTGCCCGTAGGCCGCCTGAACCGCCAAGGTCAGCGCGGAAGCGAGAAAGGCCGGATAGGCTCTCCGCGCCGACACGAGTTGAAGGTTGGAACGGCGCGCTAAGCGACGGATTTTGTTCACGAAATACCCCCAGGAAAACGTTACCTCACGAATCGAAGGTGAGGTGTCGGCAAAATACCTACAAACAGGGGTAGATTTATACCATGTCGGGGTTCAGGTGAATCGTTGACAAGTGTGCATATTGCTCACTTTTGGGGCCTATGTTCGGTTATCCCTTTGGCCTACCGGATTACCCCGGAATCCTCATTCGAGCCGGATGTTTGCGCGCTTGGCGACCGCGTCCCATTTGCGGATTTCGGCCTGCAGGAAAGCCGAAAATTCCGCGGGGCCCAAGGCGGAAACCGTGGCGCCAAGGCCGGACAGCTTTTCCTGGATATCGGGCAGCCTCAGGATCCGCGCGAACTCCGCATGCAGCCTGCCGACGATCGGACCCGGGGTTCCCGCCGGCGCCATGACGCCGCCCCATGAGAACGATTCGTATCCCGGGACCCCGGCCTCGTGCATGGTGGGGACATCGGAAGCGAAGCCACGCGACCTGGCCCGACATGGGACTTTTGGCCTACAGGGTTGATCCCGTCGGCTCGTTTGACCGCCGGTGGCGAAGGGCTGCGAACGCGGCTCGATCCGGCCGGGCAATCGAGTCACGAGCGCGGTTCGAGGGTCTCATTGCGTCCACAATTCCGAAAGAGGCACGGCAAGGACGCGACGGTCTGCGCTCGGGAGCGTACTCGTGCCCGCGTACAGGATCATGCCGCCCTGAAAGTCTTTGCCGCATTGCTCGGCGAGGCGGCGCAAGCCGTTGCCGTCCGCCGGCGTCACCGTCGCCCCGGCCTTCACCTCCACGCCCCACGTCTGCCGGCCGTGCGTGAGAACAAGGTCCACCTCCACCTGATCCTTGTCGCGGTAGTGCCAGAAGCGCAAGTCCGGGTCGGTCCACCCGGCCTGGGCGATGAGTTGCTGCACCACGAACGATTCGATCAGATGGCCGAAACGCTCGCGCTGGGTGGTCCAATCGCCGGCTTCGAGTCCGGAGAGCGCCGCCGCGAGGCCGCTGTCGAGCAAGTGAATCTTCGGCGTCTTGATGAGACGCCTGGCCTCGTTCCGGTGCCAGGCCGGCAACCGCCGAAGGAGGAAAAGGCGCTCCAGCACGGTCAAATATTGATCGGCGGTTTCCCTGCGCATGCCTAGTTCCGTACCCAAAGCGGAAAGATTGAGCAGGCTGGCTGAGCGCAGCGCGACAATTTCGACCAGCCGGCCGAGTTCGGCTGCGTCGCGCACGCGGGCGACATCCGCGACATCCCGCTCCAGGATGGAGCGCAGATATTGCCGATGCCACTGACGTGCCCGTTCGGGCGAGCGCAGTTGCGCGGGGGGATAGCCTCCGCGCAGGAGTCGCTCCCGCAAATGACCAGGCGGTGCCGCTTCGATGCTGCGGATGTTGGGCGCAAGACGCCCCGCCAGAAAGGCTTTAAGCAGCGCTCCGGGCTTGCGCTCCTTTTCAGACTCCGCCAACGGATGCAGCTGGACGAACTCGATGCGTCCCGCGAGCGAATCCCCGACCTTTGGCAACCGCAGCAGATTGGCCGAACCGGTCAGAAGAAAGCGGCCGGGCCGCCGGTCGCGATCCACCGCCGCCTTGATGGCAAGGAGAAGGCCCGGCGAACGTTGTACCTCGTCGAGTATCACGTGAGCGGGAAGCGCGGCGATGAAGCCGACCGGATCCTCCCGGGCGGTCCGCAGCATCGGCTCGTCGTCCAGCGTGACGTAGGCGCGCTCGGGCGTGAGCGTGCGCACCAGCGTGCTCTTGCCCGACTGCCGCGGCCCCAGCAGCGCGACCACCGGGGTATCGGTCAATGCCAGTTCCAGCGTGCGCCGGACGTTGCGGGGGTAGGCGGATTCGGCCATTTGCCGCATACGATACCGTCCAATTGCCGGCTATGCAATCGTCCAATTGCGGGCTACGCAATCGTCCAATTGC
>CAZZDV010000159.1:2734-4091 GCA_964652785.1 uncultured Bordetella sp.
TCCAATTGCCGGCTATGCAATCGTCCAATTGCGGGCTACGCAATCGTCCAATTGCCGCTGTGCTCTTGCACTACCCCCGCACCTCTCAGGACCCTCACTCGGCCGGAATAATCTGAAAGCGCCCCATGCGATGCGGCCGATACACCTGGAAGTCCCGCCGGTCCAGCGTGAATATCCGGGAAATCCGCTCCCGCTCGGCAACGCTGACGAGCGCGGCGTCGGCAAGATCCATGGGAAGATCGCGGTACTTCTTCATCAGTTCGCGGATACGGCGATGAATGCCGGCATCCAGGTGCAGGAGGCCGATCACCTCACGGTCCACGAGTTCCCACAGCGCGTCCTGCGCGCGCCATGAGAAGCCGAGCAAATACATGGCCTCGGTGTACGCCGGCCACACCGTGACCAGCGGTTCGTCGAGCGTTCGCAACACGCTGGTGCACCGCCCGTGATGGCGGTCGGCGGCGTTGATCAATGCGACCAGCGGCCCCGCGTCGACAAGTACCACGTCTATCGATTGCCCTTTTCGGCCAGCATGCGCCGGAAACCTGCGCCGGTGCGGGTGGATAGGTCTGGCGTCCCTCCGGAAACACACCCGATCAGATCTTGCGCGCGCTCGTACAGGCTTCCGGCCCTGTCGACTTGAAGCGATTGCCGCGCCAGGGCATCCACGGCTTGCCGTAGCACCGCAGACTTGCTCGCGTCCATTTTTCGGGCAAGCCGCTCGAGTGTACGTTCGGTTTTGACGTCCAGGCGTACGCTAGTCGGCATGGCGCGCTCCTTCAAATGTAGGACACTATTGTAGTACGAGAGGCCCATTAATGCAATCGAACGCCGAATTCGACTTCATCATCGTCGGCGCGGGCACCGCCGGCTGCGTGCTTGCGGCGAGGCTTTCCGAAAACGGCAAGCACCGGGTACTGCTCCTCGAAGCCGGCGGCGAGGATTCCAGCCCATGGATCAAGGTGCCCATCGGTTATGCAAAGCTCTTCGGGGACGCGCGCTACAACTGGATGTACGCCACCGCGCCGGAGAGGCACTCCTCGACTATGCGCGCCGCACCGGGAATTCCGTCTATCACCCGGCCGGCACTTGCAGGATGGGCACTGGACCGGCGGCCGTCGTGGATTCGCATCTGCGCGTGCACGGCGTGGCCGGTTTGCGCGTGGCCGACGCGTCCGTCATGCCCTGGGTGCCTTCGGGAAACACGAATGCGCCGACGGTGATGATCGCCGAGCGCGCGGCGGACTGGATACTGACTGACGCTGATCGCCGAGGGCCTGCGAGGGCCTGCGCCGCATGAAAGGCGGCTTTACCCACGGCGAGCGCCGTTCACCAAAACCAGAAGGCGCGGTCGCCG
>CAZZDV010000159.1:4191-8801 GCA_964652785.1 uncultured Bordetella sp.
TAGCCATGGAAACTCTCGCCGCCGTCGTCATGTTTGCCGTCGTGCTCGTCATTGTCGGTGTTGCCCTTGACGCTGCGCGCCGCGCCAAATAGCGCCTTCTAACCCCACGCCCCACCCGGACGCGCGTCGGCGAGTCGCGCTGCTCGCGGCCTGCTCGCCTGCCTGGCTCCCGCCACCCGAACGCGACCTTCCTCGCGACGCGCCCGACACCCGGCTGTCGAGCGCGCTGAAACTCGCGCAAGCCCTCGGCATGGTGTTCGAGTTGAACGTGGTGCTGAATGAACGAACGTAACATCGCGCGTTGGATCATGTTCGCCGAGCGCGACCTCGAAGAGGGCAAACATTCGTTGTCCGAGGAAAACGCGGTGTTCGAATTTCATCAATCGACCGAAAAGTATTTGAAAGCCTATCTCGCGCTGAAGGGCGAAGAGATCAGGAAAACCCGCGATATCGCCGGTCTGGTGCTGAAATGCGCCGTGCACGACAACGCGTTCCATCAGTTCGCCGATTTCGCGCCCGAAATGACAAAGTTTTCGACCCGCTACCGGTATCCGGGAGACAGCGAAGAGGACTATGTCGAAACAGGCGAGATGCAGAAGGCCGGGGCTTTTGCGCAGGAGGTGCGCGACTTTGTCCGATCGAAGATCCCGCAACAGATTGTTCGACTCTCCGAGCAATTGAGGCAAAGTAAACCAAAGCGCGGCTTGGACACGCCGCTGGACAAGTAAGGTTCGCCACTGCAGGCTCACGCATCTCTGCGGCGGATTGTGTTTCTTGCGTCATTCTGCGCGCTGACTTCCGCGTGCACGAACGGTTTGTTTTCTCCAGCCGATCGCGCCGGGTTTCCCGACGCAGAACCGCTTGCGGGACGCATCTTCGACCTGCGCGCAGACCGCTTCATCTCGCGCGACGAGCTCATGCGGCGCGCGCGCGATTCTCGATTCGTGGTTCTTGGCGAAACCCACGACAACCCGGAGCATCAGCGCCTGCAGGCGGAGATCTTCGAATCCCTTCTGCGCGCGGGACGCACGCCGGCGCTCGCGATGGAGCAGTTCGATCGCGAGCACCAGCCCTCGCTGGACGCGGCGCGAGCACGCGGCCTCCGCGATGCCGAGAGCCTCGCGGAGGCCGGCCGCTTCGACCGCAAGGGATGGCGATGGCCGGAGTACAAGCCTCTGGTCGCCACGGCCGCATCGCGCGGGCTCCCGATCCTCGCGGCCAATCTTTCGCGCGCAGATGCGCGCACTTTGATGCGATCCGGGCGCCCCGCGGAAGGCTTGCCGCCTCTTACCCCCGAACTCCACGCGGCACTCGAGAAAGACATCGTCGAAGGCCATTGCGGCTTGCGGCCTTCGCCTCCAGTCCTTGCAGGAATGATCGAAGCGCAGCGTGCGCGCGACGCGCAGATGGCGCGGGTCCTTGCAGCGACCGGCCTCTCGGGCGCAGTCCTGATTGCGGGGTCGGGACACGCTCGGCGTGACCGCGGTGTGCCTTCGTATTTGGCGCCCGAATTGCGCGGCAACCTATTGAGTATTGCGTTCGTGGAAGTCGACCCAGCAGGCCGGAACACATTCGAGCGTTACAGGGGGCTCTTCGACCTGGTCTGGTTTACTTCCAGGGCCGAGCGCGAAGACCCGTGCAAAGGCTTGCGCATGCCCTGACGGGGGGTAACCACATTTGAAGTTAGCAGACACTCCCGCCAAGGCTGTCTGCGGCTGGCGCAGAACGACAAACTGATCCTGACAGCGTAGAGCGGCCGGGTACGGTCCTTGGCGGTAGCGCGCAACTTCGGCGCCTGGGACCGATCCAACCGGATGAGACTACAAAGAGACACCCCCCCTTGGCCGCCGTGACCCACTCCCGCTTCATCACCTCACGCGCACCCGGTCCCGGCCGTGCCGGTGCGATCGTCGCCGTGGCGTTGCATGTGGCCGTAGCCGCCTTCCTGCTTTCCTATGAACCAGCCCGGCAGGCGCTGCTCGCCCCTGCGCCGATCATGGTCGAATTCATCGCGCCGCCCAAGATCGAAAAGCCCAAGCCCGAGCCGCCGGTGGAACTGCCGAAACCCAAACCTGCGCTCAAGCAGGTCGAGCGCAGGGTCGAGCCGCCGCCGATCCTGACCGCGCCGGCCGATGCGCCCTCTCCGATCGTCGCGCCCCCGCCTGCTCTCGTGCCGCCCGCGCCAGCCGAAGTCTTCGCGCCGCCCGGGCCGCCGGCCTCCGCCTCGGCACCGCTGCCCGTCACCCAGCCCATCTTCAATGCCGACTACCTCGACAACCCCGCACCGCCCTACCCATCGGTCGCGCGCCGCAACGGTGAGCAGGGCCGCGTGATCCTGCGTGTGCTCGTCAATACCAGCGGCAGCGCCGAGGAAATCGAGGTGCGCACCTCCAGCGGCTTCGCGCGCCTCGACGACGCCGCGCGCGAGACTGTGCGCCGCTGGAAGTTCGTGCCCGCCAGGCGCGGCCCGCAACCGGTAGCCGCATGGGTGCTGATCCCCCTTTCTTTCCGACTCGAAGGCTGAACCCCCATGGACCCCAATCACGCCGCAGGCTTCGCGAACTTTCTCGCCCAAACCGATAGCGTCGGCAAAACGATCCTCGCGATCCTTCTGCTGATGTCGATCGCCACCTGGTACCTCATCGTGACCAAGGCCGTCACGCTCGTCCTCGAGCGCAGGAAGAGCGCGCGGTTCCTCGAGGCTTTCTGGAACGCGCCTTCGCTCGGCGCGGTCGAGAAGCAGATCAGCGAGAAGCATCCCGAGGAGCCGTTCTCGCACCTTGCGTGGCACGCGATCAGCGCTTCGCGCCACCACCTGCGGCACGGCGTGAACAAGCTGGACGAGGCCGGCTCCCCGGCCGAATTCCTCACGCGTGCGATGCGCCGGGTGATCGACGAGGACACCTCCCGCCTCGAATCGGGGCTGACGATCCTCGCGTCGGTGGGTTCGACCGCGCCCTTCCTCGGCCTCTTCGGCACGGTGTGGGGCGTGTACCACGCGCTGGTTGCGATCGGGCTCTCCGGCCAGGGCACGCTGGACAAGGTCGCGGGACCCGTGGGCGAAGCGCTGATCATGACGGCGCTCGGCCTCGCCGTGGCGATCCCCGCCGTGCTTGCCTACAACGCCATCGTGCGCGCCAATCGCGTCGTCCTTGCCGCCCTCGACGCCTTTGCGCACGACCTCTATGCCGTGCTGACCACCGGCGCGCACATGGCCGAAATGGGCGCCGTCGTGCCCCTGAAGCCCGCGCCCGCGGGCCTTGCGTCACACAAGGGCGCCTGAGATGGCCTTCGGCGACTTCAACCGTCAGCAAAACAGCGCTCCGATGGCGGAGATCAACATGGTCCCGCTGATCGACGTGATGCTGGTCCTGCTGGTCATCTTCATCATCACCGCGCCGCTGCTCACGCATTCGGTGAAGATCGACCTTCCCAAAGCTTCGAGCACCCCCAACCTCACCAAGCCGGAGAACATCCAGCTCGCGGTCGACGCCAAAGGCGGCGTGTACTGGAACGGTGAAGCACTCGAGCGCGACGCGTGGCGCTCGCGCATGCAGGCCGCGGCCAGGCAGGCGCCGCAGCCGGAAGTGCACATTCGCGGCGACGCGACTGCGGCTTACGGCAAAGTGGCCACGCTGCTGGCCGATGCGTCGAAGGCCGGCCTCACCCGCATCGGATTCGTCTCCAACCCCGAGGACCGCTGAGGGCGATCTTCCGGCCTGACCGGGAGATCGGTCCAGGACGCACCAATACTGCCAATATCTTGACTGTACCCGCGCTGCTATTGGCTCTCCAGTCAAAATGCTGCCATCGGATCAATCGACGTTCGGCAGCTCCGGGGAGCCGGGGGTTCGCAAGCTTGCGGCAAGGTTAGAATCGCCGCGTGCTTCTGCGCTCAAAACAGACAAAAAAGGACGGAGACAAACAATGAAGATCAAGCAAATCCTCGCTGCGCTCGTGCTCGCAGCCGCGATCCCGCATGCGCAGGCGTGGCCGAACAAGCCCATCCGCTACATCGTGCCGTTCGCCGCCGGCGGCACCACCGACATTCTCGGACGCATGATCGGCGCCAAGCTCGCCGAAGCCCTCGGCCAGCCGGTAGTGGTCGAGAACCGTCCCGGCGCCGCGGGCGCGCTCGGCGTGGAACTGCTCGCAAAGGCCGCGCCGGACGGCTACACCTTCGGCGGCGGCACCATCAGCTCGCACGCGATCAACGTCTCGCTGTATTCGAAGCTGCCCTACGATCCGCTCAAGGATTTCACGCCGATCACGATGCTCGCCACGCTGCCGAACATGCTGGTCGTGCACCCGAGCCTGAACGTGAGCACGGTGGCGGAGCTGATCACGCTGCTCAAGGCGAACCCGAACAAGCATTCGTTCGGCTCCGCGGGGAACGGCACTTCGCAGCACATGTCGGGCGAGCTCTTCAAGACGATGGCCGGCGTGCAGATGCAGCACATCCCCTACAAGGGCAGCGGCCCGATGATCCCGGACCTGCTCGCGGGGACGATCAGCATGAGCTTCGAGAACATGACCACGGCCTATCCGCCCGCGAAGAGCGGCAAGCTCAAGGCGCTCGCGGTGACGACGACCAAGCGTTCGTTCGTCGC
>CAZZDV010000160.1:0-4488 GCA_964652785.1 uncultured Bordetella sp.
CTGCTGATATTCGGGTACTTCGTCGAACATCGCGATTTCTCGGAGATGTTCATGGACCATCGAAGGGGTGTCGTGATTCGGCTTACCTCATGAGGATAAGAATGATCCCTGAAAGGACCGAACTGCTTCACTTTCTCGTTGCGGTAGATGGATCCGAGCATTCTCAGGCGGCGGTGCGCTGGGCTGCGCTGATTGGTGGTGACGGGGCAGGGCTGCGCTGCACCTTCCTCAATGTCCAGAAGCCCATCATGTCTGGAGAAGTCGGCGTGCTCGCTCCAGCCCAGGCCAGCCACGGCCAATACGAGAAGACGGCGCGCCAGTATTCGAGCGGGATGCCTTCGCGATCCACCACCTCCATCCGTCGCGCGAGCAGCACCACGGCCACCCCGGAGCCCACCCCGGAGAGCACGAGGAAAGTGGTGAAATACCCGGAAAGTACGAGCCAGAAGGCGAGCAGCACGCAAAAAGAGACGACACCAAGCCGCATGTCAATCCTCCCCGCTTCGTCCATCGATCATCCGGTCGGTCAGTTCAGCCGTGGCTGGCCGCCACCTGATTCGCCCTTGACCCGAGAGCCTCTCTCGCGAGCCCAAAGAGCCCGATGACGAAGGGCAGAGCCAGCAGAAAAGCGAAGTCCATATCCAACGAACTGAGCCGATCCCAAGTTTCCATCATCGTGCGTGGCCTCCGCGCGGCTTGTTAGCGCCACGCGAATGGATTGTACCTTGCACGCTCGAACAGCATCACCTACGCCATTGCTCAGCAACTCTTGGATTGCTCGAGGGGCGCGATATTTTCGTTCGAGTTCTGGAACTCGATCGTGTTCAAGAGAGTATTGAAATACTGCCATTTTTCAGGTCAACCCCGCGTCCAGAGCGGCGAACCAGGTGAAATGTTGCCATCGGAGTGGCAGCTTGATCTTGATGGCGGCAAAATCAGCGCGGGAGCATTTGGCGGAGAGAAAGGGATTCGAACCCTTGATACGTGATTAGCGTATACACGCTTTCCAAGCGTGCGCCTTCAGCCGCTCGGCCATCTCTCCGCGGCGGGCGGATTTTACCGCAAAGCCGGATCAGCCCGCCGCGCGAGGGGCGTTTTCCAGGACGATCCGGATTTTCATTACAGTGAGGCCGAACCAGAAAAGCACCAGCAGCAGGAAAGCCACCAGTCCCAGATGCTGATCGAGCACGATCTTGGGAGTGATCCAGCGAGCGGCCTTCATGACTGGAGACGTTATCGTCTTGAAAATGCCGTAAATCGCGTTTTCGTTGCGCTTCGAGCCCGCCAGCACGTAAAGAATTCCTTGTCCTAGCATCGCCACCCCCGCGACTTCGGTCAGGGCCTTCAGAACTACGATAATCTCGTACATCGATCGATCCGGAAAAAAATCAATGGAACACTGGAGATACTACATCGTCGGCCGTTCGCTCGAGGCACTCGGGCGAGGCCCCGGGGCGATCGAGTCTTACAAATCGGCGTTGCGCGCAGAGCCCGGTTTTCATCGGGCCTCCAACCGCATTGCCTACCTCCTCTCCGCTCTCGGGCGATTTGGTGAGGCCGAACCTTATTTCAGCGAGACGCTCCGCGCGGATCCGGAAAATGCAGTCGCGCACTTCAACCTCGGCTACACATTCGACAAGCGCGGCGAATACGAAAAGGCCGTCAAGTCCTTCCAGAAGGCGACCCGCCTCAAACCCGCGCTGGATCGCGCCTGGTACGGTCTGGGCCTTGCCCAGGCGCACCTCGGCCGGCACCAGGAAGCGGCCGCGGCCCTGCAAGAGGCCGCAACCCTGCAGCCGATGAATCCGCATGCCTGGTACCAGCTCGGCATGGCCTACCACACGCTGCGAAATCCCGAAAAGGTCACGGAGGTCGCGATGCATCTTCTTCGATTCGACCCGCGCATGACGCGCAGACTGATCCAGGATGCGGGACGCAGCGACCTCACCCACCTCGTTAAAGACCTCATGGTCTGACCGCGGACCCGCAAAGACAAAGCCCGCCGAAGCGGGCTTTGTCTTAAGCGGTGAACCTGTTACCTGGCTTCGCTCACCACCGAGTCGCCAACGAGGTTCGGGTAGCGCACGTGCTCCACCAGTTCCTGCACATCTTTGGGCGGAGGCGCGGTGAGCCAGCTGACGATGATGATCGTCAGCAGGCCCACGGGCAGCCCGAATACGCCGGCCGAGACCGGGTTCAACCCGAACCACAGGTCCATCTTGGGCACGCCCATGTTGGTGAAGAACGGGTAGGTGCGCATCATGTAGTAGATGCACACGCTCAGGCCCGCGATCATGCCGACGATGGCACCCCACTTGTTGGCGCGCTTCCAGAACACGCCCAGTACAAGGGGCGGGAAGAATGCCGATGCGGCCAGCGAGAACGCGGCACCCACCAGGAACAGGATGTCTCCAGGCTTGAGGGAGGTCACGTACGCCGCAATGATCGCAACCACGACGAGCAGGACCTTCGAGATCGTCACGCGCTTCGTTGTGGAAGCATTCGGGTCGATCATCTTGTAGTACAGGTCATGCGAGAGCGCGTTGGCGATGGTCAGGAGCAGGCCGTCGGCAGTCGAGAGCGCTGCAGCAAGCCCACCTGCCGCCACGAGGCCGGAAACGACGTACGGCAGGCCTGCGATCTCGGGAGTCGCCAGCACGATGAGGTCGCCGCCGATCACCACCTCAGCCCACTGCACAATACCGTCCTTGTTGATGTCGGTAATGTTCAGCAAAGCGGGGTCCACCTTCGCCCAGGCCGCCGCCCAGGCTGGAAGCGAAGCAAACGAGCTTCCGACCAGGTTGGTGAACATGTCGTACTTGGCGAGCACCGCCAGGCAGGGGGCCGTGAAGTACAGCAGGAAGATGAAGAACAGCGACCAGAACACCGACACCCGTGCCTGCTGCACGCTCGGCGTGGTGTAGTAGCGCATCAGGATGTGCGGCAGCGCCGCAGTCCCGAACATCATGCAGAACACGATGCCGAGGAAATTCAGGCGCGCGGTATCGCGTGCGGCTTCGTCCTTGCCCGGGAACGCCGTGGCATGCGGTCGAGGCGGTGCGGCGCGCGCGGCAAGGTTCGATTCGCGCGTGTAGCCGGCCTTTGCCGCAGCCGCGTCCTTGGGATAGGAGGCCAGCGCCTTCTCGGCTTCCGCGATTTTCTCTGGAGCCGCATTGGAGCTCTTGAGGGTCGCCACGTTCTGCTCGGCCTTCGTCTTGCCTTCGGCGTAGGCCTTGTCCGGCGCAGCCAATGCGGCCTTGCCTGCTGCGGAGCGATCCGCAAAGATCTTGCGGACCTCCTGCTCCTTCGGATCCGCGGTGATCTTCTTCTCGAGCTCGGTTACTTTCTGCAGCGTGTAGCCGTAGGCGATCTGCGGCACGGGAATGCCGGTATGTTTCACGCCGAGCCAAACCACGGGCGTCAAGTACGCGATGATGAGGATGATGTACTGCGCCACCTGTGTCCAGGTGACCGCCTTCATGCCGCCCAGCATCGAGCACACGAGGATGCCGGACAAGCCGACGAACACGCCGACACCGAACTCCAGGCCCGTGAACCGGCTGGTAATGAGGCCCACGCCGTAGATCTGGGCAACGACGTAGACGAACGAGCAGGTAATCGCCGCGATGATGCCGATGGTCCGCACGATATTTCCGCCATAGCGCTCGGCGAGAAAATCGGGGATCGTGAACTGACCGAACTTGCGCAGGTACGGCGCGAGGAACAGGGCCACCAGGCAATAGCCGCCGGTCCATCCCATGACCCACGCGAGGCCGTCGTAGCCGGACAGGAAGAGCGTGCCGGCCATGCCGATGAAGGAAGCCGCGCTCATCCAGTCGGCGCCGGTGGCCATGCCGTTGAAGAACGCCGGTACCCTGCGGCCCGCGACGTAGTACTCGGACACCTCGGCCGTGCGGCTCATGATCCCGATGCCCGCGTACAGGGCGATGGTCGCGAACAGGAACCAGTAGCCGATCCACTGGCGCGACATGCCCATCTGCTCGGCGATCGCGAGCAGGATCACGAAGGCGAGAAAGCCTCCGGTGTAGAAGCTGTAGTACTTCTTGAGCTGGCTCTTGAAGCTCGAGTGCGAGAAGGTCTGGGTGCTCATTCGAGGTCTCCCTCATTCACGTTGTATTCCTTGTCGAGCTTGCCCATGTACCACGCGTAGTACCCGATGATGGCCACGTAAATGGCGAGCGAGCCCTGCGCCGACATGTAGAACCCCAAGGGGAAGCCGAAGAACGTGATGTTGTTCAGGTCTCGTGCAAACCAGGCCTCGACGAACGTTACGATGAACCAGATCAGCAGCAGGATGCCGGTGATCTTGAGGTTTCTGCGCCAGTATTCCTGGTGCTTTTCTGTGAGTTCCATCTACTCCTCCCCGTTTTTTTGACGACGACCCAGCGGATATTGTGTGACGAAACTTACACGTCAATTACACCAGTCGGTGCGTTGATTCAATGCTGCACCGCAATGTGCAACGCT
>CAZZDV010000160.1:4588-8796 GCA_964652785.1 uncultured Bordetella sp.
GCTTGACCTTCTGGTTCACGGCTTCACCCCCCTTGCTTCACCCCCCTTGTCTCGACTGGATTTGTCCTTGGATCAACCCCCTTACCTTGGAAAGCAGGTCCCGCGTAGAGAACGGCTTGGTCACATAGAGGTCGGCCCCGGCGGACAAGCCTTTGGCGACTTCGACGTCACGCCCTTTTGCGGTCAGCATGACGATCTTGATATGCCGCCACTCCGGCCGCTCGCGCATCCTCTCGCACACTCGATACCCGCTGACGACCGGCATCATCACGTCGAGGAGCACCAGGTCGGGCAGGTGCGCGGCGACTTGCCGCAGGGCCTCCTCCCCATTGCAAGCGATCAATACGCGGTACCCGCTGCTCTCCATCAGGTACTCGAGCGCGGTGACGATGTTGGGCTCGTCATCGGCGATCAGCACAGTTTTCAAGTTGCGCACTCCCGGCTCATGCGGGCCTCGCCACTGCCAGCGGCAAGGTGAATACGAAGCGCGCACCGCTCACCGAATGCCCGTCCAGGCCGCCTTCCACCCAGAGGCGTCCCCCGTGGTGCTCGATGATGTGGCGGCTGATGGGCAGTCCGAGGCCGGTGCCATGCGGCTTTTCCGTCAACGTATCTCCGGCCTGCCGGAATTTCTCGAAAATAATCTCGCGATCGCCCGACTTCACCCCCGGACCATTGTCGGTCACCGCCACGCGCAGGCACCCGCCGTCCTGCGCAAGCGCAATCTCGATGCGGCCCTTTGCCGCATCGCAAAATTTCACCGCGTTCGAAAGCAGGTTGAGAAGAACCTGAATGATCCTGTCCACATCGCCGAGGACCGGCGGCACGTCGCTTGCGATCTTCAGCTCGATCTTGATGTTCTTTTCCTCGAACAGCTGTCCCATTCCGGCAACCGCGTCGCACACGACCTCCTCCATGTGGATCGGCGATTCGTTCCACTCGCTCTTGCCCGACTCGATCTTCGACAAGTCGAGCACCTGGTTGATCAGGCGGCTGAGGCGCTCGGTCTCGCGCGTGATGATGTCCACGAACTTCGCGCGCTGCGCGACGGCCATGCCCGGATCGTCGCGCAGCATCTCGGAAAAGGCGCGGATCGAAGTGAGCGGCGTGCGAAGCTCGTGCGTGACGGTGGACACGAAGTCGTCCTTCAGGCGGTCGAGCTCCTTCAGGCGATCGTTCGCTTCGCGCAAGTCGGCCGTGGCGGCCTCGAGTTCGTGTGATTTCTGCTCGAGCTGGTGGCTGTAGGCAACCACCTGGGATGCCTCGTCGAGGATCTCGCGCACCTCGGCGACAGTCAGCGCCTCTTCTGTCACCACGGAAGCGATCATGATGCGCGCCGAGGCGGATCCGATTGCGCCCGCAAGCTGGACTTCGACGTAATGCACGAAATCGGCATCCGCGACCAGCGCATCGGCCGGCCACTTTATGCCTCGCGCTCGCGCATAGTCCGCGAACGCCTCGTCGGCGGCCGCGGTGCCCTGAAAACGCGCCAGCACGTCGTAAAGGTCCGGCACGGAGGCCGTGCCCCGCCAGAAGCGCGCGCCGCCCGCTTCTCCGGTGCGGCCGAAAACATCGACGAACAGGCTGGCCTGCCGGTGCTCGTCGGCGCTCTGCGGGCCGATGAGCGAAACGGCCACGTAAGCGCCGCAATTGACGATCATGCTCCAGATCATTGCGTGCGTGATCTGGTCGAGGCCGGTCAGGCCGAAGAGCTGCAGGGGCCTGAGCAATTCGATGCCGAAGGGGCCGTTCTCGAGCAGCCCGATGGGCAGCCAGCCGGAGCGGGCAAACGCCGGCATCAGGAGCGTGTAGAACCAGACTGCCGAGCCTCCCAGCAGTCCGGCAAGGGCGCCCGCGCGAGTGCCGCCTTTCCAGAAAATACCGCCAAGGAATGCCGGCGCAAATTGGGCGACCGCCGCAAACGAAATCAGGCCCGTGGACACAAGGGCATAAGCCTCTCCTGCGAGCCGGAAATACAGGTAACCGAGCAGGAGGATCGCGAGGATCGCCCCGCGCCTGATCCCGAGCAGCAAGGCCGTGAGGTCCTTGCGCTCAGTGAGGCGCAATCCGCGCAGCCGGAGCAGCACCGGCATGACCAAGTCGTTGCACACCATCGTTGACAGGGCGATGGTCTCCACGATCACCATCCCGGTGGCGGCCGACAATCCTCCGATGAACACCAGCAGCGCAAGCAGCTCCTGCTTCTCGGCCATCGGCAGGGTAAGTACGAAGGTGTCCGCATCGACGCCGCCATCCGGAAAGCGCAGCAGGCCGCCGAAGGCCAACGGAAGAACGAACACGTTGATCGCAAGCATGTAGAGCGGAAACAGCCAGATCGCCTTCTTGAGGTGCTTTTCGTCCACGTTCTCGATCACCGCGACCTGGAACTGGCGCGGCAGGAACATGATCGCGAACATCGAGAGAATCGTCAGCCACACCCAGGTCGAATAGCTGCCGGCGACGCCTTCGAACGGCGTCATCAGTGCCTTGAGCCGCGGTTCGGCGGCCGCGCGCTCGAACAGGTCGCCGAACCCCTGATACATGCCAAAGGTGACAAAGACGCCGACGGCGAGGAAAGCAAGCAGCTTGACGAGGGATTCGAAGGCGATCGCCGCGACCATGCCTTCGTGATGCTCGGCGGCGTCGAGATGGCGCGTGCCGAACAGGATGGTGAACGCCGCGAGGATGACTGCAACCCACAAGGCCGTGTCCTCCAGCAGCGGCCCCGCGCCGAGCGTCGCCGGCATCACCACCTCGGGAAACTGCACGAGGATGGTGAAGCTGCTCGAGACGGCCTTGAGCTGCAGGGAAATGTAGGGAACGATCCCGATCACCGCGATGACCGTGACCAGCCCGCCGAGGAGCGCGCTCTTGCCGTAGCGCGAGGCGATGAAGTCCGCCAGCGACGTGATGCGGTTCTGCTTCGAAATCCGGATGATCTTCCTCATCACCACCCACCACAGGGCGATCATCAGCGTCGGCCCGAGGTAGATCGGCATGAACCCCACCCCGTCGACAGCCGCGCGCCCGACACTTCCGTAGAAAGTCCATGCCGTGGCATAGACGCCGAGTGAAAGGCTGTAGATGTACGGGCTTGCTATGACCGACCGGCCGGCATCGGCGCGCTTGTCCGCGTAATACGCGATGGCGAACAGCAGGCCCAGGTAGGCAAACGAAACGAAGATTATTACCGGACCCTGCAGCATTTGGGCCCGGGCGCTTGCTCAGCCGTCCGATTCGGACATCAGGGCCATCATTGCAATCAGCAACGCCCAGGCGATGAAGAGGTACGAGTACAGGACGGGTACCCCAAAGAGGGCGCCGGACACGTTGAACAGCGCGAGAACCGGAAAGTTGAACAGCAGGGCGCCGAGCATGCACAACGCGGCAAGGCGCTGCCCTTTTGCCTCCGGATTGCCCATGGCCCTCCTCCCTGCGAACGATGCTACAGGACGCGCCGCGCCCGCGGCAAGCCACCTTTGCTACACTGGACCCGAACACAAGACTCTCGAGAGCGCCAAGTCGGAGGAGACATGCGCATACTCATCGCGGAAGACGATCCCACCCTTGCCGGCGGCGTGCAGTACGCGTTGCGTCACGCGGGCTATGCCGTCGATTGGGTGCAGAACGGGCTGGAGGCCGACTCGGCGCTGCAGACCAACCAGTTCGACCTGCTCATCCTGGACATCGGCCTGCCGAAAAAATCCGGCCTGGACGTGCTCAAGTGCCTGCGTGCGAAGGACTCGCACCTGCCGGTGCTCATCCTGACCGCGCTCGATGGCGTCAAGGACTGCGTCTACGGGCTGGACCAGGGCGCCGACGACTACATCGCCAAACCTTTCGAGCTGGCCGAGCTGGAGGCGCGTGTGCGGGCGCTCACGCGACGCGGAATGGCGGGCGGGCCCACGCTGCTCAGGCATGGCACGCTCACGTACGACCAGGTCGGGCGCACGGCGCATGTCCGCGGGGAGCCCATCGATCTCTCGGCGCGCGAGCTGGGCCTGCTCGAAATCCTCCTGCGGCGCCCGGGGGGCTTCGTATCGAAGAACCAGCTCGTCGATCACCTGTGCGAATGGGGCCAGGAGGTTTCGTCGAACGCGATCGAGGTCTACGTGCACCGGCTGCGCCGGAAACTCGAATGCGGCGGCATAAAGATCCTGACGGTGCGCGGCCTGGGCTACACGCTCGAAAAAGCCGAGCTGAACTAG
>CAZZDV010000161.1:0-8677 GCA_964652785.1 uncultured Bordetella sp.
CATGACGCTGATGATGCACCTTGTTTTCGGCGTGGTTCTCGGCGCGACCTACGGGTTGCTTACCCGCAACCCTTGGAAACACTATGCGGGGTGTCGTACAGACGACAAGAACCGTCGCGCCCATAAAGATAGCCTCGCAATGGGTCAGGCGGACTGTGCCGAAGTGTGCTGTGTCCAATAGCGAAGGCAATACTTTCATTTAACCCTGATCGGATTATCGCCACATCGACCAGCAAGACGAAGATTTGCCGGAGATCCGCAGCTGGCGATGATGCAGCAGGTGATGAAATGACCGGTCGCGCACTCGGGGTGGATTCCTGCGGCATCGGCGCGGTCGTCTCCGTGCGCGGCAGTGTCGTGGACATACGTTTCAATGGTCCATTACCTCCCATCTACACGGTGCTGCGTGCGGGAGACGCGGGTCGAATCGTGATCGAGGTGCTGGCGCACAGAGATTCACATCACGTGCGCGGGATAGCGTTGACGCCCACGCAAGGACTCGCCCGGGGAATGCCGGTGGAGAACACGGGCGGGCCGCTGAAGGCGCCGGTGGGCAAAGGCATACGCGCGCGGATGTTCGACGTTTTCGGCAACGCCATCGACCGCCAGCCGGCGCCGTCGGACCTCGAATGGCGTAGCGTCCATCGCGCACCACCGCCATTGTCAGAACGCTCCACCCAATCCGAGATATTCGAAACAGGCATCAAGGCGATCGATGTGCTCGTCCCGCTGGAGCGTGGCGGCAAGGCGGGCCTGTTCGGTGGCGCTGGCGTTGGCAAGACCGTGCTGCTGACGGAGCTGATACACAACATGATCGGCAGCCAGAAAGGGGTGAGCATATTCTGCGGAATCGGAGAGCGGTGCCGCGAAGGCGAGGAACTCTACCGCGATATGAAAAAAGCCGGTGTGTTGCGCGACATGGTCATGGTCTTCGGCCAGATGAACGAGCCGCCAGGCAGCCGCTTCCGGGTGGGCCATGCCGCCCTCACGATGGCCGAGTACTTCCGGGACGACGAGCACCGCGATGTGCTGCTGCTCATCGACAACGTCTTCCGCTTCATCCAGGCCGGAATGGAAGTCTCCGGCCTGATGGGACAGATGCCTTCGCGTCTGGGCTATCAGCCTACGATGGGCACCGAACTGGCGGGATTGGAGGAACGCATCGCCAACACCGGCAGCGGCGCAATCACCTCGATCCAGGCGGTGTATGTACCCGCGGACGATTTTACTGATCCGGCGGCGGTGCACGTGTTCTCGCACCTCTCGGCTTCCATCGTGCTATCGCGCAAGAGAGCAGGCGAGGGGCTCTACCCGGCCATCGATCCGCTCCAATCGAGTTCCAAAATGACCACCCCGGGCATCGTCGGAAAGCGCCACTACGCCCTGGCGAAGGAGATCCGGCGCACGCTCGCGCAATACGCCGACCTGAAGGACATCATCGCCATGCTCGGCCTCGAGCAGCTTTCGCCGGAGGATCGCAACGTGGTCGCCCGGGCCCGCCGGCTGGAACGATTTCTGACCCAGCCTTTCTTTACCACCGAGCAATTCACCGGCCTCGAGGGAAAGATCGTCAGCCTCGCGGACGCGCTGGAGGGCTGCGAGCGCATTCTGAGCGACGAATTCAAGGACGCTCCAGAGAGCGCGCTCTACATGATCGGCAGGATCGACGAAGCGAAGGCAAAGGCCGCGTCCGGCCGACCGGTGAACGAGGGAGACCCGAATCTGGCCGGGGCGCTCCCGCCCCCGCCGCCGGTCGCTGCAGCGAAGCACGAACCAGTCGCAGCCTCCGATGAACCTTAAGGTTCTTCTCCCTTTCAAGATCTTTGCCGACAAAACCGGCGTGTCGCGCATCGTGGCGGAAACGCGCGAGGGCTCGTTCGGCCTCCTGCCGCACAGGCTCGATTGCGTCGCGGCGCTCGTGCCGGGGATCCTCATCTACGAAATGGCATCGGAAGGGGAAGTGTTCGTGGCGGTGGATGAAGGCGTGCTGATCAAGACTGGCAAGGACGTGTTCGTTTCCGTACGTCATGCCAGGGCGGGGACGGATCTTCTTCAATTGCGCGGCGCGGTAGTTCAGGATTTTCTGTCCCGCGACCAGGAAGAGCAGGACGCTAGACAGGTCATGGCGAAACTGGAAGCGGGTTTTTTGCGTCGGCTCACGAGAGTTCGAAATGGATGAGGGGTTGCCGGATAGAAAGACAAGGCAGGGGGAGACCTTTGCCGGGGAGATAGGTGCAAAGGCGGCCCGCAAGCTCAGGGCGCGGCGTAACGCCACACCCGGTGTCTGGTTTGGCCTCGGCATGATGGGGCTCGTCGGCTGGTCAGTAGTTGTCCCGACGCTCCTCGGCGCCGCACTCGGAATTTGGTTGGACAAGCGGTATCCGGGCGGGCACTCCTGGACCCTTGCTCTGTTGGTGGGTGGGCTCACGATCGGCTGTTTCAATGCGTGGTATTGGCTCACTAAGGAAGAACAGGCCATGCGAGACGAAGGGGAGAATGCCGATGAATGAATCGGCACCGATATTGATGCTGTCGTGGCTCGCGGGCGGAGGACTCGGTGGAGCTTTCTTCGGCGGTCTCTGGTGGACAGTTCGCAAAGGCGTTGCCTCCCGACGGCCGGTGCTGTGGCTGTCCGCCAGCCTGCTCCTGCGCGTGAGCATTGCGCTTGCCGGCTTCTATTTCGTCGGGGGCGGTCATTGGGAGCGGCTGGTGGCGTGTCTCGTTGGATTCGTCATGGCACGCCAGGTCGCGACCTGGCTGACGCGGACCCGCGAACAGAACCCGGCCCGCCCGGGGCGGGAGACCGGCCATGCGCCTTAGCCCGGACGAAATAATCTTTTGGCAGTACGGGTTCCTGAAACTCAACGCCACCATTGTTTACACATGGGCACTGATGCTCGTTTTGGCGGCCGGTTCGATGCTCGTCACGCGCAGGCTTTCCACGGGCCAGGAGCGCTCACGCTGGCAGAATCTTCTGGAAATCGTCGTAACCGGCATCGAAAAGCAGATCGGGGAAGTCGGCCTGCGCAATCCGAAAAAGTATCTTGGTTTCCTGGGGACACTTTTCCTGTTTGTCGCCGCGGCCAGTCTCTGCACCGTCATTCCAGGCTACGAAACACCAACCGGTTCGCTCTCGACCACCGTGGCTCTGGCCTTGTGCGTGTTCGTGGCTGTGCCGCTGTTTGGCATAGAGGACCGCGGCCTGGCCGGCTACCTCGAGTCCTACATGGAGCCGACGGTCCTGATGCTGCCCTTCAACATCATCAGCGAAGTGTCGCGGACGCTGGCTCTGGCGGTCCGCCTTTTCGGCAACATGATGAGCGGGGCGATGATCATTGCCATCCTGCTCTCGATTACCCCCTTCGTGTTTCCGGTCGTCATGACGGCGCTCGGATTGCTCACGGGCATGGTGCAAGCCTACATCTTCAGCATTCTTGCCGCGGTTTACATCGCGGCCGCCACGCGCACTCGCAAGCCCGCGGCAAAGGACGACCCGGGGGCCGAACCAGCGCCCGGGACTTGAAACCACGACCAACGAGCCAAAAGGACACTTCATGCAAAAGGACACTTCATGGACAGCATGACCATTATTGCGGTGGCTTCCATAGTCATCGCGGGTATCACCACCGGTTTCGGCACGATGGGCCCGGCGCTGGCCGAAGGCAGGGCGGTCGCAACGGCGCTGACCTCGCTGGCCCAGCAGCCCGACGCGTCCGCCACCATTACGCGCACACTGTTTGTCGGGCTGGCGATGATCGAGTCCACGGCCATCTACTGCTTCGTGATTTCGATGATCCTCATTTTCGCAAATCCGTTCTGGAATCACGTCATTGCCCAAACCGCGGCGAAGTAGTCATGCTGATCGATTGGTTCACTGTCGGCGCCCAGGTACTCAACTTCCTTATTCTGGTGTGGCTGTTGAAGCGCTTTCTGTATCAGCCCATTCTCGACGCCATCGACGCGCGAGAGAAGCGGATCGCACTGGCTCTCGCGGATGCCGACGCGAAAAAGACGGAGGCTCAAAAGGAACGCGACGAGTTTCAGCACAAGAACGAGGAGCTGGATCGGCAGCGGACCGCGCTCCTGAACAAGGCGATCGAAGAGGTGAAAACCGAACGCCAGCGGCTCCTCGAAGCCGCGCGTCAGGCGGCGGACGCCTTGGGCGCCAAGCGACAGGAGTCGTTGAGCAGGGACGCGCATAACCTGAATCAGGCCATCCGCCGCCGAACCGGCGAGGAGGTGTTCGACATTGCGCGCAAGGCATTGGCGGATCTGGCTACGGAAAGCCTGGAAGCACGCCTGATCGAGGTGTTCACCCGTCGCTTGCGGGAGATGGATGAGAAAGCAAAGGCCGACCTCGGGGACGCACTCGAGATGGCGACCGGACCTGCGCTCGTGCGCAGCGCATTCGATCTGCCGCCGGAGCAACAGTCAGCCATTCAAGACGCGATTAACCAGACATTCTCAGCGGAAATTCAGGTCCGCTTCGAAACCGCCCCGGAACTGATCGGCGGAATCGAACTCACCGCGGGCAGCCAAAAGCTCGAATGGAGCATCGACGCCTATCTCGAATCGCTGGGAAAAAGCGTCCAGCAGCTTCTGAAAGAGAAGAACCAACTCGACACCAAAACCGAAGTCGGGAAGAAGTTCGAGGACAAGGCACAGCCGGAGTCGGAAGTGGAAACCGCGGCGAAAGCCGCGCGGCCTCCTTCCGTACCCAGGCAGGGGCTGGAACATTGAAGGAAGAGACCGAAGGACTTCCGGGAGTCCTGGACGGCGCGTTCGCCGCGCTCCGCGAGGCGCGGTCCGCATTCCAGCCGCAACTAAGGCCGCACGAGGTTGGCGCGATCGTGAGTGTTTCGGCGGGTATTGCGACGGTATCCGGCCTTCCGAATGCCGGGTTCGAGGAGCTTCTCGAATTTCCCGGCGGCGTATTCGGCATCGCGTTCAATGTCGATCAGGACGAAATCGGCGTTGTGCTGCTTGGCGAATACTGGCATCTGCGCGCCGGGGACGAAGTCGAGCGCACCGGCCGGGTAATGGACGTGGCCGTGGGCGATGGGCTGCTGGGGCGCGTGATCGATCCGCTCGGCCGGCCCCTGGATGGCCGCGGGCCGGTGGCTGCCGGCGAGCGACTGCCCATCGAACGTCCTGCCGCGGCGATCATGGATCGCGCGCCCGTCGCCGTACCGTTACAGACCGGCCTGGTTGTCGTCGACGCGCTCATTCCCATCGGGCGCGGCCAGCGGCAGTTGATTCTGGGCGATCGGCAGACCGGAAAATCGACGATAGCGATCGATACCATCCTGAACCAGCGCGGCAAGGACGTTCTGTGCATCTATTGCGCGATCGGCCAGCGAGCCTCTGCCGTGGCAAAGGCCGTGGCCACCCTCCGTGACAAGGACGCGATGGATTACACCGTCGTGGTCGTGACCGAGGGCAACGAGCCGCCGGGGCTCGCCTACATTGCACCGTATGCCGCGACCAGCATCGCGGAGCATTTCATGGAAACGGGGCGTGACGTGCTGATCGTGTACGACGATCTCACGCACCACGCCCGCGCCTATCGCGAGCTTTCGCTGTTGTTGCGCCGGCCACCCGGACGCGAGGCGTTCCCCGGCGATATTTTCTACATCCATTCTAGGATGCTCGAGCGTGCCACCCACCTGCGCGAGGAACGCGGAGGCGGATCGCTTACCGCCTTGCCCATCATCGAAACCGAAGCGCAGGATATTTCCGCCTATATTCCGACCAACCTCATTTCCATCACGGACGGACAGATCTATCTCTCGCCGGCGCTGTTCGAATTGGGCGTATTGCCCGCGGTCGATGTCGGCAAATCCGTGTCGCGCGTCGGCGGCAAGGCGCAGCGCGCAGCCTACCGCGCGGTCGCGGGCGATCTCAAACTGGCCTACGCGCAATTCGAGGAGCTGGAGACCTTTGCCCGGTTCGGCGCCCGTCTGGACGAAAATACTCGCCAGACCATCGAACATGGACGACGTATTCGAGCCTGTCTCAAGCAGGCGGAATTCACTCCGGTGGCCGTGCCGGCGCAAATCACCATTCTGCTGGCGTTGACGGCGAAGCTCTTTGACGAAGTACCGCTTGACCGGATGACAGACGCCGAGCACGCCGTGCGGGCGGCGGCGGGGCGGGTTCCGAAGGAGGTCGCCGCACGATTCGAAACTTCCGACAAACTGAGCGACGGGGATCGAAAATTAATCGTCGAATTGGCCCGCGACGCACTGGTGCCCTTTCGTGATTGAGGCCAAGGGAAAGTCATGACCGACACCACGTCGAGCCTGAGGCGGAAGATCGACAGCGCCGGCGATCTCCAATCCGTCGTGCGCACGATGAAAGCCCTGGCCGCATCCAGCATCGGGCAATACGAGCAATCCGTAAGCGCACTTGCCGACTATTACCGGACCGTGGAAATAGGACTGGGCGCCTGCTTCAGGGAAAGCGACCCCATGGGCTCGGGAATGGCGCGAGAAGAACATGTCGATGCCGGCACGAGCGGTGCCGTGGTGTTCGGATCCGACCAGGGTCTGGTAGGCCAGTTCAACGATGTCATTGCCGAGTACGCGATCAAGGCGCTCGCAGCACTGCCTGGCAAGCCGCAAGTCTGGGCCGTCGGCGAACGGGTTCACGCGCGCCTCGCCGACGCGGGGCTGTCACCGGCGGGACTCTTTGCCGTGCCGAACTCCATCCAGGCGATTCCCTCCTTGATCGGGCAAATCCTTGTGGAAAGCCAGGGGCGCGATGGCCGCGATACAGCCGCCGAGTTGTATCTCTTCTACAATCGCCCCGAATCCGGAGGGAGCTATGCTCCGGTCGGCCAGCGCCTGCTGCCGCTGGACCAGGAATGGCATCGCAACCTTGCCGAACAGTCCTGGCCAACGAAAAATCTGCCAGAGATCGTGGGAGGGGGCAGAGCGACCATGAGGGCCCTCATCCGTGAATATCTTTTCGTTTCGCTGTTCCGCGCGTGCGCCGCTTCCCTGGCGAGTGAGAATGCAAGCCGCCTGGCGGCCATGCAGCGCGCCGACAAGAACATCGATGGACTCTTGGCGCGTTTCGAATCGAGTTTCCATCGTGTGCGCCAGAATGGCATCGACGAGGAGCTGTTCGATGTTGTCTCCGGATTCGAGGCGTTGTCAAAAGGGAAGACTCACCGGAGTGCAATGGCGGGGGAGAGGCCGACATGACCGCGCGGCAATTCGCGCACCGACGGCATTTCAAGGCTGTGCGGACGGCGTTGCTGGCGTGCCTCCTGAGCGTGCTTTCCGGGAGCGTCGTGGCACAGGAGCCGATGGGCAAAGGCGGCCAACCAAACCAACCCGCCGTTCCTGACAATGCGCAGCTCTCGGCGCCCACGAAAGTGGATATAAACCCGTTGGCACGGGATGAAGAGATTGCCAGGCGTCTACAAAAAGTCCTCGATGCGACCGAGTGGTTCGTCAGCCCAAAAGTCCGCGTCGAAGAAGGACTCGTGTTCCTCAGCGGTCGTGCGGACTCCGACGAGCTGAAGAAATGGGCCGGCGACCTCGCACGCAACACGCAAGGCGTGATCGCCGTAGCCAACCGGATGGAAGTAACCGAGCTCTCGGTTTGGGATTTCGGTCCCGCGTGGAGCGGACTATCGGGGCTGTGGCGCGAGTTCGTCCGTTCGCTTCCTATTATCTTTTTCGGACTGCTGATCCTGGCGCTCTCATTGGGCGCCGGCATGCTGGCAAATCGAGGCGCCCAGGCGTTGCTCTCGCGACGGATACGCGCGAGGTTACTTCGAAATGTGATCTCCGGTGGGGCAGGCGTGCTGGTTCTCCTGTGCGGAATTTATATTGTCCTCAGGGTCTCCGGGCTGACGCAGCTCGCCCTGACGGTGGTCGGCGGCACCGGGTTGATCGGGCTGGTCGTGGGCATCGCTTTCCGCGACATCACGGAGAATTTTCTTGCCAGTATCTTCCTCAGCATGCAACGGCCGTTCGAAACGGGCGACCTGATCGATGTCGCGGGTGTGACGGGGTACGCACAACAGCTCAACGTGCGCACCACCATCTTGATGAGTCTCGACGGCACCATCGTCCAGATTCCGAACGCAACCGTTTACAAGAGCAACCTGCGCAACTTCACGACCAACGCCAACCGGCGCGAGGATTTCGTCGTCGGCATCGGCTACGACGACTCGATCAACGCGGCTCAAGAGGTCGCGCGCAAGGTGCTGGAGGACCATCCCGCCGTGCTGAACGACCCCGAACCCTCGGTGCTCGCGGACAGCCTCGGTAAGGCGACGGTCAACCTGCGTGTTTACTTTTGGCTCAACGGCCGCGAGCACAGCTGGCTGAAAGTACGCTCGTCGGTGATCCGGCTGGTGAAGCTCGCCTTTCAAAAACATGGCATCTCGATGCCCGACGAGGCACGAGAGGTTGTCTTTCCCCAGGGGGTGCCGGTCACCATGCTCGAAGGGAAACCGGCGAAAACACGCGGCGCGGGATCAGCGGAGCAACTTCCTTCAGGCGGATTGCCGGGGGCCGAACTCGATGCGCCGTCCACCGAAGCGGAGGCAGGCCTGTACAGCGAAGCCGGCGTTATCGAAGAGCAGGCACGCCAGGTGCAACCTTTAAAGAGCGGGGAGAATCTATTGCAGGGTGCGCCCGGCGCCGCATCCAGTGCGGGA
>CAZZDV010000162.1:0-8643 GCA_964652785.1 uncultured Bordetella sp.
TCGGGCACGTGCCCGAGGGCCGCGAAGTGTTCCCGCTGCTGTCGATTGAAGACAACCTGCGCATGGGCGCTTATACGCGCAAGGACGCCGACGGCGTCGCAAAGGACATCGAGGCGGTGTACGGCTACTTCCCGATCCTGCGCGAGCGCTCGAAGCAGGAGGCCGGGCAGCTTTCGGGCGGCCAGCAGCAGATGCTCGCGATTGCGCGTGCTCTGCTTTCGCGCCCGAGCGTCATGCTCATGGACGAGCCCAGCCTCGGCCTGTCGCCCAAGCTCACGACCGAGATTTTCGGGATCATCGTGCGCATCAACCGCGAGCGCGGCACCACGATCCTGCTGGTGGAGCAGAATGCGCACATGGCGCTCGCCACCGCGGACTACGGCTACGTGCTCGAGACCGGGCGGATCGTCATGGAAGACACGTGCAAGCGGCTGGCCGAGAAGGAAGACATCCGCGAGTTCTACCTCGGCATCAAGGAGGCCGGCGTCCGCGGGCACCGCCGCTGGAAGAAGAAGAAGCAATGGAGATGACCGTGGAGGCGAGGCAACGGAGGGAAAATACGAGCGTCGAAGAGAACGTTGCTCAGATGTTCTGGACAGGCGTCCAGGACCGCGGCCCGCAGGTGATCCTGCGCCAGAAGCAGTTCGGCATCTGGCAGGCGGTGACGTGGGCCGAGCTCGGACGGGCTGCGCGCGAAGTTGCGATGGGCCTCGCTTCGCTCGGATTCGCGTCGGGCGAAACCGCCTCGATCCAGGCGAACACCAACCGCGAGTGGCTGTATGCGGATCTCGGCATCCTCTGCGCGGGCGGCGTTGCAAACGGCATCTACCCGACCGATGCGGCATCCCAGACCGAGTACCTGATGTCGGATTCGACCTCGGTGTTCCTGTTCGTCGAAGACGAGGAACAGCTCGACAAGGCGCTCGAGGTCCGTGACCGGCTGCCCGCCCTGCGCAAGATCATCGTGTTCGACATGGAAGGCCTGCGCGACCTGGCAGACCCGCAGGTCATGAGCCTCGCGCAGCTGCGCTCGCTGGGCGCCGATTACGACGCGACGCACCCGGGCGAGTTCGAGCAGCGCGTCGGCTTGCGCAAGGCCACAGACCTCGCGATCCTCGTCTACACTTCGGGCACCACCGGCCGGCCCAAGGGCGCGATGATTTCCCACGACAACATCCTGTGGACCGTCAAGGGTTACCAGGACGCCTTTCCGCAGGGGCCGGAGGACGAGCGCATGGCTTTCCTGCCGCTCTGCCATATCGCCGAGCGCCTGGGCGGCGAATACCACGCGCTGTATTCCGGTGCGGTGCTCAATTTCGTCGAGAACCCGGAAACGGTCCCCGAGAATGTGCGCGAAATCTCGCCCACGGTCTTCACCGCCGTGCCGCGCGTCTGGGAGAAGTTCTATTCCGGCGTGCTGATCCGCCTCAAGGAGGCCGGCCCGCTGCAGCAGGGAGCGTATTCAGTTGCCATCGGCGTCGGCAAACGAGTCGCTACCTTGCGCGAGGAAAGAAAGCCCGTCCCGGCGCTGCTCGCGGCGAAGTTCTGGCTGGCGCGCGTCTTCGTGCTCAACAACATCCGCAAGGTGATGGGCGTGCATCGCGCCAAGGTGCTGATCACCGGCGCCGCTCCGATCTCGCCCGAACTGGTGCGCTGGTACATGGCGCTCGGGCTCGAGATGGTCGAGGTGTGGGGCCAGACCGAGTCGTGCGGCGCAATCACCTCCAACCTGGCCGGCAAGGTCAAGCCCGGCTCGATCGGCCCGTGCATGCGGCATGCGGAAGTCGAAGTCTCGGAGGAGGGCGAGCTCATCGCGCGCGGGCGCTCGATCTTCATGGGCTACCTCAACCAGCCGGAGAAGACCGCCGAGACGCTCAAGGGCGGGTGGCTGCGCACCGGCGACGTGGGACGCGTCGACGAGGAGGGCTTCTTCTACATCACCGACCGCATGAAGGACATCATCATCACCGCGGGCGGCAAGAACATCACGCCCTCGGAGTTCGAGAACCAGCTCAAGTTTTCTCCCTACATCACCGACGCGGTCGTGATCGGCGACCGCCGGCCCTACCTCGTGGCGCTGATCATGATCGACCACGAGAACGTCGAGATGTACGCGCAGGAGCAGGCGATCCCCTTCTCCAACTACGCCAGCCTGTGCCGCCGGCCGGAGATCCAGGAGCTGATCCAGGGCGAGATCGACAAGGCGAACAAGGCTTTCGCGCGCGTCGAGCAGGTCAAGAAATTCCGCCTGATCGAGGCCAAGCTGACCGCCGAGGACGAGGAGCTCACGCCGACCATGAAGCTCAAGCGGAAGCTGGTCAACGAGAAATACCGCCCGCTCATCGATGAGATGTACGCTAGCGACGGGGCCTGAGTTCGGTGCCGGCCCCGCCGGTGATAGAGTAGCTACGCATAACAAGGAGGAAGTCGATATGAAGAACCACAGGATTGCAGTCGCAATGCCAGTCGCGGGATCAATACTGGCCGCCGCTTTCGCGCTGGGATTCGCGCCGGGCGCATCGGCCCAGACGCAGGGGGTCAGCAAGGGCGAAATCGTCATCGGCAGCATGCAGGACCTTTCCGGCCCGATCGTGGCTTTCTCCAAGCAGCTCAAGTTCGGCATGGAGATGCGCGTCGACGAGATCAACGCCGCGGGCGGCATCAACGGCCGCAAGCTCAAGCTCATCATCGAGGACCACGGCTACGACCCCAAGAAGGCCGTGCTGGCCACGCAGAAGCTGGTGCAGAAGGACAAGATCTTCGCCATGGTCGGCACGATCGGCACGCCGACCGCGCTGCCCTCGATGCCGATCCTGTTCGAGAAGAACATTCCCCACCTCTTCCCGCTGACCGCGGCGCGCGAGATGTACGAGCCGCTGCACCGCCTCAAGTACTCGTTCGCGGCCACGTACTTCGACCAGATGCGCGCCGGGGTCAAGCACCTCGTCAAGCTCAAGGGCTACAAGAAGGTCTGCACCCTGTACCAGGACGACGATTTCGGCCTCGAGGTGATGCGCGGCGCGGAAGCCGGCCTCAAGGAGATCAACATGGTGCTGGCCGAGAAGACCACGTTCAAGCGCGGGGCCACGGACTTCTCCTCGCAGGTCGCGAAACTGAAGAGCGACAACTGCGATTTCGTCGTGCTCGGCACCATCATCCGCGAGACCATCGGCGCCATCGGCACCGCCCGCAAGCTCGGCTGGGGCGTGGAGTTCATGGGCTCGTCGGCGTCCTACACCGACCTCATCCACAAGCTCGGCGGACCAGCAATGAACGGGTTCTACTCGACCAACACGGTGAACAACCCCTACATGGACGACGCCTCCAAGAACGTGCGCGACTGGGCGGTGAAGTACAAGGAGCGCACCAAAGAGGACCCGGCCGTGTTCTCGGTCTACGGCTACCAGGTGATCGACCTGTTCGCGCGCATCGCTGAGAAAGCCGGACCCAATCTCACCACCGACAGCTTCATCAACTCGATCGAGAAATTCAGCATGCCGCGCGACATGTTCGGCGCCGACGAGATGTCGTTCTCGAAGACCAAGCACCTGGGCTCCAACCGGGCGCGCCTGTCGCAGATCGTGAACGGCAAGTGGACGCCGATCACGGACTACATCACCGAGTAATCGCGACAGGGGATTTGGACAAGGACGCTGCAACCGCCGCCGCAATCGTGCGCAAGCCATGACGCCGATCCGGTTGCGTGTTGCCGCCTTGTTCGCCGTTGCGGCCCTCGGGCTGTCCGGTTGCACCACCGTCGCCAGCGGCCTGGCCGCCGACCGGGACCTCTACCTGTTCGACGCGAAGATGCAGGACGTCGAATTCGGCATGTCCAAGGCGCGCGTGCAGCAGCTCATGGGGCCGCCGCGCGAAAGGCTCTACCAGGGCAGCCAGGAAGCCTGGCTGTGGTGCCAGACCTCCTCGAGCCCGAAATTCGCGGACGCCTACATAACGGTGCATTTCTTCAATGCGCAGGTGGCCGGTATCCACACCTACGGCAACCGCGCCGAGGGTACTTGCGAAAATTTCTTCAGGCGCGTCGAATGGCTTGCCGACCCGCAGAAATCGATGGCGTCGAAGCAGCGCAGGCGGGAGTAAAAGGAGAAGAAGGGGCTGCGCCCCCTCCTCAGGACCTCCCCTCCTTCTAATGCGACCAGTGACCGACCCCTACCGCATCCTGTTCGTCTGCACCGGGAACATCTTCCGCAGCCTGACGGCCGACATGGCGCTGCGGGCCGCGCTTGCGGACAACGCGGCCGTGCGCGTCTCCTCCGCGGGAACCGACGACTATCCGCATGCAGTGCGTCCCTATACACAGGGCTACCTGCTCTCGAAGGGCTATGACGCCAGCGGCCACCGGCGGCGCACGCTCACGCAGGCCATCGTCGAGGAGACTCGCCTGGTGGTCTCGATGAGCACCGACCACCAGGCCTTCATCAGGGAAAGGTTCGGCCGCGAGACGCCGCTGTTCCTGGAAGCCTGCGGCGAGGCCGCCGATTGGCTGCCGGACATCGAAGACGTGATCCCGGACTACCTCACCAACCGTCCGGCAGTCGAGGCGCACGTGCGCGGCACCGTCGACCGGATCATCGAGCTTGTGCCGCGCATGTCGAAAAACCTCACCGGGTTGATGCGGAAGTACCCGTAATTCCTAAACATTAAGTCTAAAGTAACAAGGCCCAGAGCGACTCTCCTGCCAGTTCGTGTATCGGCACCAGTACATTCGGCAACCGGGGGCAACCAGCGCCGCCAGCGCGAATGAAGCCATTCACCCGGTCTTGGTTTTCATGCTTTTTCTCCCTTGAGAGCGTAACCGTAGGCCAGGTTGGTGCGGCCCGCTCCTTCGCGCGAGTAGATCTCCTTGTAGTGCGCGAGCTTGTCGGTCGCGATCGCCGAGCGAAGCTGCGGCTTGACGCCGTACAGCCGCGCATTGTTCTCGCCGAAGATCGCGTTCTTCACCGGGCCGTCGGCCGCGCCCAGCGGCGCAAGTGCGTATTTCTGCCGCAGGTCCTCGGGGATCTCCAGCCGGCGCAGCGCCTCGATCTGCCATTGCGGCGCGCCCGTCCAGATGGCGTCCGTCCCCCAGCACACGTGGTCGGCGCCCAGGCCCTTGATGAGGATGCCCATCATCACGGCCGAAAGCCGCGGCTCGGCGATGGTCGACTGCGCGAACAGCTGGCCTACGTCGGCGTAGACGTTCTTCACGCCGAATTTCGCCGGAATGTCGGCGAGGTCCGACACCCACTCGACGCGACCGGTCTGCTCGAACTGGCGCCACGCGTCGGCCGCATTGCCGCCGCCCGGCCAGCGATAGCCGCCGTGGTAGATGATGAAGTTCATCTGCGGCCAGTCGCGAGCCGCGGGCCCGACGTCGCGAACGTCCGAATAGGCGAGCAGGTGCGGGAACTGCTTTTCCACCGACGGCGGGAAGAGGCCCTTGTGCACGCAGACGTTGCGCAGGCCCGCCTTGAGGAATCTCGCATAGGCCGGGTAGACGAGCTTCTCGTCGTCCATGCGCCACGGGTGCTTCGAGAGGTTCTTGTGCGAGTTGTCGCCGATCGTGTAGCCCTTCATCGAGTCTGGCTTGAGCACAGTGATCGCGCGGTCGATTTCCTCCATCCACCCGGGGTAGCCCGGCGTGAAGATGGCGTGCGAGTACATCCGCTTCGTGCCTGCGAGGCCGTTCACCCCGGCGCGCGCCTGCGCCTTCATGTCGTTGGTGAGGAACCAGTCCTCCGGGATTTCGGAGGGCGCACCGCTGATGCACGCGATCTTGGTGTCGCTGTCCAAATACATTTCCTTGATGTAGTTGGCGAACATCAGGTCGTCGATGGTCTGTTCCTTGACCGCAAGCGCCGGGTTCCAGCCCGCCTTGCCGACAGCGGCGCGCTGTGCAACAAAGCCCATGATTCGCGTACCCGGGCGCAGGAAGTGCGTGTGCATGTCCATGATGAACTGGCCGGAGAGCCGGCCGGCGCGGGCATCGGCCTGCGCCGGGTCGGCCGCTTCGGCGCGAGACACGCCAAAGAGCGGTCCATAGGTGTCGTTCATCGCGAGGAACGCGCTCGCCATGCCGGCCGAAGTCTGGAAGAAGCGCCGGCGGCTCATGCCGAGTCGCTTCGACATATGCGAGCCAATCTCCTTTACGCGCGCCTCGAACTCGCGCTGCCTCGCCGTCTGCGGCGCGGGCATGAATTCGTCGCTCGACACCGACTGCACCGGGATCGGCGAGGGGAACAGGGACTCGGCTAGCGTAAGTTTCTCGAACTCCTCTGGGGACAGCAGGCTCATGTGTGGCTCCGGATTCAAAACGCGGTGGGGCGGATGCTAATCCCGCCGGGCGACTCGGTAAACTGCGGCCTGACCCCAAAAACGAATGGAGACAGCCATGGGCAGGCTCAACGGCAAGCGCGCGATCGTCACCGGCGCGGGCAGCGGCATCGGGCGGGCGAGCGCGCTCCTGTTCGCCAAGGAAGGCGCCTCGGTGCTGGCGGTGGACAAGACCGCCGATGCGGTCGAGGAGACCGCCGCGAAGATCAAGGCCGCCGGGGGCAAGGCCCTCGCGATGGCGGCCGACGCGGGCAGCGAGGCCGACGTCGAGGCCTACGTCAAGCGCGCGATCGCCGAATTCGGCGGCCTCGACGTGGTGTATGCCAACGCCGGCATCAGCGGCGGCCTCGTGCCGCTCTTCGAGCAGACGGTCGAGCACTGGCAGGAGATCCTGCGCGTGAACCTGATCGGCCCGTTCCTCGCGATCAAGCACGCCGGCCGCCACATGGTCGCGCAGAAAGCCGGCTCGATCGTGTGCACCGCCTCGGTCGCGGGCCTGCGCGCGAACGCCGGCGGCAATCCCTACAGTGCGAGCAAGGCCGGCGTGATCAGCCTCGTGCAGACCGCAGCCAACTCGTTCTACGGCACCGGCGTGAGGGTCAACGCCATCTGCCCGGGCCTCATCGAAACCGGCATGACCAAGCCGATCTTCGACTTCGCAAGGGAGCGCGGCACGGACCGCAATATCGGCCAGCTCAACCCGATGAACCGGTTTGGCGAGCCGCACGAGATCGCGGCGATGGCTGCGTTTCTCGCGAGTGACGACGCGTCGTATGTGAACGGCCAGGCGATCGCGGTGGATGGCGGATTGTCCGCGACGCACCCGTTCCGGCGGCCCCGGCCGTGAAGGAACGGGACTTCATCATCGACTGCGAGATCAAATACCGCATGGGCTACCGCGCGGAATGCGAGGCCGAATGAAAACGCTCGCCGGGATCCAGCAGCATCTGGCCACCGGCCGGTTCGACTTCAGCCGACACGCTTTCAGGCGTGCGGTTGAACGCAACATCAGCGAGGAGGAGATCCGTACCGCAGGCGCGCGAGCGGAGATCATCGAGGAGTACCCGGAGGACAAGTATTCGCCCAGTCTGCTCCTACTGGGCTTTACATCCGCTGGGCGCCCCTTGCATATTCAGGTATCGGCAGCTGACTCGGACGCGACAAGAATCATTACACTGTACGAGCCAGATCCGACCGAGTGGGATGAGTTTCGAAAACGGAGGTAACCATGTCAACGTTCAAGTGCCACGTCTGCGGCGGCGAAACCGCCAGGGACGAGTTTGTGAGCGAAGTGCTAGAGGTGGACGGCCGGCGCGTGTTGGTGGAACACATTCCAGCGCAGGTCTGCACGCGTTGCGCCGAGGCGGCATTCTCGCGGGAGACCACGGAACGCATCCGCCTGCTGGTCCATGGCGCGGGCCGCCCCGCTAGGACCGTTCCATTGGAAGTGTTCGAGCTCGCGTAGGATCGCTCGTCTGGTCACCGTCCGGACAATCCGCCCAGCCTCCATGTTCCTCGGATGGGGGATAGGTGAGAGGTCAGGACGATGCTGAGAAAACTGTTCGAATCGTTGAATCCGAATTGCGGGAAGTTGTTCGATTGGTTTTGATAGCTGATGACCACGAGCATAAGCTATGGTCGGACGCTGAGGTTCTTGCCGCGCACCGAAGGCAACATCGGCCAGTTCAACCCGATGAACCGCTCCGGCGAGCCGCACGAGATCACGGCGGTGGCGGCTTTCCTCGCGAGTGACGAGGCGTCGTACGTCAACGGCCAGGCGATCGCGGTGGATGGCGGATTGTCCGCGACGCACCCGTTCCGGCGGCCCCGGCCCTGAACGCGATACGCTAGGCAGCTGAACGCGCCGGCCAAGTTTGCAACCTGTCGATAGGAGGAGAGCGATGCTTCAGCTGCGCCCCAATTGCGAATGCTGTAACCGGGATCTACCGCCCGAGTCACAAGATGCCCGCATTTGCTCGTTTGAATGCACCTTTTGCCGCTCATGCTCGGAAACGGTCCTCACGGGCCGGTGCCCGAATTGCGGCGGGGAGCTGGTCGCCCGGCCGCGCAGACCAGCCGCGAAGCTCCAAAAATTCCCTGCGTCGACCGAACGAATCTATAAACCCGAGGGTTGCAAGACAGCGGCCTAGTCCCATAGTTTGATGACTTTCGCTTCCTAAACCCCGCTCCAGGATTGGCTCTCCTGCCAATCAGCGTCCTGGTACCGGTACATTCCAGAGCGCTCAGCCGATCATGTAGGCCGCGCTGCCGGTGGCGATCTGCTCGCCCTCGTCGTTCTCCAGCGTCATGTGC
>CAZZDV010000163.1:0-8553 GCA_964652785.1 uncultured Bordetella sp.
GCCAAGGACGCCGGGCTCGAGCTGGGCGCGGCAAAGAAGGGCGACCTGCCGCAGCTCGTCGAATTGCTCGGTGTGCTGTTCGCGCTCGAAGCCGACTTCACCCCGGACGCGGCCAAGCAGAAGCGCGCGCTGGAGGCGATCTTTGCCGATCCGCGCATCGGCCGGATTTACGTGGCCCGCGAAGCAGGGCGCGTCGTTGGCATGGTGAGCACGCTCTACACCATCAGCACGGCCGAGGGTGGCAAGGCCGCCTGGCTGGAGGACATGATCGTGCTGCCGGAGTGCCGCGGCCGGGGCATTGGCGCCGCGCTGCTGGAACACGCCGTGGTGGGCGCGCGGGAGGAGGGCTGCCTGCGCCTCACGCTCCTCAGCGACGAGGACAACGCGCAGGCGCACGGGGTCTACGCTGCCGAAGGGTTCCAGTTCTCGGGCATGCGCCCGATGCGGCTGAAACTGTGACGCGACGAGAAGAGGGGGCTACGCCCCCTGCTCCAGACCTCCCCTCGCTCTAGCCTGCTTGGGTTGCGGGCCTGCGTGCGGCGAAAATCTTCCCCAGCGTCTGCCTGAAGGCCAGCACTTCGGCGCCTTCCAGCACGCCGTGCTTCACCATCTCGCGATGCAGTTCGGGCAGGTTGTAGTGGGGCACCGAGGCGTAGAGGTGGTGCTCGATGTGGTAGTTGACCTTGTGGGGAAAGAGCAGCCATTCGACCAGCGGGCCGGCCAGGTTGGTGCGCGCCGCGGTCAGCGGGGACGAAAAGTCCGTGGTCGCGCCGTGCTCCGCAATCGCGCGCAGGCGCAGGATCACCTGCACTACGGTCACCAGCGGCAGCACCCACAGGACCAGGTATTCGACGAGGTAGCCCGCCGCGGCTGCAAGCGCCAGCGCAACGAGGTGGAATCCGATGACCATTGCGCGGTCCCGGCGCGCCTCGCTGCGCAGGCGCTCCGAAGTGTCGTTTAGCGGGCGCAGCGCCACGTTCGTCTCGGTATTGATGGCCGGAGCACCGAAGAAGTACGCGTAGGTCTTCCAGGCCGTGAAGCCCGTGAGGTCCTTGAGCAGCTTCTTCAGGAGGTAGGCTCGCCCGCGCGGGTAGCCGCCGTGAAGCGCCGTGTCGGGATCGGCCGGCCCGTACAGGTTGTTGTGATGCAGGCGGTGCACCACACGGTAGGTGCACATCGAAAGGCCCTGCACCGTGGCGCAGGCGCGGCCCATCGCGTCGTTTAGCCAGCGCTGCTCGAACAGGCGGTAATGCGCCGCGTCGTGCGCGAGCACGAAGAGCGCGTGCTGCCGCGTGCCGATCAGCACGATGCAGGCGATCACCACCAGGGGCGACGACCAGAACGCGAGCGCGAGCGTGACCAGCACAGCAAGCACGATGACTTCCTGCATCACCGACCACGCCGAGCGTGCTAACGAAATTTTCGCGAGCCGCTGGACGATCCCGGCCGGCAGCGCCTTGCGATAGTCGTCGCGAAACTCCTCGCCTCGCAGTGGCGCGCTCATCTTTGACCCACGAGCCACTGGCTCGAATACGTGTCCGGGCGGACCCGAACGGTGGAAAGCGTGGTCAACATCGTCGATTCACCCGTGCGGCAGCGTTGAATCCGCTGCGCGTACAGTCAGGACAGCGGCCTTGCCGGGCATCATACCCGGGCCTCGAAAAGGGCTCGTGTCGGGAGTAAATGAGCTTGTCCGGGACGAACCCTCGCTTGGCCTGGCGCCGAAGATGATCGAGGAGTTGCTGCGGACGTGCTCGCCTCGGAGGAGGTTCGCTCCGCGTATCTCGGAACCGTGTAAATTGCTCGTTTCGGGAAAAGCCCCCATGTCTGCGCAAAGACAGTTCTGGACGCTGGTTATTTCTTCTGCGGCAATCCTCGCCATCACCATGGGCGTGCGCCAGACTACGGGACTATTCGTCTCGCCGCTCAATTCGTCCACCGGCCTTGGCATCGTCGCCATCAGCTTCGCGCTTGCGGTAGGCCAGTTCGTCTGGGGGGCGGCGCAGCCGCTCTTCGGCATGCTCGCCGACCGCGTCGGCTCGTTCAGGGTCATCGTCTTCGGCGCGTTCCTGCTCGCGTTCGGCATGGCGATCACGCCGTGGATGGATTCGAGTCTCGGGCTCATCTTCGCCATGGGCATCCTCACGGCGGCAGGCGCGGGCGCCGGCAGCTTCTCGATCCTCATCGGCGCCGCGGCGCAGCGCCTGCCGGCCGACAGGCGCTCGTTCGCCTCCGGGTTCATCAACGCCGGGGGTTCGTTCGGGCAATTCGTGTTCGCGCCGCTCGCGCAGGCCCTGATCACCGCATTCGGCTGGGTCGTCGCAATGCTCGCGCTTGCCGCCACCACGCTCACCACCATCCTCATGGCATTGCCGTTGCGGCAGACCAAGGCGGCGGCCGCGGTGACGATGGCGCCCCCGCCGGGCGGCATGACCCTCGGGGAGCAGACGCGCATCGCTTTTCGGGACCCGAGCTACTGGTGCCTGCACGCCGGGTTCTTCACCTGCGGCTTCCATATCGCGTTCCTGGTCACCCACCTGCCCGGTGAAGTCGCGCTTTGCGGGCTGCCGGCCTCCGTCTCGGCCGGGGCGCTGGCGATCATCGGCCTTGCCAACATCGTGGGCAGCATCGGTGCCGGGTGGCTCGGGCAAACCCGTCGCATGAAGATGATCCTGGTATGGATGTATGCGTCGCGTGCAGTCGCGATCGCCATCTACCTCATGTCGCCGAAGACCGATCTCACCTTCTACCTGTTCGCCGCGGTGCTTGGGCTGACCTGGCTCTCGACGGTGCCGCCGACCGCGGGGCTGGTAGGCAAGCTCTTCGGGCCGAGGTATCTCGCCACGCTGTTCGGCCTCACGCTTTTCAGCCACCAGATCGGCGGCTTCTTCGGCGCGTGGCTCGGCGGCATCGCGATCGACTCGACCGGCAACTACAACTGGATGTGGTACGCCGACATCGTCCTGGCTTCGCTCGCGGCGCTGGTCAACCTGCCGATCAAGGAAGAAAAGCCGGTGCTGGCGGGAGCAGCCGCATAATCAGAATTCAGGACTTTCATATCCCGAAGTCCGCGCCCCGCCTGACCAAGCGGGGAGTTGGCGTATCGGTACCGGTACATTTCAGGGTTGGCGAGCGGTGACTATTCAGTACCGTACCTCGCCGCGAGGCCGTCCAGAGACATATTCTCCGCGATCCCGTCATGCGGGATCAGTACATAGCGCCACGGTTTCCCGCCATAGCTTTTGGCGTGCTCGGATGCGTTCCCGCACCAGCTTATGGCGACCCCCTTTTTGGCAAGCACGACCGGATCGCTGAGTTGGTTGGAGGCTTTTGGCTCCAGCATGTAGATCGTCGCGGTCGTCTCGGCGACGAAATCAGGCTGGTATTCCAGGTGATCGGCACCCTGCCGGTAGAAGATCTGGAACTGGCCTTTGGCCGGCCTGAACCACTTGACCTCACTCAGTCACGAAACGCGCTCACGCGTGACGGCCAGATCCTGAATGCTATATATCATCGCCCTCTCTTCCCGACGCTCGCCCTAGCCTACGGTCTCGAGCGTCACCGTACGCGGCTCCTCCACGCGCGTGGATGCATCGAGCACTTCGATCGAGACAATATTGCCGGCCGCGTCGTAGTCGAGGATCACGCCCGGCTTATCTTCGTCACTCTCGGCAACTGGAACGTCGCGGAATACTACGGTGAGGGTATCCATCTTGGCGTCGTAGTTCACTTTCATGGGCTGCTCCAGTACTTGTCGATCTTGCTGGTTCGATAAACTGTGACCACGATATCTGCCTCGGGGCCTGAGTCCACCACCACTCGCACGAGGTACAGTGTATCGCCCGCTGGCATGCCAATACGCGACTGCCGCACCTCACGCCCCGGGCGAACCGCGAGCCGCTGCTCGGGCGACCTGGCGACACTGAGCACGACTTCCTCGATCAGGCCACGGCGCGCCGCCTGGGTACGCGCGTGTTCCGAAACAATGACCTCTTTGTCCTGGGCGCTCAAATCAGATCCTCGATGAACTGTCTTTGGCCTCACGTATCTTTTTTCTTGTCTCCGACATCGCCCAGTAACCCACCCACTTCGCGCTCGCTGCCCGAACCGAGTTCGACCATCTTGCCGGCCCCGGCAAAATGGTAGTCCGGGTCATTTCCCGATTGCCTGCAAGAGGTTATCGCGCGCTCGATGGCCTGTTCGAAGCGCCGCCACTGGCTGTAACCGAGCAGCGGCTGCAAGTCTCGGGCGCTCCAGTATTCGGCGCCGTGCAGATTGGTTTGCTTGAGCGCCTCGAAGGACTTTCCGCCAAGGACTGGGAGTTGATTTTCACTCATTCCATGCTCCCGGAGTGTCAGCTTGGCAGTATGCCATCCGCCTACGGAAACATTCTGACCCTCTCACAGGCTCACCAGATGAGCCTGTGAGCCACGCAGTCACCCCAGAACCCACCAAATCGCGAACAGCAGCTCGATCTTTGTCGACTGCGTCAGTTTTCCCTCAATGGCTTGAATCAATTCATCGCGCTGACTGTCCACCCGGTCCTGCGCGTCGGCCAGCCATGCGCCTTTGGAAAGCGGTGACCTGAAGGCGAATAGCGCTGCATCGATCTGATGCGGGTTGAGATCGACTTGCGCGTCTGTCAGCCTCGCCGCGAACTTTTCGACGCTGTCGGGTGGTCGCAGCGCGTGCCTGTGAATTGGCCTATTTGCGCAAATTCATACTGAAACCCCGCTCCTGGAGCGGCTGAGCGGGCAGTTGGTGTATCGGTACCAGTACGTTCCGCAGCCGGATCAAGCCGGCTTCTTCGCCGCCAACAACACCGAGCGCCACTTTTTCGTTTCCTCGGCGATGAACTCCTTGAACTCCTGCGGCGTGCTGGTGATATTGGGCGAAGCCATTTCGGCGATGCGCCGCGCCATCTCGGGTTCCTTGAGCGCGGCCACCGTTTCGGCATGCAGCTGGTTGACGATGTCCTGCGGGATGCCGGCCGGCGCAACCAGGCCGTACCAGCCGCCGGCTTCGAAACCATCGAGCCCTGACTCCGACATGGTCGGGACATCGGGCAGCAGCGGCGCGCGCTGCCTGCTGGTGACCGCGAGCGCGCGCAGCTTGCCCGCCTTGATGTGCCCGAGGGTGAGCAGCGGGTTCTCGATTGTAAATTCGAACTCTCCCGACAACACCGCCATGACCGCCGCCGGGCTTCCCGTGTAGTGAACCGGCGATGCAGCGAATCCGACTCTCTGGCGGAACGCTTCTTGCGCGAGCAGTTGCGGGGAGCCAACGCCAGGGGTCGGGTAAAGCACTTCTTTCGGGGACTTCTTCATCGCCTGGATCAGCGACTGGAGGTCGCGGTGGGGCGAGGCGGCAGGCACCACGACGACCAGCGGTGTTTTCGCAACGATGCAAATCGGAATCAAATCCACCAGCGGGTCGAAACCGAGGTCCGCTTCCGTGGTCGGGCTCACCGCCAGCGGGCCGCTGCTGCCCATGTTCAGCGTGTACGGATCGCCCTTGGCTCGCGCGACCAATCCGGTCGCGAGGTTGCCGCCGGCACCGGGCCGGTTTTCCACCACGAACGGCTGGCCCATCGTTTTTGTCAGTCGATCCGCGAGCAGCCGCGCGAGCGTGTCGACGATGCCGCCGGGTGCGAAGCCTGCGAGGATGCGCACGCGCTTGTTCGGGTACGCCTGCGATTGCGCGAAACCGGCGCCCGAAGCCGCGAGTGCTGTAGAGGCGCCGGCGGCGGCGAGGAGCTTCCTGCGAATGTTCGATACCGGTTTGCGCGCTTTCATTGGGGCTCCAGGACGAAGGTCAGCGTGGTTTCCTTGGTAATAATGCCGCCGCGGTCGCCCGGCTCGATCGAGCCGTAGCGTTGCGCGTAGGCCGGCGGCAGCTCACGCGCCACGCGCGGCGCAAGCCAAAGCCGTAGCAGGTGGCGCCGCTTTTCCAGTTCGGGCCAGTCCTCGAAGTCGGTGCGGCTGTGCAGGATCTGGTGGTTGTGCACGAACTGCATGTCGCCGGGCCTGAATTCCATGGTCAGGTTGAGCTCCGGATCGTTCGACAGCGTGTCCAGGTAGTCGAGGGCCTCGTGCTCTTCCTTGGAGAGCCGGCGCGCTTCGGAGAAATTCGCCTGCGCCGAGCGGATGTACTGGCCGGCAAAGATCGTCGAGAATTCGCCCTTGTGCCAGTTGAACACCGGCAGGTCGAACCACGGCAGCATCCCTGGAGGCACTTCACCGCGCCGGTCCGTCGGGAAGGGATTGAAGAGCAGCTTCCAGAGGTCCGGCCGGCGCCGGTACATCTCGTCATGCAGGGTCACCGAGCTTACGAGCCGGCTTTCGCCCCCGGACTTCGAAGTCTTGAGGCACAGGAGCGCCACGATGTCGCACGAATCGGTGTGGAACTCGAGCTCGCGGTTGGTCTGGTAATAGCGCGTCGTGGGCTTCCTGATGTCGAGGCCAAGGTCGCACACATGGCCGAGGAGGTGGCCCTTGGCGTTCTGCGAGCGGAACTTGCCGAAGTAGGCGCCGATGCCGAGGTAGGCGACCGCGCTTTCCGCCGTGCTGTACTTCGAAACAGGAAAGCCGCGCAGCATGACGAAGCCGCGTCCGTGCTGGACCTGTTCGAGCAGCCCGGCGAGCTTCTTCGCCAGCATCGGAAGCATGAAGGTGGCCGACGAGATGTCGCCCATCTGCCGCCCTTCCGAGCAGTGCACTCGGATGGCCGCGTCGAGCTCCGCGAGGTCGTCTGCGGTGAATTCGTAGATCCATTCGTCGCGGCGTTTGTCGATCTCCGGTCCCTTCCAAGCGGCGGGGCCGCCGATCGGGCCGGGCGGCAGGGGCGAAGGTTCTATTTTCAGGACTGCAGCCATGGGGCCTCCGGGTACTCTCTCGCGCGTGTCCGACTGTACCAATCCTGCTTGCAGGACAATACCTCAGCCGAACGCTTTCGCGGCGTCACCAGCCCAGTTGTTTCAATTGCGCGGCATTGCGGACAAACCACCACCGCACTCGACGCCGCCAGCTCACCGTTGGACTGAGGAGCGCTGCGGCCGGGGGGTGTGCGCGAAAGGAGCGGGACTGATTTGCCTATCCGTTTGTAGCGACTCTGACGGCCGACACTTAAGTTTTGCCTACTTTACCTGTCCCGCCGGGGGAGAGTACATTGGCCGCATGAACGAGAAACGCGTCAGCGTTTATTCCGTCGATAACCGGGAGTCGCTCCCGGTCTATCCGCAGGACGTCCTTCACGCCACCGACAAGGGCGAAGCCGAGATCCACGGCGGCGCGACGAAACTCTCCTCCGAAGTGCTCGAACTGCTCGTGCAGGTCGATGGCAAGGCGAACGTCGGCGACATCGAGCAGCGGCTTGGGCATATCGCGCCGGAAGCAGTGCGCGCCCACCTGCGCACGCTGCTGCGCGACGGGCTCGTGCGGCAGGCCACCGCCGAGGAGGAAACCGGCCTCGACCTGACCTCGTTCTTTGCCGCCACCGCCGCGCCGGTCGAACCCAGCGCAGGCGCGCACGCCAGCGCCGAGCGCGAAGCCGGACTGGGGGAATCCGCCCTGGCGAGCGACGGCTACTACGTGAGCATTGCGCGCCGCTCGGTGACGGCCCGCGCCCTCGCCTCCGGGGAAAAGCACGTGGTGCTGCTGATAGATGACGACGCGGACTTCCGCGCGCTGATCGGGCGCCTGCTCGGCCGGGCCGGGTTCGAGATGCGCTACGCCGCCGGCCGCGAAGCCATCATTGCCGAAATGCGCAAGCAGCCGGTGCCGGACCTCGTGCTTCTCGACGTGAACATCCCGGGCACGAACGGCTTCGAGATCCTGCAGAAGATGATGCAGGTGCCCGCGTTGAAAGTGATCCCGGTGATCATGATCACGGCCGAGGCCACGCGCGCCGCCGTGACGCGCGGCCTGGTGGGCGGCGCCGACGGCTACCTGACCAAGCCGCTCAAGGGCGAGATCCTGCTGAAGGCCGTGAACACCGTGCTCGGCCTCCCCTGAGACCCCTTACATGATCTGGTTGACCACCCCGCCATCGACCCGCATGGCCGCGCCCGAAGTGGCCGAGACCCCCGTTCCGCACAGATAGACCGCCAGGTTCGCGACCTCCCTGACCGAGGCGAAGCGCCCGATCAGCGTGGTCGGCCGGTAGACACGGAAAAAGCGCCTCCTCGATCTCCTCCACCGTCTTGCCCGCCGCCTTGGCGCAGCGCCATGGAAGGGGACTCGCGGCGCCTCATGGGCAGCTGAACACGTCTGCCGGTTCAGCTATCCTTGTGCCGGCCGCCAGCCTCGCTGGCCTTGGTGCAAGACGGAGCCCGAACCATGTCCCGACTGTTCTCCAACCGCAACCGTCCCTTCGACATGGGTGTGCTGCCGGTCGAACTGCTGGCGCGCGATGCCCAGGCGGCCGTGAGCGAAGCGCGCATGCCAATGGACAAGGGCGTACCGGCGGCGGACTCGATCGTGTCTGCGTTTCCCGAATACCGCGCCCTGTTCGCACACTACCTCGACGGTGAAGTCGCCCCGGCGCGCGCGCCGG
>CAZZDV010000164.1:0-6994 GCA_964652785.1 uncultured Bordetella sp.
TTCGCGTTGAACAGCCCGTTCAGAAACTTCACCATGAAGCGCGCATAGAAAGGCATCTTCGAGTTGGCCAGGTCCACAATGTGCGTAAGCACCGTGGTGTCCTCGTCAGCCTGGATCTCGTAGGTCTCCAGGATCCAGCCGCCCGGTTTCAGGTCGCCGCCGATCATCCTGCACACCAGGCGCTTTTCGGGCACGAACTCGATGAGCTCCGCGTCGGCGAGCTGCCTCGATCTGCGCAGGCGAAGAGCGATACGGAAGCGCCAGCCCGGGCCGGGCGGCTGCATCGACATCGGCACGATGTCCTCGATCTTCGGGTTCCATGCGGGCCAGCCGCGGGGCTCGCAGACCCACTGCCAGACCAGGGCCGGCCGCGCCAGGATGCGGGCGCGGCCCGTGGTGAATTGCGACATTGCTTTCCTTCCGGGACTGCTAGGCGGGCGCAGCCTCGGCGGGGTCGAAGTCGAGCTCGACCTTCGCGTTGTTGGGATCCATGAAAAACAGCTGCCAGGTCCCGTACGTGGGCAGCTTGCGCAGCTCGTAGTCGAGGCCATGCGCCTTCAGCTTCGCCACTGTGCCGGCGAGATCCCGCGCGCTGAAGGCCATGTGATCGAGCACGCCTTTGACGAGGTCCTTCTTCTCGCGTCCCGCGATCACGTGCAGGATCGCCTCGCTGCCGCCCTTGGCGTAGAGCCATGCGCCGGGAAACTTGAAAGGCGGACGCGGGCCGGGCGAGAAGTCGAGGTGCTCCTTGTAGAAGGCGAGCGTCGACTCGAGGTTGTCGGTGAGGATCGTGAAATGGTTCATGCCTGAAACAGCCATGCGAAATCGCTCCTGTTATGCGCGGGCCGGCGCGGCCGACGCGGCCGAAGCTGCGTCGGCGCCCTGTTTCGTGCGCTCGAGCATGGTCATCGCCGAGGTTACCAGCGTGGCCATGTCGCCCAGGTTCGCGGGCACGATCAGCGTGTTGTTGGTGCGCGCGAGGTGCGCGAATGCGTTCACGTAGGCCTCGGCGACCTTGAGGTTTGCCGCACTCACCCCGCCGGGGGCGTTCATCGCTTCGGCCACCGCCTGGATCGCCGCCGCGGAAGCTTCGGCGATCAGCCGGATGCGCGTGGCCTCGCCCTGCGCGCGGTTGATCGCCGCGGTCTTGTCGCCCTCGGACTTCAGCACGGCCGCCTGCTTCTCGCCGTCGGCGATGTTGATCTCCTGCTGGCGCTCGCCTTCGGACTTGGCGATCAGCGCGCGCTTCTCGCGCTCGGCGGTGATCTGCTGCTGCATCGAGCGCAGGATCGACTCGGGCGGCGTGAGGCTCTTGATCTCGTAGCGCAGGACCTTGATGCCCCAGTTGCCCCCCGCTTCGTCGAGCGCGGCCACGATCTGGCGGTTGATCTCGTCCCTCGACTCGAACGTCTTGTCGAGCTCCATCTTGCCGATCTCGCTGCGCAATGTGGTCTGCGCGAGCTGCACGATCGCAGTGATGTAGTTGGAGGACCCGTAGGAGGCAAGGCGCGGGTCCATGACCTGGTAGTAGAGGATGCCGTCCACGCCGAGCTGGGTGTTGTCGCGCGTGATGCAGACCTGCTCGGGCACGTCCAGCGGCACTTCCTTGAGGCTGTGCGTGTAGGCAACGCGCTCGAAGAACGGGATGATGAGGTTGAGCCCGGGTTGCAGGATCTCGCTGAACTTGCCAAGGCGCTCCACCACCCACGCCTGCTGTTGCGGCACGATGCGCACCGCTTCGATTACGAAAACCACGATAACCGCGATCAGGAAAATCGGGATCGCATAGCCGCGCGTCGGCGGGTATGCGCCCGCGATCACCGCAATGATCACAGCGCCAATCAGTTTTAGAAACATTCTTTCTCCCCCCCTGTTGCGTCAAACTGCCCGTTCCCGGCCCGCATGCTCTTCTCTAGACCGGGCGATTCCTGCTGACTTCGAGCAGATGGCCTTCGATGCGCATCACGTAGAGGAGCGCTCCGGCGAGCAGCTCGCCCGCGCCATCCACCTTCGCATCCCACGACGCGCCGCGGTAGCGCACGCGCGCAAGCCCGCCGCCCTGATCGACCCAATGCTCGAAATTCGCCGGCTGGCCCGCATCGACCGAGACCATCTGCGCCTTGGAATTCTTCGCGCGGTACACGTGCACGCCATAGCAACCGGCGGCCGCCAGCAGCACGGCCACCAGCGCCTGCACCCCGAAGCCCTGGCCCGCATACGCGATCGCGGCGCCGCCGAACGCGGCGACCCCGAGCATGAGCAGAAAGAACGTGCCCGTGATCAGCTCGACGATGATCAGCGCAAAACCGATGATCATCCAGATAAGATAGTGGTCCATGGCGGGCGTAGTGTCCCCCGCGCCGCTTCGGCGCGCAACCGTCAGGCAGCCGGGCGCTCATCCCCCATTAGAATGGCGCCTATGGAAACCACTCACATCGAAAGCGCCGAAGCCGGGTACGGGATCGCGCTCGGCCTGCACCGGGACCGCGCAGCGGCCGGCTGGAAGCCGCTCGGACGCAAGATCGGATTCACCAACCGCGGCATTTGGCCGCGCTACGGCGTCTACCAGCCCATCTTCGGGTTCGTCTACGACCGCTCGGTGACATTCGCCCCAGAGGGGCGCGCGAGCATCAACCTCGCCGGACTCGCGCAGCCGCGCATCGAGCCCGAGATCTGCTTCGGCTTGAAGGGCGCGCCGCCGCGCTCGAAGAACCCGGCCGAAATCCTCGGCGCAATCGATTGGGTCGCGCACTCGATCGAAATCGTGCAGTGCGCGCTGCCGAACTGGCAGATGAAAGTCGGCGACAGCACCGCGGCCAACGGTCTGCATGGCGCGCTGGTCGTGGGGCGCAAGGTGCCGGTCCGCGATATCGACGATCTCGCGGGCAAGCTCCCTTTAATGCGAGTCACCCTCCGCAAAGGCGACACGATCGTCGACTCGGGCGTGGGCTCCAACGTGCTCGACAGCCCGCTGCTTGCACTTGCGCATCTTGTCGAACTGCTCGGTTCGCTGCCGGAGTTCCCGCCGCTCATCGCCGGTGAAATCATCAGCACCGGCACCCTGACCGATGCCGCACCGGTAGCCGCGGGCGAAACCTGGTCCACGCAGTTCGAGGGCAACGAGCTGCCCGGCCTGACCGTCAGCTTTACTGCGCGCTTTGCTGCCAATCCGCTTTGAGTAGCGCGGCCCAGGTCCTGCCCCTGGCAGGCATCACCGTGGTCGCGCTCGAGCAGGTGATCGCGGCGCCTTTCGCCACGCGCCAGCTCGCCGAGCTCGGTGCGCGCGTGATCAAGATCGAACGGCCCGGCGTCGGCGACGCATCGCGCGCTTACGACACGACGGTCAAGGGCCTGTCTTCGCACTTCGTCTGGGTCAACCGCTCGAAGGAGAGCCTGTCGCTGGACGCGAAGCATCCCGAGGCGAAAGCCATCCTCGCCAAGCTGGTGGCGAAAGCGGACGTGTTCATCCAGAACCTCGCGCCCGGAGCGGCGACGCGTCTGGGCCTGGGCGCGGAGGAGCTGCGCGCGAAGCATCCTCGGCTCATCTGGTGCGGCGTCTCGGGCTATGGCGAGAAGGGTCCCTACAGCGCGAAACGCGCCTATGACCTGCTTGTGCAATGCGAGACCGGCATGCTCTCGGTGACCGGCACGCCGGAGAATCCTTCCAAGGCCGGCATCCCGATCGCCGACATCGCGGCCGGCATGTATGCGTTCTCCGGAATCCTCGCCGCGCTTTATCGCCGAAACAGCACCAACGAAGGCGCCACGCTCGACATCTCGATGTTCGAGTCGCTGGGTGAATGGCTCGGCTTCCCGGCGTACTTCACCGCCTACGGAGGCAAGCCGCCGCCGAGGACCGGTGCCGCGCATGCGACGATCGTCCCGTATGGGCCTTTCAAGGCCGGCGACGGCAAGACGGTCTTTCTCGGCGTGCAGAACGAGCGCGAGTTCGCCCGCCTGTGCGAGCAGGTGCTCAGCCAGCCCTCGCTGCCCGCGGACCCGCGCTTTGCCACCAGCAGCGCGCGCAACGCGCATCGCGCCGAAATGAAGGCGCTGATCGAGAGGGTGTTCGCGGACATGACCGCCGAGCAGATCGTCGAGCGCCTGGAAGCCGCCGGCATCGCCAACGCCCGCCTCAACACGATGCAGGAATTCTGGGAGCACCCGCAGCTCGCGGCGCGCGAGCGCTGGCGTGAAGTGGATTCGCCCGCCGGGAAACTCACAACGCTGCTGCCGCCGATCAACATCGCCGGCCTCGAGCCGGACCTCGGCGCCGTGCCCGGCATCGGCGAGCACACGCGCGCCATCCTCGGCGAGCTTGGCTACGATGGCCCCGCAATCGACACCCTCCACGCCCAAGGCGCCGTATGAGCTCTCCCGGCACGACCCCCGCATTCGACGCGTTCGTCGAGAAATTCAGGACCGTCGACCTCGAGGTGCGCAAGTACCGGCACTGGACCTGGTCGGTGCGTCCCGCGCAAGGCACGCTCGGCGCGTCGGTCCTCTCGCTGAACAGGCCGGCGACGGCATGGTCCGAAGTCGATGCCGGGGAGAATGCGGGGCTCTCGCAGGCCCTCCTCGACATCGAAGCCGTCATGCGCAGGCAGTTCAACAACGACAAGATCAACTACCTCATGCTCATGATGGTGGACCAGCACGTCCACTTCCATGTGTTTCCGCGCTATATGGCCGAGCGGCAGTTCGCGGGACGCACCTGGCTGGACGCCACCTGGCCCAGACCGCCCGACCTGCAGGCCGGCGAATCCAGCAGCGAGACGCTCACGGCGATCCGCGACACGCTGCGCAACGGCTAAGCAGGCCGGTGGCGCTGCCCGATGGATTGCTAATTTAGAACAATTAGGACTCGAAGTCCGCAGCCAGAGCGGCTCTCACGGCACTTTTGTTCTGATACCGGTACATTCAGCCGCATTTCACCCTTCACAGGCGGGCAGCATCAGCGCCTGCAGTACATCCCCCGTAGAGCGGTTCTGCACGAAAGCGGCGACGCCGGAGTGCTTCGGGTTGGCATTCGGCAGCAGCGGCAGGCTGCGCTTTTGCGCCACCTTGAGGTCGGCGCCGAACTCGATCGGCCCGATCCACTCGCGCACCACGTAGTCGTGCGGCAGCAGCTTGCCCTTGTTCTCCCCGGCCGCGACCTGGCTGGTGAGCTTGTTCTCGTAGGCGGCCAGGTACACCGCCGCGTCCTTGCGCTCGGCGGCGGCCAGCAACTCGGCCGACAGCGTGACCTCCGCGCTGGTGCGCCCCATCGCATTCAGCGATAGCGCGATCTTCGCGCGCGGCGCCTGGCCGTTGATTTTTTCCACCGCGGTCGCGAACTCGCCCGAGCCCCAGCGCCGGAAATCCTGACCCTGCATCACCACCTGCGGCGTGTAGATGATGCGCGCGCGCTTGAGGTCGGCCTGCTTGCGCTGGCGCGTTGCGAATTCGCGCTTGGCATACGGGTCCTTCCAGCCGATGTAATCCCAGTAGTCCACATGGAGCGCCAGCGGCACCACCTTGTCGGGCGTGAAGCCCTGCGACTGGAGCGATGAGAGCCAGCGGTCCGCGGGCGGGCAGCTGTCGCAGCCTTCCGAGGTGTAAAGCTCGACGAGCACCGCCGTGCGCGGGCCGCTTTGCGAGCTGCACTGCGCCCCCAGCGCTGGAAGTGCGACGGCAAGGCCGGCAAGCGCCGTTGCCAGGGATTGCAAAATCCGCGGGACTGAAATCGCTCGCATGGCGGGCTCCGTTCGCAGTGCGGTTCACACTGTCATACGCTTGGTCGCGCGGCCGGTCAAAAGCCTTACGCATCGGGCATCCACCTTACAATGCCGTCTCCCGTGTCCCCATTGCCGCTTTTTCTCGCTTCGACGACCTGGAACTACGGCCTGGGGATGACCTATGTCGTGGTGCCGCTCTACGCCGCGTCGCAAGGCCTGTCGGGCGTGGAGATCGGCTTCCTGTTCTCGATGCCGGTGTTCGTGCAGGTGGTGTTCAACCTGATCGGCGGGGCCTACACCGACCGCATCGGCGGCCGCAAGATCATGCTGTGGTCGTGCTTCCTGCTTGGCGCGGGCGCGCTCGAATTCATATTCGCGCGCGGGTTCTGGATGCTCTTCGCCGGACAGGTGCTGCTGGTGCTCGCGCGCGCGACCTTCTGGCCGGCCACCTGGTCGCTCGCAAGCGAGCTGCCGGGCGAGCGCACGACGCAGATGGGCCGCTTGAACGCGCTCACCAACGTCGGCCAGATTGCCGGCACGGTTTCGGCCGGGTTCATCCTCGCCCTCTTCGGGTTCACCGCCTCGTTCCTCACGCTCGCCGCAATGGGATTCGTTTCGCTGATTGCCGGCATCCCATTGAAGCAGTTGCCGCGCAAGCCCGTCGAAGCCGGGCGCAGCCTGTTCGCCAACTACGGCGGGCTCTTCAACCGCCCGATCATCTGGTACACGGTGTCCTGCGCGTACCTCTCGGCGCTGCCCTTCTCGCTCTCGATGTCGTTCTATCCGCTCCTGCTCAAGGACTACGGCTACGATTCGCAATCCTCGGGCATCCTCATCGCGATCCGCGCGGTCGGCTCGATCGCCGCCGGGCTGGTGGCTTCGCGCTTCGTGAAGACCGGCGCGGCCAGCCACTCGCCGGTCATCGCGGGCCTCGCGGTGGCACTCTCGGTCGGGCTGATCCCGGCCTTCAACAATGCGGTCGTGATCGGCATCCTCATGATCGTGGTGGGCTTCGGCGCCGGGGTGATGACGCTCTACTTCCAGATCACGATGAGCGACTACACGAGCACGGCCGAGCGCGGCTCGGCGCTCGCCCTCGGCGGGCTGGGCTGGGGGTTCTCGCACCTGACCACGCCGCTCGCGATGGGGTACCTTTCCGACCACATCGGCCTGGTGCCGGGCTTCTACGTGCTCGGCGCCTTTGCATTGGTGTGGACCATCACGCTTGCGTTCATGCGCACGTGGGCATTCGCGAAACCCAAACCGGCGGCATGAGG
>CAZZDV010000164.1:7094-8509 GCA_964652785.1 uncultured Bordetella sp.
AATCCGCTCCGGGAGTCGGCCAGACAGCCGCTGGGAATCGAGGGCAACCTCGAAACCTGGAGGAAAGTCCGGGCTCCGCAGAGCGGGATGCCGGCTAACGGCCGGGCGCCGTGAGGCGACGAACAGGGCCACAGAGACGAGTCCATCGCGGCGCAAGCCGTGGTGGGGTGAAACGCGGCAACCTCCATCCGGAGCAACACCAAATAGGCAAGCGTCTGAGGCCGGCTCGGCCAAGCTTGCGGGTAGGTGGCTTGAGCCGTGGAGTAATTCACGGCCCAGAGGAATGGCTGTTACGGGATCGGGCCTTCACGGGTCCGGTTTCGACAGAACCCGGCTTACCGGCCGGCTCCTTTTATCCTTTCTGCCCCTGAATCGGGACAACAAGATAAATTTCCCCTTGCGCACGGTCTTGGGCGGGCACATAATTTTCGACACACTCCCCCCAGACGGCCCAAAGGCCGCCCCGCCTATTCATGCAACACAGGCTCAACCAGAACGATGTGACCAACCGCGTCAACGTCGAGAGCGCCCCGCAGGTGCGCGACGCGGTTCTCGCCATTTTTGCAAACCGATATCCGGCGCACGACTTTGCGCATCTGTCGCGCGCGTTCGACGACGTGCAGGCGCTGTTCGAGGGCCGCTATCCGGGCTTCCTCGCATGCGACACGCTCTATCACGACATCCGCCACACGCTCGACATGACGCTGGCGATGGCGCGCCTCGTCGACGGCCACGACCGCATCTGCGCGCCGCAGGACAGGCTCGGACCGCGCCGGGCATCGCTTGGCGTGGTCATCGCCCTGCTGCACGACATCGGCTATCTCAAGCGCTCGTCGGAGGCGGACGTCGAGAACGGCGCGATCTTCACGAAGGTCCATGTCACGCGCAGCTCGGATTTCCTCTTCAACTACCTGCCCAGGATCGGTTTCGCCGCCGAAGCGGTGACGGGTTCGCGCATCGTTCATTTCACCGGTTACGAAATGAATATCGAGGACATCGACGTCCGCGATCCCAAAGACCGGCTCGTGGGCTGCATGGTCGGCACCGCCGACCTCATCGGGCAGATGTCCGACCGGCTGTATCTCGAAAAATGCCGCGACTTCCTTTACCAGGAGTTCGTGTATGGCCGCGTCGCGCGCGAGACGTTGCCGGATGGCCAGGAGATCGTGCGCTACTCCTCGCCGGAGGACCTCATCATCAAGACGCCGGGCTTCTACGAGTACGTGGCCCGCACGCGCATCCGCGACAAGCTCGAGGGCGTCGACAACTACGCCGCCGCGCATTTCGACGGCCCGAACCTGTACACCTCGGCGATCGAAGGCAACTTCAACCATTTGCGGGAGCTGCTCGAAACCGCGGACTTCAACCGCCTGCGGCGGCTCTGTTACTCGCTCTCTGCGCCCGTCCGGCGCGCA
>CAZZDV010000165.1:0-8478 GCA_964652785.1 uncultured Bordetella sp.
AGGGTAGGATCATGCGTATTATAATGTTTCGTAATTAACGTGTCACTGTACTAGTGTGGATTTAATAACAAGCGGCGTGGCGCGGCCAGCGCTAGGAGCGCGCCCCCGGCCACCAGTGCGAACCCGACCGCATGAAACAGGTGCACGCGCTCGCTTAGCAGCAGCATTGCGAACACGCTCGAGAACACCGGCATGAGGTGCACGAGCACGCCGGCCCGCACCGCGCCGACGCGCTCGACGGCGAAGTTGTAGCAAAGCATGGCGCCCAGCGTCGGTCCCAGGCCGATGTAGACCAGCGCTAGCGTCGTGCCTGAGTCCAGGCGCGGCGGATGCACGAGGACCGCCTCGAGCACCAGCAGCGGCGTGGTGGCGGCCACCCCGAGCGCCGCGATGATCGCCACCAGCGCCGGCGGCGAAAGCGCCCGCGGCCGGTCGATTAGCTTCAGCGTGTACAACGCCCACATCGCCATTGCGGCAAACAGGATCACGTCGCCGAGGTTGAATGCGAGCGCGAGCGCCTTTGCCGGCGACCCCTCGAAAAGGATCACGAGCACGCCGGCCAGGGAAATCGCGATGCCGCCGGCCTCGCGCGCGCGGATGCGCTTGCCCCAGAACATTGCGCCGAGCACGAGGATCAGCACCGGGATGGCCGAATTGAACAGGCCCGCGTTGACTGCGGAAGACCGCTCGAGGCCCTTGTAGATCACCACGCTCTGCGGCGCGCCGGCCAGCAGGGCAAAGAGGGCCAGGATTCTCCAGCGCGTGCGAAGCGCTTGCGCAATCGCAGCCCGCTCCGGCCACACCAGCGGCAGCACCGCCACAAGCACCACGAACCAGCGCGACCAAGCGAGCGCCACCGGCGGCACCGCATCCATGATCAGGCGCGAGAGGGAGGGATTGCTGCCCCACAGCGCGGCCGTCAGCACCAGCGCGGCATAAGCAGGCAGGCGGGAGACCGGAGATTTGGAGGCGGAGGGCATCGGGGAAGCGAAGGTTATCGCTGCCGCCTGATTCCCGCCAATATCAATTGCGCGCTCGCCCGCGCTGCGCCGGTTTGTCGAGCTTGCGCTACGTGGGGCGAAGGCCGCGAAGCCTTAAGTCCGCGGCAGTCAATCGCTAGTAACATCGCCCATGCTCGTACATCCCGATTTCGATCCTGTCGCCCTCTCGATCGGCCCGCTGGCGATCCGCTGGTACGGCCTCATGTACCTCACCGCGTTCGGCGCGTTCTGGTGGCTCGGCACGCGCCGCATCGCCTCCGGCCGCGCGCCGATCACGCGCGATCACTTCGACGACCTGCTCTTCTACGGCATCCTCGGGGTGATCCTCGGCGGCCGCCTGGGCTACGTCATCTTCTACAAGGGCGCCTACTTCCTGCAGCATCCGCTCGAGATCTTCGCGGTCTGGCAGGGCGGCATGTCGTTCCACGGCGGCTTCCTCGGCGTGCTGCTTGCGATGGCGTGGTTCTCGCGCAAGAGCGGCCGCCACTGGCTGGACATCATGGATTTCGTCGCGCCGCTGGTGCCGCTGGGCCTTGCGGCGGGGCGTCTGGGCAATTTCATCAATGGCGAGCTCTGGGGTCGCACGACAGACCTCGCATGGGGCATGGTGTTCCGTGCGGCCGGCCCGGAGCCGCGCCATCCCTCGCAGCTCTACGAAATGGTGGCCGAAGGCTTGCTGCTGTTTGCAGTGCTGTGGCTCTATTCGGCCAAGCCGCGACCGCGCGGCGCGATTTCGGGGCTGTTCCTCATCGGTTACGGCCTCGGCCGCTTCGTGTGCGAGTACACGCGCGAGCCGGACGACTATCTCGGCACGCTCGCGCTCAGCATGACGATGGGCCAGTGGCTTTCGGCCCCGATGGTGGTCGCCGGGATCGCGATGGTGGCCTGGGCGGTTCGCAAGCCGCAGCCGGCATGAGCGCCGAACGCGACGAGCGAGCGCTTTCGGCCCGGGAGCAGGACCGGCTGGAGCAGTTCGTCGAGGGAAGTGAGTCGGGCGAAAACCCGCTCGGCTGGCAGCCGATGCCGTTCGACATGTTCCAGGGTTTCCTCTGCGGCGTGGCCAGCGCGCCCGAGGAGGTCGCGCCGGAAGACTGGCTGCCCTGGGCCTTCGGCATCGAGCAATGGCCGGACGCGCGTCCCGAAGCCGCCGAGTGGTTCGAACTTGCGAAGCGCTTTTACGGCCAGCAGCTTCCGAGCCTCGAGGGCCGCGAGGATGCCGAGCTGATCCTGTACGACGAGGCGCCCGAGGCGTCCAACCGGTTCGAGTATTGGTGCATTGGCTTTCTGGACGGCCTCGAAGTCGCTTCGGAGCCGCTCGAGGCGATCGGCGATCCGGATGAAGTCGACGAATTGCTGTTCCCGGTGCGCGTGCTGGGCGGCGCGCTGGACGAAGGCGAACGCAAGCGCTTCAGCGACAAGGAGTGGTCCAGCCTCATCGGCGAATGCAGCGAGGAGTTGTGGCCTTCGGTGCTGGCGACGTACCGCTATGGAAACGCGCTGCGGGGCCGGCCTTCGACGGTTAAGCGCACGGCGCCCAAGACCGGCCGCAACGATCCGTGTCCCTGTGGCAGCGGAAAGAAATTCAAGAACTGCTGCGGCAAATCCGTCCAGCCCTCTTAGTCATCCCCGCTTCAATCGACGCGTTAGGCCGGGACGCTGCGCCCCCGCTGGCAAAGATAGTGATGCCATAGCAACCGCGCGGCTGCGGACCGGTGCGGGCGCCATGCGCGCGCGCGTCGCTCGAGCGCCAGCGGCGTCGGACGCGCCTTCAAGTTCCACAGGTCGCGCACCGCTTCGAGCAGCCCGAGATCGGCCGCCGGGAAAACATCCGGTCGCCTCAGGGCGAAGAGCAGGTAGCAGTGCGCAGTCCAGGGGCCGACGCCGTGCAACGCATCCAGCGCCGCAATGGCTTCCTCGTCCTTCAAGACCGACAGGCGCCGCAAGTCCACCTTGCCCTCCACCAACTGGCCCGCAAGCACGGAGAGGTAAGCCGATTTCTGCCGCGTGACGCCGAGCGCCCGCAATCCTGCTTCGCCGAGGTGCGCAACATTCTGCGGCGTGACCCCGCCTGCGGCATCGATGCGGCCGAACATCGCGCGAGCCTGCGCGAGCGACACCTGCTGCTCCAGCATCAGCAGTGCAAGCGTCGGGAAACCTGGCGCGCGCGGCCACAGCGGCGGCAAGCCGTGTCTTGCCACGATGCCTGCGAAGCGCGGCTCCGCGCGGCAAAGGGCGCGCACGGAGCGCATGAGGGCAGCCTCGTCAACTGTGGTCATGCGCGCGATTTAAGCAGAATTAGTGTCGGAGGTCGTCTCCTGGAGCGGCGCTCCGGGCAGTTTGTGTATCGGTACCGGTACAGTGCGAGGCGAGGGGCAGGCAAGGATTCAGGCCAGCGCGTCGGCCAGAACGCGCGCCACATGGACTGCGGGACGCGCTGCGCCGTCCGCAATCTGGTGCCGGCAGCTCGTCCCGTCCGCGACGATGAGCGTGTCGGCCGCGGCCTTGCGCACGGCCGGCAGCAGGCTCGCCTCGGCCATCTTCATCGAGATGTCGTAATGCTCGGCCTCGTACCCGAAGGCGCCGGCCATGCCACAGCAACTGGATTCCACCGTCGAGACTTCGAGGTCCGGCACCAGCCGCAGCGCCTTTTCCACCGCGCCCATGACGCCGAAAGCTTTCTGGTGGCAGTGCCCGTGCAGCAGGGCCCGCTTCGCGACGGGCTTCAGCGCAAGCTTCAAACGCCCGGCATCGGCTTCCTGCGCGAGGAATTCCTCGAACAGCATCGCTTGCGCGGCGAGCGCGCGCGTTTCCTCACCCGGTAGCATGGATTCGAATTCGTCGCGCAGCGTAAACAGGCACGAGGGCTCGAGCCCGAGGATCGGCAGGCCGCTGGCAACAAACGGCCGCAATGCGTCGAGCGTGCGTCGGGCTTCCTTGCGCGCCTCGTCCACGAGGCCCGCCGAAAGCAGCGTGCGCCCGCAGCACAGCGGCCGGTCATGCGCGCCGGTCGGGCGCGCGACGTGGACTCGATAGCCTGCGGCGTCGAGGACCTTGATCGCGGCGCGCGCGTTCCCGGGCTCGAAGTAACGGCTGAACGTGTCGACCAGCAGGACCACTTCGCGCCCGCCCCGCACGACACGCTGCCGGTCGATGAAGGTTTCGCGGTGCCATTGCGGCATTGCCCGGCGCGACGACAAGCCGGTCAACGCTTCGCGCCCCGGCAGCGCCATGAGGAAGTTGGTCAACGGCGCGAGGCGCGCGGCCCACGGCGCATAGCGAGGCAGGAAGGCCACCAGCCGGTCGCGCAACGACAGGCCATGGCGCTTCCTGTACTGGTGCAGGAACTCGATCTTCATCTTCGCCATGTCCACGCCCGTGGGGCATTCGCGCTTGCAGCCCTTGCACGAGACGCACAGGTCCAGCGCTTCCTTGACCTCGCTGGAGGCGAGCGCGTCCTCGCCGCGCAGGCCCTCGACCTGCCCGGACAGCGCGAGCCGCAGCGTGTTCGCGCGACCGCGCGTGAGATGCTTCTCCTCGCCGGTCACGCGAAAGGAGGGGCACATGGTGCCGGCATCGAACTTGCGGCAATGGCCGTTGTTGTTGCACATCTCGACGGCCTTGTCGAAGCCGCCCCATTCGCCCCAGTCGAGCGCGGTTTTCGGCACCGACGTTGCGTAGCCCGGCTTGAAGCGGAACAGGCTGCGGTCGTCCATCTTCGAGGGCGCGACGATCTTGCCCGGGTTCATCAGGCCGGCGGGATCCAGCCAGCCCTTGATCTCGGCGAGGCTCGCAGTGAGGCGCGGCCCGAAAAAGGGCGCGATCCATTCGGAGCGCACGAGCCCGTCGCCGTGCTCGCCCGAGTACGCGCCCTTGTATTGCTTGACCATCGCGCAGGCTTCCTCGGCGATGGCGCGCATCTGCTTGGCGCCGCCCATGGGACCCGATGCGCGCATGTCGAGGATCGGCCGCACATGCAGCGTGCCCACCGAGGCGTGCGCGTACCAGGTGCCGCGCGTGCCGTGCTTGTGGAAGACCTGGGTCAGGCGGTCGGTGTATTCGGCCAAGTGCTCCAGCGGCACCGCGCAGTCCTCGATGAAGGACACCGGTTTGCCGTCGCCTTTCATCGACATCATGATGTTGAGGCCGGCCTTGCGTACTTCCCAGAACTCCTTCTGCAGCTTCGGGTCGAGGACTTCGACGACGCTGCCCGGCAGGCCCAGGTCGCCCATGAGTTCGACCAGCTCTTTGACCTTCGCAACCTGCGTCCCGTGGTCTTCGCCGGAGAACTCGACCAGCAACACCGCATCGGGTTCGCCCTTGATGACCGCATCGACGGTCTTGCGGAAGGCGCCGATGTCGCGTGCCAGCCCGATCATGGTCCGGTCGACCAGCTCCACCGCGGTGGGGCCGAGCTTCACGATGTGCTGCGTGGAATCCATCGCCGTGTAGAACTTCTCGAAGTGCACCACCCCGAGGGTCCTGTGCACCGGCAACGCAGAGAGTTTGAGGAGCAGCTGCTCGGAATAGGCGAGCGTGCCTTCCGAACCGACCAGCAGGTGGGCGGCATTGGCATGCGGCGGTCCCAGATGGTCCAGGTTGTAGCCGGCGACCTTGCGCAGGAGCTTGGGAAAGCGCGCCTCGATCTCGTCCTTGTCGCGTTGGTATAGCGCCCCGAGCCTGTCCAGCAACGCGACGTAACCCGGCGGGCCGCTGCGGTCGTCCATGCGCCCGAAGCGATAGCGCTCGCCGGTCGAGAGCAGGGCGTCAATCGCCAACACGTTATGCACCATGTTGCCGTAGGCGATCGAGCGCGACCCGCAGGAATTGTTGCCGGCCATGCCGCCAAGCGTGGCCTGCGCGCTGGTCGATACGTCGACCGGGTACCAGAGCTTATGTTGCTTCAGCTCCGCGTTCAGCTGGTCGAGGACCACGCCGGGCTGGACGAGGGCCGTTCGCTTCCCGGCATCGACTTCGACCACCCGGTTAAGGAACTTCGAGTTGTCGATCACGAGCGCCGCGCCGACGGTCTGCCCGCATTGCGACGTGCCCGCGCCACGCGCCAGCACCGGCACGCCTTCCTCGATTGCGATCTGTATCGCGATGCGCGCGGCCTCGGGCGTGCGCGGGATGACGACGCCGACGGGCTCGACCTGGTAAATGGAAGCGTCGGTCGAATACCGGCCGCGCGAGGCGGCATCGAACAGCACCTCGCCCTCGACCTCGCGCCGCAGCCGGGCCGCGAGCGCCGAATCCCCCGGGCGGGTCTTCACTACCCGGATCGGCACGGCCTGCGTGCCGCCGAGGACACTCCCGGGCGCGTTCATCCTCGCGTCGCCAAGTCAGGCCGCGACGGCGGCGTTGGCTTCGAGCGCGGCCATGACGCTCGCCACCTTGTGCGCGAGGTGCTCGGCCAGCAGGCGCTTGAGCCGCGGCGCATCGCGCGAGCAGAGCGCGGCGAGGATCTCCTCGTGCTCGCGCACGGCGGCATCCCACCGCTCCCGCGAGAGGTTGGCCATATAGCGCGCCCGCCGCACGTTGGCGTTCAGCTGGCGGTAGGTATTGGTCAGCACGGGATTGCCCGAGGCCTCGATGATCTTCAGGTGGATGAGCTGGTTGAAGCGGAAGTATCCGGCGAGCTCGCGCCGGGCATGGTGCGCGAGCATCTCGAAATGCAGCGCACGGATCTCGGACAGGTCGGCTTCGGTCGCGTTTGCGCAGGCGAGCTCACCGGCCAGGCTTTCCAGAGCGCCCATCACGGTGAGCGTGTCGGCGATGGTTTCGGACTTCAGCGGCGTGACGATCGCGCCCCGGTTCGGCAGGAGCTCGACCAGGCCCTCGGTCGCAAGCATCTTGATCGCCTCGCGCAACGGCGTTCGTGAAATGCCCAGCTGCTCGCAGAGGACGCGTTCGTTCAGCCGCACGCCGGGCGCGAGTTCCCCTTGCACAATGCGATCGCGCAACTGGTCGATCACTTCCTCGTGCAGCGGACGGCGCCCGATCCGACGGTCGCTGGCCTGTTCGGCAGGTGAGTCGGATTGCGCCAATGCAAGGTTTTCAACACTGCCCATTGCGGATATTCCCCAAGTTGCTTTCAGCCAGATTTGAATTCATAATACAAAATCTACTCGCGAAATGCAATGCTGCACCCCTTTGCTGCACCCCGCGCTCGCAATTGAATGCAATCAGGAGGCTTCAATGACTTACCGTGCCGGCCGTCATTTTCTGCAGATCCCGGGCCCGACCAACGTGCCCGACCGCGTGCTCCGCGCCATCGACCGGCCGACCATGGACCATCGGGGCCCCGACTTTGCCGCACTCGGCAAGGCGTGCATCAGCGGAATGAAGAAGATCTTCAAGACCGGAGCCCATGTCGTGATCTATCCGGCTTCAGGCACCGGCGCCTGGGAAGCGGCGCTCGTCAATACGCTGTCCCCCGGCGACCGCGTGCTCATGAGCGAGACCGGGCAGTTCGCCGTCTTGTGGCAGAAGCTCGCGACCAGGCTGGGGCTCGTGACCGAGTTCCTGCCCGGCGACTGGCGCCATGGCGCCGATCCCGCAGCGATCCAGAAGCGGCTCTCCGAGGACACCGGCCACACGATCAAGGCGGTGTGCGTGGTGCACAACGAGACTTCCACCGGCGTGACCTCCCGCATCGGCGAAGTGCGCAAGGCCATCGACGCGGCGAAGCACCCGGCGCTGTACATGGTCGACACGATTTCTTCGCTGGCCTCGATCGACTACCGGCATGACGAGTGGGGCGTGGATGTCACGGTCGCCGGCTCGCAGAAAGGCCTCATGCTGCCGCCCGGCCTGTCGTTCAACGCCATCAGCGACAAGGCGCTCGCCGCATCGAAGGACGCGAAGCTGCCGCGCTCGTACTGGGCCTGGGACGAGATGCTTGCCAGCGGCAAGACCGGCTATTTCCCGTATACGCCTGCCACGAACCTGCTCTACGGCCTGAGCGAGGCGCTCGCCATGCTGTTCGAGGAGGGACTGGACAATGTGTTTGCGCGCCATCAGCGGCATGCGGAAGCCACGCGCCGCGCTGTGCGTGCCTGGGGCCTCGAGGTGCTGGCGCTCAACCCGGCCGAGTATTCGGGCGCGCTGACCACCATCATGGTGCCTGCGGGCGTCAACGCAGACGACGTGCGGCGCGTGATCCTGGAGAAGTTCGACATGTCGCTCGGCACGGGCCTGGGCAAGCTCGCCGGCAAGGTGTTTCGCATCGGCCACCTGGGCGACTTCAACGACCTCACCCTGATGGGCACGCTCGCCGGCGTCGAGATGGGCCTTGGCCTCGCCGGTGTGCAGGTCAAGAACGGCGGCGTGCAGGCTGCGATGGACTATCTCTCGGAGTGCCACGCGCAAGGCGCGTCGAAACAACGGGCCGCCGCATGAGGAAGCTTGTGCCGCAGTGGCTGGGAATCGCCGTGCTTGCCGGGCTCGCCGCAGTCGGCATGAACGCAAATGCGCAACC
>CAZZDV010000166.1:0-8475 GCA_964652785.1 uncultured Bordetella sp.
TTCATCGCCGTCGCGGGCATCAGGACGCTCGACATCGCTTCGGTGCGCGTGGGTCCCGCGTTTACATGGCAATGCAGGCAGCTCTGGTTGCACTTGTAGCCGAGGTTGACCTGCAGGGTCTCCAGGCGGCCGCGCTTCAGCGGGGGGAAGCCGAACTGCTGTATCAAGGGCAGCGTTGCGTGCACTCTTTTCCTCTATTCGTTGGGGCTTCGGCGCGGGGTCCGGCCGGGCTCCTGCTTGGTCGCAGGGCGGGCCGCTTTCCTTACGCTCAGGGCAGCGGCCCCAGGCCGCCGTGCTGCAGGCGGTCGTCGAGCACCTCGATCAGCCGTGTGCTCGTCGCACGCAGGCGCTGCGAGAGCATGAGCACGAATTCCATGAGGATCTTGGCCCCGAGCATGGGCTGCTCGACGATGATGCGCGCCAGGTTCTCGCGGTTGAGCACCGCGATCATGGTCGGCTGGTCGGCCACGCAGGTCGCGAAGCGCGGCTCGCCGTCGATCATCGACATCTCGCCAAGGGTCTTGCCGGCATCGACCACCGCGATCACCTGCTGGGTGTTCCAGCGATCGCGCTTCATGACCTCGACCCGGCCCTCGATGATCATGAGCATGAAATCCCCGCCCTCGCCTTCGCGGATGATTTCCGCGCCCTGCGCGCACTGGTAGACGTCCATGAAGTGCGACAGCAGGCGCACTTCCGCGTGGGAGAAATTCTCGAGGAGGTTGCACTTGGGAATCAGCGCGTGGATCTGCCCGGAAAACTTGGTCGCATCTCCAAGGAAGTCGAGGTGCGAAAGCTGCTGGGGACGATCGGACATGGTTGGGCTTGGGTGCCTGTTCTTGTCCCATTCTAGCCGATCAACAGCACCACGGTCGCGGCCCAGCCCGCCGCCGATCCGAGCAGCCAGCGGTCGTCGAGCAGCTCGTTGGAGGGGTCGCCGCCCCCGCCGCGATGTCGCAGGAGAAAGAGATAACGAAAGGTCCCGAACAGCACGAACGGCAGGGTCAGGGTCAGGTCGGTGCCGTGCTGCACGAAGGTGTCCATAGAGACGGTGTAGAACCCGTAGGCCACGAGCATGCCCGAGGCGCATACGAGGATGGCGGCATCCAGGAAAGACTCGGTGTACGACTCGAGCACTGGCCGGTGCTTGCCCGCGTCATCGGCCAAACGGATCAGTTCCGCGCGCCGCTTGGCGAAACCGAGAAACAGCGTGACCAGGAATCCGCAAAGCAACAGCCAGCGCGAGGGCTCGATCCCGATGCCCACGGTGCCGGCCAGGATTCTCAGCATGAATCCCGCGGCGATGATGAAGACGTCCACGACCGGGACGCGCTTCAGGCCGAGCGAATAGCCGACGTTGAGCAGCCCGTAGGCCGCGAGGATGGCGGCCACCATCGGGCTCGCGGCGAACCCAAGCATCAAGGCGCATGCGGCGAGCGAAAACCCGAACAGTCCCCCCGCGCGCAGGCCGATCACGCCGCTCGCGATCGGGCGGTGGCGCTTGTCCGGATGCTCGCGGTCGCGCTCGCGGTCGAAGAGGTCGTTCATGACATAGACGGCGCTCGACATGAGGCAGAACGCGAGCGTCGCGAGCAGCGCGGCGGTGACCTTTTCGGGGTCATCCAGGGCATGGCCGAAGATCAGGCCCGGCAGGACGAACGTGTTCTTGACCCACTGTTGCGGGCGGGCCAGCTTCGCATACGCAAGCAGGCTCATCGGCCGCAGGCGCCGTCCGCCGCGAAGTACTTGTCGCAGTAGTAGCAGCGGCCGATCGGGAGCGCGGCCGGGATCCGGTACCAGCGGTCGCGCGCCGGCTCGAGAACGCCCTCGCGGTAGGCGGCGTAATCGAAACCGCGGCCGAGCACGAAATGGATGGTGGTCCCCGAGACCTCGACGGGCCGCACCTCGAACGACTTGAAGTAAGGCCGGAAGTCCTGCTCGGGCGGCGGGTCGCGCCGCACGATCAGGATGTCCCTGCCGTCGAATGCGCGCACATCGGTCACGATGTCATCGTGCCTCGCGTGCGAAGTGCCGGGGCCGAAAACGAAAAAGTAGTGCCCTCCGTAATAGGAAAGGACCGACGAGAGCGAGTAGGTGTCGGTCGCCAGGACGAAGTCCTTGTACGGCGCGAGCTTCTCCACGACCTGCGGCGTGCGGAACTGCATGACCAGGCGCGAGTACATCCGGGTAGATTTCCATGTGTCGAGCGGCAACAGGGCCACTGTGCCGGCCACCACGGCATGCAGCAGGGCGAAGGCGGCAAGGAACTTCGCGCATCGGGCGAGCTTTTCGGTCGGCAACACGATCGCCAGCGTCAGCACCAGCGGCGGCACGAAGGACAGCAGCCAGTGCAGGCCGATCTTTTTCACCGGCGAGAGCGCGGCGAAAACCGCGAGCGGCACCAGCCATGCGAAGGCCAGCGCGAGATGCCCCGGATTCGCAAGCGATGCGGCCACCTCACGCCGGTCCCGCCACGCGTACCAGAGCAGCGGCGCGGCGAGATACGCCAGCGAGGCGATGAAGAGCAGCGGGTTCGTCCAGCCCAGGCCCGCGCCTTCGTGCCGGTTGATCGCGTTGAACAGGATGTTCGACCAGCACGCCTGGTAGTTCCAGTAGAGGTTCAGCAACCCCGCGGGCAGCGCGCCGAGGAACACGAGCCCCAGGCTGGCCCAGTTGGAGCGGCCTCCACGCGTGAACAGCGCCCACGCGATCATGCCCAGGCCCAACAGCACGGCGAAATACTTGGACAGGAAAGCCAGGCCGAGGAAGATCCCCGCCACGAAGAATCCCGCCATCGAGCGGCGCTGCGCGGCGCGCGCGAAGGTCACGATCGCCGCGAACGAGAACAGGATGAGCGGCGTGTCGGTCGTGATGAGCACATTCCACACGTTCATCGGCACGAGCAGCACCAGCGTGGCCGCGAGGTCGGCGGTGGCGCCCGGACTGCCGAACCATCGGGCCAGCACCCAGCGCGTCCCGAGCGCCAACGCGGCCGGCAGCAGCACCGAAGGCAGGCGCAGCACCCATTCGGCGGTGGACATCGGGGCAAGGAGCGCGAGCAGCCACCCGATCATCGGCGGGTGGTCGTAGTAACCGATGTCCGGCCGCAGGCCCCAGGCGAGGAAATAGGCCTCGTCGCCCGTCAGGGGCGTGACGACCGCGAGCCAGGCCCGGAAAACCAGCGTCGCCACCAGCGTGCCGAGGAACCAGCGGCGCGCCTTCGCGGGATCGAATCCTGCGGCGTCGAATCCCGAGGCGTTCAGGCGCTGCCTCGCACCACAAGGGACACGCCCGCCAGGATGAGCACCCCATAGACCGCCTTCACCACGCTCGCCGCGGGAATGACCGCGTGCAGGCGGTTGCCGACATAGAACCCCCCGAGCATTGCGGGGATGAGCATCGCGACGCTGGCGAGCAGCCCCTCCTGCGTCAGCAGGCCCGTGAACCCGAACAGCACGACCCGCACCAGCGCGGAGAACATGATCATCGAGGCATTGGTCGCGCGCAGCGCTTCCTTGTCGGGGATCCGGCCGGCGAAATACATCGCGAAGATCACGCCGCCGGTGCCGAAGAGGGCCGACAGCGCGCCGCCGACCAGTCCCACCGGCACGCTCCAGAAGCGGCGCAGGACGATCGGCACGCCGCGCCGGGTCAGCCCATAGGCGGCGTAGAGCAGGACGAACAGGCCCAGGCCGAGAAGCAGCGGCTCTTCGGCAACCCGGATCAGCAATGTGAGGCCCAGCGCCATGCCCGCGAGGATAAACGGGATGAGCCAGGCGACCTCGTCCAGGCGGATGCCCTTGCGCAGGCGCGCGCCGAGCATGAGTGTGGCGGCCAGGTCGAGCATCATCATCAGGGGCACGGCGAACTTGAGCGGCAGGATCAGCGCGAGCAGCGGGACCGCCACCACGGTCGAGCCGAAACCCGTGAGACCGAAAATCACGTACGCAATGGCGACGATCAGCGCCGCCAGCGCAAAGGTCTCGAGGGGCAGGCTCATGCTGCCCCCGAGGCTACCAGCTTCAGGCGCGCTCGAGCTTGCGGCGCGAGCGCACGCCCCCGGCGAGCAGTTCCAGCAGGCGCGTGGTTTCGTCCCAGCCCAGGCAGGCGTCGGTGACGCTCTGCCCGTAAGTCAGCGGCTTGCCGGGCACGAGGTCCTGGCGGCCCTCGACGAGGTTCGACTCGGCCATGATGCCGACGATGCGGCGCTCGCCCGAGGCGATCTGGCCGGCGATGTCGTTGCCCACGCTCATCTGCTTCTTGTAGTCCTTGGAGCTGTTGGCATGCGAGAAGTCGACCATCAGCCGCTCGGGCAGCTTCGACTTCCTGAGTTCCTGGCATGCGGCCTGCACGCTGCCCGCATCGAAGTTCGGCGTCTTGCCGCCGCGCAGGATGATGTGGCAGTCCTCGTTGCCGCGCGTCTCCACGATCGCCACCTGCCCGCTCTTGTGCACCGAGAGGAAATGGTGCTTCTGGCGCGCGGCGAGGATCGCATCGACCGCGATCTTGACGTTGCCGTCGGTGCCGTTCTTGAAGCCCACCGCGGCCGACAGGCCCGAAGCAAGCTCCCGGTGCACCTGCGACTCCGTGGTGCGCGCGCCGATCGCGCCCCAGGACACGAGATCGCCGATGTACTGCGGCGAAATCACGTCGAGGAATTCGCAGCCGGCCGGCACGCCGGCCTGGTTGACGCGCACCAGGAGGTCCCTCGCGATGCGCAGGCCCTCGTTGATGCGGAAGCTGCCGTTCATGTACGGGTCGTTGATGAGGCCCTTCCAGCCCACCGTGGTGCGGGGCTTCTCGAAATACACGCGCATGATCACTTCGAGCTCGCCCGCGTGGCGCTCGCGCTCGCCGCGCAGCTTTTCGGCATAGGCCACTGCCGCGGACGGATCGTGGATGGAGCAGGGTCCGACGATCACGATGAGGCGGTCGGACTTGCCCGAAAGGATCTCGCGCACGTTGCTGCGCGTGTCGGTGATGAGCGTCTCGACCGGCGTGTGCTGGATCGGGAAGAACCGGATCAGGTGCTCCGGCGGCGGCAGCGGAACGATGTTCTCGATGCGCTCGTCATCGGTGAGCGAAGTCTTGTCCGCGGGGACGGAGGTGAGGTAGCTGTCAACGGGCATGGTCATTGATCGGGCCTTGAAAAACAAAAACCGCCAGGCATTCCTGCGCTGGCGGTTCGTTGGGAGAATTTTCGGCTGAGCTTAGCCGGTTCCCTCCGCCGCCAGGCGGGAGAAAAAGTGGAAGAACGCATAAAACCGGAAGCTCATGAACAGGATTCAAGCATGAAACCGCCGCTCATGGCAAATCCTGCCGCGCGCGTCCCTGCGTGGTTGCTCTTGAGTTCCTTGGGTCCGTTGCGAGCGTGAAATAGATAAAGCACTGGCACTCAATTGCTCCGAGTGCCAGCCAAATCTCTGCTCAAGGTCATCCAGCGACCGTCGATAGACGTTATGTGGCCTGAGTATTGCTACACCCGAGTATTGCTACACATGAATCGTCGTGCTACGTTTTGCACAGCGCGTTGTTCCCGTCGTACAAACGAAGGAGATAACAACATGTCGGCCACCGTCGCTGCTTGCCCCGCCGCTTCAGACACGGCGCTTGCCGTCCTTCCCATCGCCGGGTTCAGGGATGTTTATCACACATCCAGTGTAGACAAGGCGTTGCAGGGGCTGCCTGCAAGCGCGAACGAGTCGTTGCGCTCGCTCTACGAAAAGATGCTCAAGCTCGGCGGCCAGCGATTCACGGTGAAACCCTCGGCGATGCCCGGCATGGACGACCTCTTCGAGGAGCTGCCGAATTTCGCCGAAGTGCTCGAGGACATCCGCAAGCACCTTGCGCTCTGCATCGACTCCAACGACGCGATCGAGCTGCCGCCGATGCTCCTGCTCGGCGACCCCGGCATCGGCAAGACGCATTTCGCCCGCCGCGTCTCGCAGCTTCTCGGCACCGGTTACGGGTTCGTGCCCATGAGCTCCCTCACTGCGGGCTGGGTGCTGTCCGGCTCGTCCTCGCAATGGAAGAACGCGAAGCCCGGCAAGGTGTTCGACACCTTCATGAACGGCAACTACGCCAACCCGGTCATGGTGATCGACGAGATCGACAAGGCTTCGGCCGACGGCCACTACGACCCGCTGGGCTCGCTCTACGAATTGCTCGAAGTCGACACCGCGACGCGCTTTGTCGACGAGTTCGTGGAGGTGCCGATCGACGCCTCCGGCGCGGTCTGGTTCGCCACCGCCAACGACGCCTCGCGCATCCCCGACCCGATCCTCAACCGCATGTACGTCTACGAGATCGAGCCGCCGGACGCCAAGGGCGCTGCGAGGATCGCGCTGTCGATCTACCGCGAGATCCGCAACGGGCACGACTGGGGCAAGGCTTTCCCCGAGGCCCCTTCAGCCGCGCTGATCGAGAAGCTCACCGCCTACGGCCCGCGCGAAATGCGCCGGGTGATCCAGTCGGGATTCGGCAACGCCAAGCTCGCCGGCCGCTCCGAGATCGAGCCCGAGGACGTGCGGGAAAACCGCGCCGGCAAGAAGCAGAGGATCGGCTTCTAGGAAAACCGGGGCGGATCAATGGCAGCATTCTGGCCGGAGAGCCGCGCCAGTGCTGGGCATTTTCCATAAAATGGCAGCATTTTGCTGCCCGCTCAGGTATAGGCCAGCAGCCGTCCGCAGGCGATCACCGTCAACCACAGCAACAGGGACAAGGCGGCCGAAGCCCGGGCCGCGGCCGGCGGCATGACGTCCACGTCCCATGCGGCGGCGCTCCGGAAAACGCTCGTGTGGAATACCGCGGCGTTGATGATCGCGGCGAAGATCAGCCCCATCTTCAGTGCAAACACGGGGCTGGCGATGAAGTCGGTTGCGTGCGCCGCGAACATCATGAGCCCGCTCGGCAGGATCAGCGCGAAGCTTCCGATCGTCCAGGGCAGCGTGTGCCTTGCGAGCTTGCGCACCGGCAGGCTGCGCGACAGCCCCATCAGCCGCAGGTCGAGCACCGCAATGGAACCGACCAGGAGGGCCAGGCCGATGATGTGCACCGTCTCGACCGCGGGATAGAGCCAGATGGACTTGCGCATCGCCAAGCCCAGCGCCGTGGATTCGATGATCCCCATCGGCGCCACCAAACCTCCTAGCGCAGCTCTACGGTCTTGCCGCCCGCGATGATGCGCTCTGCGCGCATTTCTTCGGGCTTGTTGCGGTTTGCATAGCCTTCGACCGTCACCCGCGCGCCGACCTTGATCGCGTCCTTCGACAGCCCGCGGGCTTCCATGCGCGAAGGCGGCGCGAGCACGGCCTGCCAGGTCTTGCCCGGCGTCACCAGCTTGACGTAGCCATGCGGATGCTCGTAGCCCGCCTCGGCAACCCGCCCGGTGAGCTTGAGCAGCTTGTCGGAGTCGTACTCGCTCCAGCCATGATGCGCCAGCGCGGCCAGGGGCAGCATCGCGAGCATTCCGAGTGCAGTGCGTAGTTTCATCGCTGGCCTCTCGTCGGGCGGCTAGACGCGCTGGCCGACCCAGTCTTTCACCGAAGCGAGCGCGCCCGCGAGCTTGGCCGGCTCGGTGCCGCCGGCCTGCGCCATGTCGGGCCGCCCGCCGCCCTTGCCGCCCACCTGCTGCGCGACGAAATTCACCAGGTCTCCGGCGTTGACCTTGCCGGTGAGCTCGGGCGTGACGCCGGCGATCAGCGAAACCCTGCCGTCGGCGATCGCACCCAGCACGATGGCCGCGGGCTTGAGCTTGTCCTTGAGCTTGTCCATGGTCTCGCGCAGCGCCTTGGCATCCGCGCCTTCCATCGTGGCCGCCAGCACGCGCGCGCCCTTGATTTCAACCGCCTGCGAGGCGAGGTCGTCGCCCTGGGAGGACGCGAGCTTGGACTTGAGCTTCGCGAGCTCGCGCTCGAGGCTCTTCACGTTGTCGAGGATCTGGCCGATGCGCGCGGTGAGGTCCTGCGGCTGCGCCTTGACGGCGGAGGCGGCCTCCACGAGGCGCGCTTCCTGTTCCTGGACGAGCGCGAGCGCGCCTTCGCCGGTGACCGCTTCCACGCGGCGGATGCCCGCGGCGACGCCGGTCTCGGACACGATCTTAAAGAGACCGATGTCGCCGGTGCGCTGCACGTGGGTGCCGCCGCAAAGCTCGGTGGAGAATTCGCCCATGCCGAGCACGCGCACCTCGTCGCCGTACTTCTCGCCGAAGAGCGCCATCGCGCCGGCCTTGATGGCGTCGTCGTACTTCATCGTGCGCGCCTGCACTTCGCTGTTGCGGCGGATCTCGCGATTCACGATTACCTCGACCTTGCGCATCTGCGCCTCGGTCATCGGCTCGTTGTGCGAGAAGTCGAAGCGCGTTTTCTGCGCATCGACGAGCGAGCCCTTCTGCTGCACATGCAGGCCGAGCACCTGGCGAAGCGCCGCGTGCATGAGGTGAGTGGCGGAGTGGTTCCACGCGGCGCGTGAACGGGC
>CAZZDV010000167.1:0-2329 GCA_964652785.1 uncultured Bordetella sp.
CCACCCTACTCCGCTCGCAGGCCGTACCCGCTGCCGCGCACGGTCTCGATGAGGCGGTCATGGCCGCTCTTCTCGAGGGCGCTGCGCAGCCGCCGGATATGGACATCCACCGTGCGCTCTTCGATATGCACGTGATCGCCCCACACCTGGTCGAGGAGCTGCGAGCGCGAATAGATCCGCTCAGGGTGGGTCATGAAGAAATGCAGCAGCCGGAACTCCGTCGGCCCGAGATCGACCACCTGCCCGCTTGCGCTGACCCGATGCGAGTTCGGGTCGAGATGCAGGCCACCCACGGCAACCGCATCCGCGGTGCGCTGAGGTGCACGTCGGCGCAACACCGCCTTGATGCGCGCCATCAACTCCTTGGTGGAGAAAGGCTTGGTGAGGTAGTCGTCTGCCCCGGCTTCCAGCCCTGCGAGCTTGTCGGGCTCACCGGCGCGCGCGGTGAGGAGGATGATCGGCAGCTCGCGCGTGCGCTTGTCGGCGCGCAGGCGCTTGAGGAACGCGAAACCCGATTCGCCCGGCAGCATCCAGTCGAGCAGGATCACGTCGGGCAGCGCGCCGCGAAGGTGGTTCTCGGCTTCGGTTACATTGGCCGCCCGCAGGGCCACGTGGCCGGCGTGCTCGAGGTTGACCACGATCAGTTCGACGATCGCCGGCTCATCCTCGACGACCAGGACGCGGCTGCTCATCGAGTCAGGCGGTCCTCTCGCGTTCCATCCCGAGGCCGGTATGGCGCACATCGGTGCCTTCGACCACGTAAATCACGTACTCGGCCATGTTCTTCGCATGGTCGCCGATGCGCTCGATGGCCTTGGCGACCCAGATGATTTCGAGCGCGGTGGAGATCGTGCGCGGATCTTCCATCATGTACGTGATGAGTTGCCGCAGGATCGCGCGGAACTCGTCGTCGATCGCCTGGTCGGCATGCACGGCCTGTGCCGCCGCAACGGCGTCGAGCCGCGCGAACGCGTCCAGCGACTGGCGCAGCATGCTAAGCGCGGTGTCCGCCGCGTGGCGGATCTGCGGCAGGCGCTCGGCCGGCACCCGGCCGCTGGCGTGGATAGACTTTGCCATGCGCGCGATCTTCTCGGCTTCGTCGCCGATACGCTCGAGGTCGGTGACGGTCTTGCTGATCGCCATGATCATGCGCAGGTCGCCGGCGGCGGGCTGGCGGCGGGCAATCACGTGCGCGCAGTCCTGGTCGATGCTGACTTCGTAGGCGTCCACATCCTGGTCGCCCCGAATGACCCGCTCGGCAAGCGCCGCGTCGCCGGAAGTGAAGGCGTCCAGGGCTCCTCGGATCTGGGATTCGACCAGCCCGCCCATCGCCAGCACCAGCGAGCGAAGCCCGTCCAGATCGATGTCGTATTGCTTGGAAAGATGTTCGTTCGTCGGCATTGGGTGTCCCCTGGCCGGTTCGGCCGGTGGCGTAGTCTACGAGTTTGCCTGCATTTTCAAAGGCTCCGCAGTGTGGCTGGGCTATGTTACGCCGCCATTACATTGCCGAAGCCATTGACGCAAAAAGAAAAAGTGAAAAAGGGGCCAGTGAAAAAGGGGCCAGGCTCGATTTTCCGCGCAGATGTCCGAAGCATGGCGAACAGGATGGAAAAAATTGAGCCTGGCCCCTTTTTTATCCCTTTTTTATCCGCAAGCAGGTCAGTGCATAGGCTCGCCGCGGTGCTCCGCGACGCAGGATGCGGTGGAAGAATCGATGACCTGCCAGCGCATCGGCGTGCTGCCCTTGAGCTTCCTCGCGGTATCGACGGCGTCCTCGCTCGAGGCGAAGGAGGCGATGAACATCTTGCGCGCTGCGTCGTTCGCAGCGGTGAACAGCAAGTACTGCTTGATAGCCACCGGGAGTCTCCCGAAGAGTGTCCTGCAAGGTCGAAACTCATATTTTGCGGCCGCTTTGTGACAGAAGTAAGTACGCTGGCTCACATTGCGCTCACAAATGCCTTCCAAGCCCATTAAATGCGATGCAGGCTATGTGAGCTAGCGCACCGAAAGCGGCAAATCCTGACGGTACAACCCGCCGAGGAGGAGTCGCATGAAGAAATCCGACCTCGTGGCTCGGCTGGGCGCCCGCTTCCCGGGGCTGTTGCCCGCGGACGCGCTGATTGCGGTCCGGCTGATCTGCGACACCATGGCGCGCTCGCTGCGCTCGGGCAACCGGATCGAGATTCGCGGGTTTGGCAGCTTCGGCCTGACGTACCGCCCGACCCGGCTGAACCGCAACCCGCGCACGGGCGAGCGCGTGCAGGTGCCCGCCAAGTACGTACCGCATTTCAAGACCGGCAAGGACCTGCGGCAGGCGCTGCTTGCCCAA
>CAZZDV010000167.1:2429-5160 GCA_964652785.1 uncultured Bordetella sp.
CCCAATCTGCGGGAATCAGGCCTGCGCGGGCTGCGCGAGCAGGGTGCTCTGGCGCTTGAGCGCCGCGCGTCCGGGAAAGAAGAACGACGCCACCAGCGTGCATGTGGCCAACACCCCGAGCAGGATGAAGACGCTGCGGAACCCGCTCGTCCTGTGGAAGTGCGAAATGATCGGCACGGCCATCGACGCGACGCCGAAAGTGACCAGGTACCGCACTGCAAAAACGCGCGAGCGGTACTCGTCCGGCGTGTAGCGCCCGACGATCGCATCGTTTAGCGGGATCTGGCCAAAGACCGAAAGCATCATCAGGACGGCGACGATCAGCAGCGCCCAGCCCTCGAGCTGGCTGGCCGTGAAGAGCAGGATCACCTGGCAGATCGAGATCGGCACGAGGAGCGTGCGCAGGTCGTGCTTGTCGATCATCGGGCCGATCACGATCTGCGAGAACGCGGCGATCGTGTAGACCATGCTCACCAGCAGCCCGATGCCCAGGCTCGTGCTGGTCAGGGCCGTGAGGCGCTCGTCGAACACCTTGGGCATCGAGATCGTCGTGGCGTTGAAGATCAGCCCGCCGCACGAAGTGACGACCAGCAGCACGAGGATGATGCGGTACATCGTGCGCGTGTCGACATGCAAGGCGGCTTTCTTGCCGGTCTTCACGATGGCGCCGGGGTCGGCCACCCACGCGAGCCAGCCGATGCCCGCGGCGATGCAGATCGCGCCCGGGACGAAGAACGCGGTGCGCCATCCGTAGTAATCCATGAGGAAACCGGACACCACCGCCGCAAACGCGAGGCCGAGGTTGCCGTAAAGGCCGTTCCAGCCCAGCACGCGGCCCATGACCTTGGGATCCGCGACGATCATCGCGGTCGCCACCGGGTGGTAGATCGCGGCGAACATGCCCAGCACCGTGAGGCCCGCGGCGATCTGCCACAGCCCGGTGGCGAACCCGGTGAGGATCAGCGCGCCGCCCAGTCCGAAGAAGAACACGGTCATCATCTTGTAGCGGCTCCAGCGGTCGCCGAGCCAGCCGGCCGGCAGACCGAGCACGCCGAAAGCGATGAAGCCGCCAAGCGACAACGGCAGCAGCTCCGCGTAAGGGCGGTTCAGGTCGCGCGAGAGCGCCAGCACCACCGTCGGGAAGATCAGCATCACGAGGTGGTCGAGCGCATGCCCGAGGTTGATAAAGGGCAGTAGCGCGGGATTGGCTTTCATGGGGTCTCCTTCACTCCAGACGCAGGTTACCCGGGCCCATTGCGTCCGTCACGCGACTATCGGACAATTTCTGTTGCGTATGAGACAACCCCAGCGATCCGCCCCCACCCCGAAAAGCACCCGGGGAGACGACTACCAGCGCGTGCCGCGGCCCGTCGCTGCGATGGCGCGCGACCTGCCCTCCGACTACGAGATCGCGTGGCACAGCCACCCGCGCTTCCAGCTCGTGTACGGCGCGCAGGGCGTGATGACCGTCGATACCAGAGGTCATGACCACGGCGGCCCCGAGCAAGGCGAGACCTGGGTGGTGCCCCCGCAGCGCGCCGTGTGGCTGCCGCCGGGCATCGAGCACCGCATCCAGACCTCGAGCCAGGTGAAGTTCAGGACGCTGTATGTCGCCGCGGAAGCGGCCGCCGCGATGCCGCAACGCTGCCTCGCGTTTGCGATCACGCCGCTCTTGCGCGAACTGATCCTGCGCGCCACCGAACTGCCGGTGGAATACGACGAGCACGGCGCGCCCGGCCGCGTCATGCAGCTCATCCTCGATGAACTGGCATCGCTCATCAGCTTGCCGTATAACCTGCCGATGCCCGCCTCCAAGGTCCTGTCGCGCATCTGCCGCGCGATCATCGAAAACCCGAACGACCGGATCACGATCGACGAGCTCGGCTCGCGCCATGGCACGACCACCCGCACGCTTGCGCGCCGGTTCAGGCGCGAGACCGGCATGAGCTTCTCCGAATGGCGCCGCCGCGCGCGGCTGCTGCGCGCGCTTGCGTGGATTGCCGAAGGCCGGCCGATCCTCGCCGTGGCGCTCGATCTGGGCTACGACAGCCCGAGTGCGTTCTCGGCGATGTTTAAACGAGAGTTCGGCCTGCCGCCCACGCAGTACCGTGCGAGCGCGGCATGAGCACCGAAAAAATCTCCGGCGTGATCCTCGCTGGCGGCCAGGGGCGACGCATGGGGGGCGTCGACAAGGGACTGCAGGTGCTTGGCGGCAGGACGATGATCGAGCACGTGATTGCGCGCTTTGCGCCGCAGGTCGACGAGATCGTCATCAACGCGAACCAGAACCTGGAGCGGTATGCGGCGTTCGGCTACACCGTCGCGCCGGATGTGACCGGGGGATTCGCCGGACCGCTTGCGGGATTGCAGGCTGGATTGAAGGCGGCGAAGCATCCGTTCGTGGTGACCGCGCCTTGCGATTCGCCTTTCCTGCCGCTCGACCTCGTCGACCGGCTCGCAAGCGCCCTCGGCGATCGCCAACTCGCCGTCGCGAAGACGGGAGACCAGGCGCATCCCGTGTTCGCGCTCGTTCGCCGCGATGTCCTCGAGCACCTGAGCGCCTACCTTTCCTCGGGCGGCCGCAAGATCGACGCATGGTACGCGTCGCTCAACGTGGTCGAAGTGGAGTTCGACGACGAAGCCGAAGGATTCAGCAACATCAACACGCGCGAAGAGCTGCGCGCTGGGGAAAATGGGGCCAGGCTCGATTCTCCGCCGAGACCATCAATGA
>CAZZDV010000167.1:5260-8411 GCA_964652785.1 uncultured Bordetella sp.
CCCCATTTTCCATTCCGCTTTCAATCGAAAGTGTCGTGAGCTGCATGGACGGCTACGACCCCGACGCGCTGCGCGTGGACAAGGCGTGCGAGGCGATCCGAGCGTGCCTCACGCCGATCACCGGCATCGTGAAGGTCGCGACCCGCTCGGCGCTTGGCCGCGTGCTGGCCGAGGAAATCGTGCCCGCGATCGACGTGCCGGCGCATGACAACTCGGCGATGGACGGTTACGCGCTTCGCGCCGCGGAGCTCGCAGTGAGCGGCGACACGACCCTCAAGGAAGCCGGAACCGCGCTTGCGGGAAAGAAATTCCAGGGCACGCTCGGTGCGGGCGAATGCGTGCGCGTGATGACCGGGGCAGTCATGCCGCCGGGCGCGGACACCGTCGTGATCCAGGAGGTCGTCCAGAGCAAGGACGGCCGCGTTGTGGTGCCCGCCGGCCAGAAGAAAGGCCAGAACGTGCGCTACGCGGGCGAAGACCTGAAGACCGGCGTGCCGGTGCTGCATGCCGGCCACGCGCTGCGCCCCGCCGAGATCGGGCTGATCGCTTCCCTTGGCATCGCCGAGGTCATGGTCAAGCGCCGGTTGCGTGTGGCTTTCTTCTCGACGGGCGACGAGCTTGCATCGATCGGATCGCCGCTTGGCGAGGGCCAGGTCTACGACTCGAACCGCTACACGCTGTTCGGCATGCTCCAGCGCCTTGGCGTGGAAATCCTCGACATGGGTGTGGTCAAGGACGATCCCGCCGCGCTTGAGAATGCATTGCGCACCGCAGCCACGAACGCGGACGTCATCATCACCTCAGGCGGCGTCTCGGTGGGCGAAGCCGACTTCATCAAGGCCATGATGGCCAAGCTCGGCGAAGTGCTGTTCTGGCGCATCGCAATGCGCCCGGGCCGACCGATGGCTTTCGGGCGCATCGAGGCCGACGGCCAGTCGGCTTTCCTGTTCGGGCTGCCGGGCAACCCGGTGGCCGTGATGGTCACATTCCACCAGTTCGTGCGCGACGCGCTGCTGTTTCTGGCCGGGCGCACCGGCGACTACTCGGTGCCCTTGCTGCGCGTGCCTTGCGAAGGCGCATTGCGCAAAGTGCCCGGGCGCACGGAATACCAGCGCGGCGTCCTGTCGAATGTGGGCGGCGAATGGCGCGTGCGGCTCACCGGCCAGCAGGGCTCGGGCGTGCTGCGCTCGATGTCCGAAGCCAACTGCTTCATCGTGCTCGAGCACGATCGCGGCAACATCAACGCGGGCGACCTCGTCAGCGTGCAACTCTTCGAAGGCTTGATATGAACCCCCTGCTCGAACTCAACAGCCTCGGCCAGTCGGTCTGGCTGGACTACATCCGGCGCGACTTCGTGACCGGCGGCGGCCTGAAGAAGCTCATCGAGGAGGATGGCCTCGCGGGCCTCACCTCGAACCCGGCGATCTTCGAGAAAGCGATGGGCGGCGGCAACGAATACACGAGCGCGATCCGCGCGCTGAAAGCCAAGGGCATCAGCGCCACCGATCTCTACGAAGCCCTCGCCATCGAGGACATCCGCGCCGCGGCCGAGCTCTTCAAGCCGGTCTTCGACTCGACCAAGGGGCTCGACGGCTTCGTGAGCCTGGAAGTCTCGCCCTATCTCGCGCACGACACTGCGGCCACGGTCGCAGAAGCGCGGCGGCTCTGGAAAGAGGTTGCGCGGCCGAACGTGATGATCAAGGTGCCCGGCACGCCCGAAGGCCTGCCCGCGATCGAGCTGCTCATCAGCCAGGACATCAACGTCAACATCACGCTGCTCTTTTCGCGCGACGTGTACGAGAAGGTGGCCGAGCGCTACATCGCCGGGCTCGAGCGCCGCGCGGCGGAAGGCCTGGACATCGACCGCATCGCCAGCGTGGCGAGCTTCTTCGTGTCGCGCATCGACAGCGCCGTGGACCCGCTGGTGCCGGAGGCGCTGCGTGGCAAGACCGCGATCGCCAATGCGGTGCTCGCCTACGAAAGCTACCAGCGCATCTTCTCGGGCACGCGCTGGACGAACCTCGCCGAAAAAGGCGCCAGGCCGCAGCGGCTGCTGTGGGCCAGCACCAGCACCAAGAACCCGGCCTACCGCGACGTGATGTACGTGGAAGAGCTGATCGGCAAGAACACGGTCAACACGCTGCCGCCGGCGACGGTCGATGCCTTCCGCGACCACGGCAAGCCGCGCGCGAGCCTCGAGGAAGACGTGGCCGGCGCGGCCGCGACCCTGGCGGCGGTAGGCAAACACGTGTCGCTCGAGGACATCACCACCAAGCTCACTCACGACGGCGTGAAGCTGTTTGCGGAAGCTTTCGACAAGCTGCTGGCCGCGGTGGAGGCGGCCAGGAAGGCCGCCTGATCAGGCCTCCGAGCCAGGCACGACCTTGAAGGGCTTGCCGTCCTTGTAGTAGGTGCGCGTTCCCTGCCGCGCCAGCAGCGTGAACTGGCGCGCGTCGTCGAGCCATTGCAAGCGCTGCAGCGGTGTGCGCGCCAGGTGATCGCGAATCTGCTCGTCACTCACCTCGAACCAATAGTCCGTGATCTGATAGTCGTCAGGCATAGGGTGCACGCTCCATTCGCAATATCTGGCGGAGCGCAGCGATGTCCGCTTCATCCTTTTGCCGGCCCGTGCCGGTCTTCAGCCGGATGATGTCCTCTATCGAAGCGACGGTTACGGTGGCACCGCCGAGCGACCGGTCGACGCGGCGCTCGTACGCTTCTTCGAAAGGCACCACAGGTTTCACGAGGATGTCCAGTGTCGGTGCCGTCTTGTCGGGCGGGCGGAGCGCTAACGCAAGCATTCCTTTCTGATCGATCCAGCTTTGGACTTTCGCCGCATCGGCCACATCGGCGAGCGCGACCGGAACGATCGGCTTCAACCCAAGAACCTGGCCGGCCGAAACGAACCGGGACAGGTTGTCCGGATCCAGCGCGAGCATGAGGTCCACGTCGGCTGTCAACCGGCCGATCCCATGCAGGTTGACTGCCACGCCGCCAACCAGCAGGTAACGCACCTCGAATTTCTCGAGCTCGCGGAAAAGGTCGACATAGAACATGCCGAATTCTACTCAGGCGTAACCCGGCGGCGGGGCGAAAGCGTAGTAGTCGCGCTCGAGCAACTGCGCGAAGCGGATGGTCGAGTAGTCGCCAT
>CAZZDV010000168.1:0-4144 GCA_964652785.1 uncultured Bordetella sp.
CCAGCGCGGCGCCGGCCTCGGCGGCGGCAACGACGAGCGTGAGCAGACGCTGAACCAGCTGCTGGTGGAGATGGATGGCTTCGAGCCGAACGTGGGCGTGATCGTGATCGCCGCGACCAACCGCCCGGACGTGCTCGACCCGGCTCTTATGCGCCCGGGCCGTTTCGACAGGCAAGTCGTGGTGCCGCTGCCTGATATCCGCGGCCGCGAGCAGATCCTCATGGTGCACATGCGCAAAGTGCCGCTCGCGCCGGACGTCAAGGCCGACATCATTGCGCGCGGCACGCCGGGCTTTTCCGGCGCCGATCTGGCCAACCTGGTCAACGAGGCGGCGCTGTTCGCGGCGCGCAAGACCAAGCGCCTGGTCGACATGGAGGATTTCGAGCGCGCCAAGGACAAGATCATGATGGGCGCCGAGCGGCGCTCTATGGTGATGCCCGAGGAAGAGCGCAAGAACACCGCCTACCACGAGTCCGGCCACGTGGTGGTCGCCAAGCTGCTGTCCAAGACCGACCCGGTGCACAAGGTCACCATCATTCCGCGCGGCCGCGCCCTGGGCGTGACCTTGCAGCTGCCCACCGAAGACCGCTACAGCCAGGACCGCGAGCGCCTGCTCAACACCATCGCGGTGCTCTTCGGCGGCCGCATCGCGGAAGAGATCTTCATGCACCAGATGACCACCGGCGCGTCCAACGACTTCGAGCGCGCAACCGACATCGCGCGCCGCATGGTGACCCAGTGGGGCATGTCCGACTCGATGGGCACCATGGTGTATGGCGAAAACGAGGGCGAGGTCTTCCTCGGCCGCTCGATCACCACGCACAAGAGCGTGTCGGAAGAAACCATGCGCCAGGTCGATGCGGAAATCCGCCGCATCATCGACATGCAGTACGCGCTCGCGCGGCGCCTGATCGAGGAGAATCGCGACAAGGTCGAGATCATGGCCGCGGCGCTGCTCGAATGGGAGACGCTCGACGCCGAGCAGCTGAACGACATCATGGCCGGCAAGCCGCCGCGCCCGCCTAAGGTGCCGACGGCGACGACGCCGACCCCGCCGCCGGCCGACGGGACTGCAGGCGCGGCCGCACCGGCCGCGAGCTGACCACGTTCCTCAGTTGCGGCAGGTTTTCGCTGCCGCTGACAGCTCCCCTGATCATGGGCGTGGTGAACATCACGCCCGATTCTTTTTCGGACGGCGGTGAGTTCCTCGCGCCCCAGGCCGCCATCGCGCAGGCACGGCGGCTGGTCGACGAGGGCGCGGCCATCATCGATATCGGCGCCGAATCCACCCGTCCCGGGGCCCTGCCCGTGGGCGAGGAGGAAGAACTCGCCCGGCTGATCCCGGTGCTGCGCTCGATCGCCGGCCTGCCAGTGCCGATCTCGGTGGACACGCGGCGTGCGCAAGTAATGCGCGCCGTGCTGGCCGAAGGCGCGTCGATGATCAACGACATCGAGGCACTGTCTGCACCGGGGGCGATCGAGGCGGTCGCCGGATCGGACTGCGCCGTGTGCCTGATGCACAAGAAGGGCGACCCCGAGACCATGCAGAAGGATCCCCACTATGATGACGTCGTGGCCGAGGTGGGTGATTTCCTGGCGGCGCGCGCGGCCGCGGCGGAGTCTGCGGGTATCGCACGCAACCGCATCGTGATCGATCCGGGTTTCGGCTTCGGCAAGACCAGTTCGCATAACCTCGAGCTTCTGCGCGAGCTTCGCAGTCTCGTGAAGCGGGGCTGGCCGGTGCTCGCGGGGCTGTCGCGAAAAGCGACGTTGGGGCGAATAACCGGGCGCGTGCCCGGCGAGCGGATGGTGGCTAGCGTCACTGCGGCTTTGCTCGCCGCGCAGCGAGGGGCGACAATATTGCGGGTTCATGACGTGGCCGGGACGCGCGATGCGCTCGCCGTCTGGCAAGCTGTGGAGGCGGGATGAGCAGAAAGTATTTCGGGACCGACGGCGTGCGCGGCACGGTCGGCCAGGCGCCGATGACGGCCGATTTCGTGATGCGGCTTGGGTACGCCGCGGGCAAGGTCCTCACCGAACGCAGGCAGGGGTCCGCGTCCGACCGTCCCACGGTGCTGATCGGCAAGGACACGCGCATCTCGGGCTACATGCTCGAGGCGGCGCTGGAAGCCGGGTTTACCGCGGCGGGGATCGATGTGCTCCTTTGCGGACCACTGCCTACGCCAGGGGTAGCCTACCTCACGCGCGCGTGGCGCCTGATGGCAGGCGTGGTGATCAGCGCATCGCATAACGCGTATCCCGACAACGGCATCAAGTTCTTTTCCGGCGACGGGTTCAAGCTGCCCGACGAGTTCGAGGCCCAGATGGAGCAGGCGCTCGAATTCACGATGGGCTGCAACACGGCGGCGCAGCTCGGCCGCGCGAAACGCATCGAGGACGCGCCCGGCCGGTACGTCGAATTCTGCAAGTCCAGCTTTCCCGCCGAGCTCGACCTCAAGGGCATGAAGATCGTGGTGGATTGCGCCCACGGGGCGGCCTATCACGTGGCGCCGCACGTTTTCCACGAACTCGGCGCGGACGTGGTCGCGATTGGCGTTAAGCCCGACGGGTTCAACATCAACGACATGTTCGGCGCGACAGCCCCGGACCAGCTCGTCATGGAAGTGAAGCGCAACAAGGCCGATTACGGCGTGGCGCTGGACGGCGATGCGGACCGGCTGGTCATGGTCGATGCATCCGGAAAGATTTTCGACGGTGACCAGCTGCTCTATGCGGTCGTAGAGCATCGCGCACGGAAGGAAAGGGTGGTCGGCGTGGCCGGCACCCTCATGACGAACCTCGGCATGGAGCAGGCCATCGGCCGCCTGGGCATCGCTTTCGGCCGCGCCAAGGTCGGCGACCGCTACGTGCTGGAGATGCTGCGTGAGAAGGGCTGGCTGTATGGCGGCGAAAATTCTGGCCACATGATTTGCCTGGACAAGCACACCACGGGCGACGGGCTGGTGTCCGCATTGCAGGTCCTCACTGCGATCCGGGAATCGGGCAAGACCCTCGAGCAGCTCACCTCCGGCGTGACGCTCTATCCGCAGGTCCTCATCAACGTGAAGGTGGCCCGGGGCTTCGACTGGGAAAGCCATGCGTCCATTGCCAACGCGCAGAGGGAGGTCGAGCGCTCGCTCGAAGGCCGGGGCCGGGTGCTGCTGCGCCCCTCGGGCACCGAGCCCGTGCTGCGTGTCATGGTCGAGGGCGAGCCGCGTGAAGCCATCGAGAAGGGCGCGCAGGCCATTGCTGTGGCCGTCGAGCAGGCCGCCGGCGCCTAGCTTTCGTTTTCGATTCCTGGAGAAGCAAATGCATAACCTCGTCCGTTCGACCTCGCTTGCCATGCTGATCTCGCTGGGTGCCGCTGGGGCTTTCGCTCAGGCGCAACCCGCGTCGCCTCCTGGCGGTTATGAGCCTTCCGTCGGGCAGGAGGGCAAGGATGTGGTTTGGGTGCCGACGCCGCAGGCGCTGGTCGACAAGATGCTGGCCATGGCCAAGGTCACGCCCAGCGACTACCTGATCGACCTCGGGTCGGGCGACGGTCGCACGGTCATCACCGCGGCGAAACGCGGCGTGCGCGCGATGGGCATCGAATACAACCCCGAAATGGTGGACCTCTCCAAGCGCAACGCGCAGAAGGAAGGCCTGGGCGACAAGGTGAATTTCGTGAAAGCCGACCTGTTCGAAAGCGATTTCTCGAAAGCCACCGTGATCACCATGTTCCTGCTCGACCGCATTAACCTGCAGTTGCGGCCCAGGCTCCTCGACCTGAAGCCGGGCACGCGCCTCGTGTCCAACACTTTCACGATGGGTGAATGGAACGCGGACGAGAAGGTGTACGCCAACGAAAAGGAAGGCTGCACGAACTACTGCGTCGCGCACCTCTGGATCGTCCCGGCGAAAGTTGCGGGCACGTGGAAACTGCCGCAGGGCGAGCTCACCCTGAAGCAGGAATTCCAGATGCTGACCGGGCAGCTCAAGACCGGTGACAAAGTGGTGCCGGTCACTGGTCGAATCCGAGGGGAGACCGCAACCTTCAAGGCCGGCGGAAATGAGTATTCGGCGCGCGTGAATGGCTCGCGCATGGAGGGAGCGGGCAAGGGCGGCGCCTGGACAGCGGCTCGCCTGCCGCGGTCCGCACCCG
>CAZZDV010000168.1:4244-8381 GCA_964652785.1 uncultured Bordetella sp.
CAGGAATTGCGCGAAGCCCAGAGGCGCGAAAACCGCAGGCTACGCGGCCGCGACTATTAACCGGAACCTGTGCAGGAAACGCGCAATTTCTTGATTGCGCTTGGTTTTGGTTTGACCCGGTACTCGCCGCCACGGTAAAATCGCACGTTTTGCGTCTGGGTGCGTCTTCGAATGGCTTTGCGCGGTCGGCTGGTGGCCGGAAACTGGAAAATGCACGGCAACCGGGCGGATAACGCCCGGCTGCTGGATGCGCTTGTCGCCGGCGGCCACGCCGGCGTGGAGTACGCGGTCTGCGTACCCTTCCCCTACCTTTCAGAAACTTCCACGCGATTGTCCGGGACGAAACTCGCCTTGGGCGCGCAGAACGTCAGCGAGTTCGCTTCCGGCGCATATACGGGCGAAGTCTCGGCGCCCATGCTGGCGGAATTCGGCTGCACATGCGTGCTCGTAGGGCATTCGGAGCGGCGGTCTATTTTTCGCGAGACGGACGACCAGGTGGCGGGCAAATTCGTTGCTGCGCAGAAGGCTGGCCTGATGCCGATCCTCTGCGTGGGCGAGACGCTTGCGGAGCGCGAGGCGTCGCGCACCGAAGAGGTCGTGGCGAGGCAACTGGAAGCGGCAGTGAGCCTGGCAGGGGCTTCGGCGTTCGCAAAAGCCGTCGTTGCATATGAGCCAGTGTGGGCGATCGGCACGGGGCGCACGGCTTCCCCCGCGCAGGCCCAGGAAGTGCACGCGTTCCTCAGGCAAAGGATCGCAGGCAAGGACAAGGCGGTTGCGTCGGGATTGCGCATCCTCTACGGAGGCAGCGTCAAGCCCGCCAACGCCGCGGAAATTTTTGCGATGGACGATGTGGACGGGGGGCTGATCGGCGGCGCCTCGCTCGTGGCGGAAGATTTTCTCGCGATCTGCAAGGCTGCAGCAGCGAAGAGGTAACGAATGGACACCTGGTTGAACGTAATTCTCTCGATTCACGTGATCGTGGCGCTCGCGGTCATTGCACTTGTGCTGCTCCAGCACGGCAAGGGGGCCGACATGGGCTCCGGCTTCGGCGGTGGCTCCTCCGGCAGTTTGTTCGGCGCATCGGGCTCGGCGAATTTCCTCTCGCGCGCGACGGCGGTGCTCGCCACAGTGTTTTTCCTCACGAGCCTTGCGCTCGCTTACCTCGCCTCCCACAAGCCGAAAGTCAGTGGTGGGGTGATGGACGCAGTCAAGACCGAGCAGGCCGTGCCCGGTGCGGCGAAGAAAGCCGTCGAACCCGGCAAGGACGCAGCGAAAGTGCCTGCGACCGAACCCGCGAAGGACGCGACGGGGAACAAGGCAAAGCAGGTTCCGAACTGAACAAAACGCGCGCCGCGATTCTGTCGGCGCAGGAATTTAGGGGATAATTGACGCACCGCCCACGTGGTGAAATTGGTAGACACGCCAGCTTGAGGGGCTGGTGGCCTAAACAGCCGTAGCAGTTCGAGTCTGCTCGTGGGCACCAGAAAGAAGCGGAGCCGGGGAAGATCCCGGCTCCGTTGCAGCGAAAACAAACCGATTTCGGGAACCCGTAAAAAACTCCGGGCCAGACTTGCCGGACCCAGACGAATGCTTGCTGAGTACTTTCCGGTCCTTTTGTTCATCTTTGTCGCCGTAGCCGTCGGCGTCGTGCCCATGGTGCTGGGCAAGCTCCTCGGGCCTTCGCGGCCCGATTCGGAGAAGCTCTCGCCCTACGAGTGCGGCTTCGAGGCTTTCGAGGACGCGCGCATGAAGTTCGACGTGCGCTACTACCTCGTCGCCATCCTGTTCATCATCTTCGACCTCGAGATCGCCTTCCTGTTTCCGTGGGCGGTGGTGCTGAACGAGATCGGCTTGTTCGGGTTTCTTTCGATGATGGTCTTTCTTGCCATCCTCGTCGTCGGTTTCGTCTACGAGTGGATGAAAGGAGCGCTGGAATGGGAATAGAAGGGGTGCTCCACGAGGGATTCGTCACCACCACGGCGGACAAGCTGATCAACTGGACCCGCACCGGGTCGCTCTGGCCGATGACCTTCGGCCTGGCCTGCTGCGCGGTGGAAATGATGCACGCCGGCGCAGCGCGCTACGACCTCGATCGCTTCGGCATCGTGTTCCGCCCGAGCCCGCGCCAGTCCGACCTCATGATCGTGGCCGGCACGCTGTGCAACAAGATGGCCCCGGCCTTGCGCAAGGTGTACGACCAGATGGCCGAGCCGCGCTGGGTGCTTTCGATGGGCTCGTGCGCCAACGGCGGCGGCTACTACCACTATTCGTATTCCGTCGTGCGCGGCTGCGACCGCATCGTCCCGGTGGACATTTACGTGCCCGGCTGCCCGCCGACCGCGGAGGCGCTGCTTTACGGCCTGGTCCAGCTGCAGAACAAGATCAAGCGCACCAACACAATTGCGCGCTGAAGCGCTTAGACGATCGCTCGCCAACCAATGACCCCAAAGCTCCAGCGCCTGAACGACGCGCTCCAGGCAAAACTCGGGGCGCGCGCGGTCGCGCTTACCGAAGCACTGGGGGAATTGACGCTCGAGGTCAGGGCGACCGATTACATCGCAGTGTGCGAGCAACTGCGTGATGCCGCCGACCTGCGCTTCGAGCAGCTCATCGACCTGTGCGGCATGGACTATTCGACCTACGGCGACCGCGCGCCCGAAGAGGCCAGCGGCCGCCGCTACGCAGCGGTATCGCACCTGCTCTCGGTCACCCACAACTGGCGTGTGCGCGTGCGGGTCTTCTGCCCCCAGGACGATTTTCCGATCGTCGAATCCCTGATCGGCGTGTGGCCGGCGGCCAACTGGTACGAGCGCGAGGCGTTCGACCTCTACGGCATCGTATTCGACGGCCATCCGGACCTGCGCCGCATCCTCACCGATTACGGCTTCATCGGCCATCCGTTCCGCAAGGATTTCCCGCTCTCGGGCTATGTCGAGATGCGCTACGACCCCGAGCAGAAGCGCGTGATTTACCAGCCGGTCAGCATCGAGCCGCGCGAGATCATCCCGCGCATCGTGCGCGAAGAGCATTACGCGCAAGGCGAGTAGGCACATGGCCGAGATTCGCAACTACACGCTCAACTTCGGTCCGCAGCACCCGGCCGCGCACGGCGTCCTGCGCCTGGTGCTCGAGCTCGACGGCGAGGTGATCCAGCGCGCCGACCCGCACATCGGCCTGCTGCATCGCGCGACCGAGAAACTCGCCGAGCACAAGACCTTCATCCAGTCCGTGCCGTACATGGACCGGCTCGACTACGTCTCCATGATGTGCAACGAGCACGCCTACGTCATGGCGATCGAGAAGCTCGCCGGCATCGAGGTGCCGATCCGCGCGCGGTACATCCGCGTGATGTTCGACGAGATCACGCGCATCCTGAACCACCTGCTCTGGCTGGGCGCGCATGGCCTGGACATCGGCGCGATGACCGTGTTCCTGTACTGCTTCCGCGAGCGCGAAGACCTCATGGACTGCTACGAGGCGGTGTCGGGGGCGCGCATGCACGCGGCCTACTATCGCCCGGGCGGCGTCTACCGCGACCTGCCCGAATCGATGCCGCAGTACACGGCAATGAAAGTGCACAACGAGCGCCAGATCCGCTCGATGAACGAAAACCGGGGCGGTTCGCTCCTCGACTTCATCGAGGATTTCGTCAAGCGCTTCCCGGCCTGCATCGACGACTACGAAACGCTGCTCACCGAGAACCGGATCTGGAAGCAGCGCACGGTCGGCGTCGGCGTGGTGACGCCTGAGCGCGCGCAGGCCCTGGGGTTCACGGGCGCGATGCTGCGCGGTTCCGGCATCGAATGGGATCTGCGCAAGAAGCAGCCGTACGAGGTCTACGACAAACTCGATTTCGACATTCCGGTGGGCGTGAACGGCGATTGCTACGACCGCTACCTCGTGCGCATCGAGGAATTGCGCCAGTCCAACCGGATCGTGCAGCAGTGCATCGACTGGCTGCGCGTCAACCCGGGGCCGGTCATCGTCGACAACCACAAGGTTGCGCCCCCGTCGCGCGTCGGCATGAAGCAGAACATGGAAGCGCTGATCCACCACTTCAAGCTGTTCACCGAAGGCATGCACGTTCCCGCGGGCGAGGCGTATGCGGCGGTGGAGCATCCTCATGGCGAGTTCGGC
>CAZZDV010000169.1:0-5982 GCA_964652785.1 uncultured Bordetella sp.
TCCGGCGTGTCCGCATGGAAAATGCGGTCGAACATGATGGCCTCGCGCGCGAGGCGCTCACCCACAAACCGCGGCAGTCGCATGTTCGAGGCGCCCGGGATGATGCCTTCCTTGCGCGCGGGCAGGCTGAAGTAGGCGCCCGACTCGGCGATCACGTAGTCGACCACCAGCAGGAGCTGGCAGCCGCCGCCGATCGCAAACGTCTCGACCACTGCGACCCAGAGCTTCTCGAGCGTCTGCTCGGGCTCGTTCAGGGGCGCGTCGAGGCTGTCCGGTTCATCGCCCGGCAGGATGCCGCGCAGGAGTTTGGCGTGCATGCCGAGCTGGCGGTAGAGGAAGGAGAGGTAGCTCTGCTTGCCCTGGTAGATGCGCGTGAGGTTGATGCCCGAGCAAAAGATGCGCTTGCCCTTGTGCTTCGGGTGATCCACGACGCTGCCGCGAAGCACGCCCATGCGCACGTCGGGGTGCAGGAGCACGAGGTCGATCGCGGCCTCGAGCGGGCCGACAGTGGTGTCGTCCTCCGAATTGAGGTAGCGCTCGTTGTGCAGGTAGACATAGCCGGTCTGGCCTTCGACCGCGACTTTCACCGTGCCAAGATCGGCCTTGCCCGTGCGGCGAAACTCCTCCAGGCGTTCCATCGCCTCGGGCATCGGCCGCATCATTGCGCGGATGAGATGCGATCCGGCACGCAGGTCGCCGAGCACGTGGCTGAAGAAGATGCCTTGAGTGATCTCGAGGCCGTCCTTGTCCTGCTGCATGTGCCGGCCTTCCTCGGCGAGCTCGGCCTCGGTGGGGAGGATGCCCGGCACGCGCGCAGCCGCTTCCCACGCGAGTTCGCCGACGCGCAGCGAGCGGCGGCCTTCGTCGGTGAGCTCACGATAGAGCGGGACAGCGTTGCGGCGGAAAAAACGCCAGCAGGCGTTTGCCAGCAGGTGGACGAGGGCGAATCCGGCGTCCTTCTGCGAGGCATCGCGCCTCGAACGCAGCGGGAGCCTGCCGAGCAAACCGCGGCCTTGCGCGCAGACCGTCTGCACGATCGCGGTATCGGCTTCGAGCGAAGGCACGCGAGGCGCGCCTGGTGGCACCGCATGCAAATCCGTCGCCGCCTCCCAGGCCGACAGCGTCGCCAGGAAATCCTCGCTGGCTTTGCGCGGCAGTCCGCCGGAAGTGAGGCGGGGCAGCCGCTCCGGCACGGCAATCGATGCAATCATGGTGGGTCCTTGGCTTATTCGGGTTGCACGCCGGCGGCCCTGACCATCTCGCCGATGTTCTCGACATCGGTGCGGATCGCCGCGGCGAACTCCGCCGGGGTGTTCGCAACGAGCTCCAGGCTCAGCGCGTCGATGTGCTTCTCGGTGAAGTCCGGGCGCTTCGCAATCGCCGTCACGTCCTGGTAGATGCGCTCGATGATCCGCGGCTCGGTGCCGCCCGGCGCGAAAAGGCCGAACCAGATGATCGCCTTGATATAGGGGAAGCCGGCCTCGGCCGAGGTCTGAACGTCCGGGAAGCGGCTGGCGCGCGTCGGGCCGGTGAGCGTGATCGCGCGCAAGCGCCCCGCCTTGACCATCGCGCCGGTCGCGGCTGGGCTGCCGACCGAGATCTGCACTTCGCCCGCCACGACGGCCGCGGTCGAGGGCGCGATGCCTTTGTACGGCACATGCAGGAACTTGAGGCCTTCGCGCTTGGCGAGGGTTTCGAACACCAGGTGCGGGTGCGCCCCGTGCCCGTAGGAGCTGTAGGCAATCTTGCCGGGCGAGCCGCGCGCCACCTCCACGAGCTCGCGCAGGCTGGTGGCGGGAAACGACGGGTGCACGATGATGAACTGGCCGGAGCGCGCGATCATCGAGATCGGCACGAGGCTCTTGTCCGGGTCGTACGGCAGTTTCTTGTAGAGGAAACGGTTGGCGACCACCGTTGGGTCGATCGTGAACAGCAGCGTGTGGCCGTCGGCAGGCGAGCCCGCGACCCGCTCGGTGCCGATGATCGACCCCGCCCCGCCGATGTTCTCGACCACGACCGGCTGCTTCCACACTTGCGTGAGGTCGTTGGCGAGCGCGCGCGCCAGCACGTCGGTGCTGCCGCCCGCGGGATAGGGCACGATGATGCGCACGGCTTTCGAGGGGAAAGCCTGCGCGTGAAGCGCGGGCGCGGCGAACGCCGCGGCGAAGGCGAGCAGGGCGGTCGGCAGGACTCTTGAAGCGCGCATTACAGTCTCCTTGTTTTGCTATTCGGGTACGGCGGGCGATTCACGCATGCGCTGCCGCAGCGTTTCCTTCAGGACCTTGCCCATCGCGCTTTTCGGCAGGGCCTCGGCGAACTCGATCCGGCGCGGGATCTTGTAGCCGCCGATGTGCTTGCGGCAGTGCTCGATGATGTCTTCAGGCGTCGGCGCTGTGCCCGGGGCGGGCACGATCACTGCGCAGAGCGCCTCGCCGAAGCGCTCGTCGGGCGTGCCGACCACGGCGGCTTCGAGCACGGCCGGATGCCTGCAGATCGCGGCCTCGACTTCCGACGTGTACACGTTCTCGCCGCCGGTGATGACCATGTCCTTCTTGCGATCCTGCACGAACAGGTAGCCCTCGTCGTCCAGCCGCCCGAGGTCGCCCGTATGGAACCAGCCGTTGCGGAACACGGCGGCGTTCTCGGCGGGGCGATTGTGGTATCCGCGGGTCACCTGCGGCCCGCGCACGATGATCTCGCCCGACTGGCCCGGGAGAACGTCCTCGCCGCCGCCGTCCACGATGCGCACGTCGAGCCCGGGCAGCGGACGGCCGCCCGCTGCGAGCAGGTCTTCCCGGCCGGCGAGGGCGCGCGCATGATCGTCCTCGTCGAGGATCGCGAGGACCGGCGAAGTCTCGGTCAGTCCATAGACCTGCTGCATGTCCACCCCCGGAAAAGCCTGCATCGTGCGGCGGATCCGTTCGGCCGGCATCGGTGAGGTCCCATAGCTGATGAGCCTAAGCGTGGCGAGGTCGAATTGGCCGAACGACGCGTCCTGCAGGATGCGCAGGATCATCGTGGGCACGAGGCTCCCGATCGTGATGCCGTACTGCTGGATCGCGGCGAGCACCGCGCGCGGCGTGAACTCCGGGAGGTAGACATGCCCGCCGCCGAGCATCGATACCGCCGTCGCCTTGAGGTCGGTCGAATGGAACATCGGCGAGACGTGCAGGTAGCGATCGCCGCCGGTGACGGACATCGTCCGCGCGAGCTGGAGCGCGTTCGCCATCACGTTCCGGTGCGAGATCCGCACTCCTTTGCCGCGACCTGTCGTGCCGCCCGTGTAGAGCAGGATCGCGTCGTCTTCCTCAGCGGAATCGTGCGGATCGAGCCGCGCCGCGGCGTCGCGCAGGCTGTCATAGCAAGGCAACCCGGACGGCGAAGCGGCCCCCAGCGAAAATGCCCTCGGGCGCCAGGCGTCGAGCGGAGGCTGCAGCAGGAGCCCGGCGAAGCTTTCCTCGACCGCGAGCACGGCGCAGTCGGCGTCCTCCATCAGCGCGGAGATCTCGGCGGGCGCGAGGCGGAAGTTGACCGGGACCGGGACGGCGCCCGACCAGTACGCGGCGTGCAGCAGTTCCGCATAGCGCGCCGAATTGCGCGCAAGGATCGCGAACCGATCGCCGGCGCGCAGTCCCAGGCCGCGCAACATGCCCGCCGCGCGAGCGCTTCGATCGACGTAGTCTCGCCAGGTGAGGTTGCCCCCGGGGTCGCGAACCGCGATGCCGCCGCCGTACAGCAGCTCGGAACGCTGCAGCATCGATACCAGGGTCAGCATGCGAAATACTGCCAATTATTGATTTTGGTCCGCTCCAGTAGCCATTCTCCAGTCAAAATGCTGCCACTTACTCCGTGCGCTTCATGAGCAGGGGAATGATCGCGTCCACCGCGACGCGCGCTTTCTCGCGCAGCATCGCGTCGTCGTTGTTGGCCACCGGGTGCTTGATGACCGCGAACGGATAGCCGGGCAAGCCGTTGAGCTCGCCCATCACCTCCGCGCTGCGAATAAAGCGGTCGGTGATGATCGCAACCGCCGGGATGCCCAGCCGCTCGGCTTCGATGGCGTCGTGCAGACTGCACGACGAGCAACTGCCTCAGTCGCCGGTCGAGGAGAGGACCGCGTCGGCCCCGCTCATCTCCGCCAGCATCTGGGGCGGCACCGGTCGGCTCGCATCGGGCTTGCGGCGGCGGATGAACTCGCGCACGCCGTAGTCCTTGCGCAGGATCTCTTCGATGAAGTCGAACAGGCGCTCGGTGCCGATTTTGGCGTTGTCGATCATTCCCACCACCGCGCCTTCGAGCGAAGGCAGCGCGGGGGCGAGGCGAAGCGCCTCGCCTTCGGGAACTTGCCGTGGGTCCAGGACCATCAGGGTCATGTGTGCTTCTCCTTCGGTTAAGCGTGGTTATGACTAAATGATCGGTTCGGTGATGGCCAGCGATTTCTTCCCGTACCACGGCGGCACGATGGCCGCGAATCCTCCGGCAGGGCCGCCGGCCGCAATGACGAGCAAGTCGTCGGGCGTGCGCAGCGCGCGGTAGACCTGCTCCTCGTTCTTGCGTCCGGCCACCGCCGCCTTGCCGACGGTGCGCCATTCGCCCCGTTTCACGCGCGCGACTTCGTAAACGTATTCGCGGATGTGGGCTTTGGTCCAGCTCGCCTCGGCAAAGATATCTCGATGCTGCTTGGGAATGACGACCGCGTAGTTGCCTTCCCAGATCGAGTAGGTGAGCATGTTGCCGCGCATCGCGGCGGCGTAGGTGTCGCAGAGGTCCTTCGGATCGTGCGTCCACTCGTTCATGATCTGGTGCGGCGACTCGACCGCCATCACCGTGACCGCGGAGGTGCCGGCGGGAATCCCGCGCTCGACCGAGAGCGGCGTCCACGTGGTGCCTTCCTCGTCCTCCGCGACGCAGAACGTGAACTTGCCCGGGTGGCCAAGCGTCGAGCGATCGAGCTGTCCCGGCACGCCGCCGAGCACGTTGATCAGGAAAAGCCGGATGCTGCGGCCGATGGTCGCGTTTGCGCGGCTCGCATTCGCAAGCGCGTTGTGGGTCGTGTTCATGCCGAGCGCGGTACGGATCGGCCCGTTGACGACGATGAAGGGCGCGCTGCCGCCGGTGCTCGCCGTGCTGCCATGCAACCCCAGCTCAGGTCTGCATAGCGCCTTGATGATCGCGACCACGACCGGCATGTACTCCGGCAGGCAGCCGGCCATCAGCGCCGCAATCGCGACTTTCTCGGCGGAAATGCGGCGGCGGCGGACGGGCTCGACGCCGATGGTGTCGTTCGCCTGCAGCCTGGCGGCAGCCAGAAAACGCCGCACGCCCTCCGCGGTCGGGGGGACGACCGGCAGGCCGTCGGTCCAGCCGTTGCGCTGGAACAGCTCGTTGGCTTCGAAAGCGTCCTCGACTTCGAGGACCGCGCTGGAGATCGCGCTGGTCATAGGCTGCCCACGTCCTTGCTGATTTTCATGTTCATCATCATATAACCCCGTTGCTCCTGTGCCGCTTCACGTCGGCGGGCGAAAGGTTCGCGAAGCGCGCGAAGATCTCTTCGCTGTGCGCGCCGGGCACTGGCGCCGGCGTGTCGTAACCCGCGGGAGTCAGGCTGAACTTGATCGGGAAGCCGGGGGCCGAAGCGGGAGAGGCTTCGCCGGTCAGCGGATTGACGAGGCTCACGATCATCTCGCGCTCCAGCAGTTGCGGCCAGCGCATGACTTCGTCGGTCGAGCGCACGGGACTGCAGGCCACCGCGGCGCGCCCGAGCGCCTCGACGATCTCGTCCTTGGCTTTCTGCGCGGTCCATTGCGTTACGAGCTCATCGACCGCGTCGTTGTTGGCGATGCGCCAGCCGATTTCCATCATGTCCGGATCGTCCTTCACGTCGGCGCGGCCCATCGCTTCCAGCAGGGATAGCCAATCGCCGTGCGTTGCGGCGCCGATCGCCACCCAGCCATCCTTCGCGCGGAAGATATTGAAGGGCGA
>CAZZDV010000169.1:6082-8319 GCA_964652785.1 uncultured Bordetella sp.
GCGAGATTCCTTCGGGCCCGTCGTACGGCGGCGCAAAGGCGATCGGGTCCCCGCCTTTCGGGTCGTCGATCTTGATGACCTCGGCACCCATGCCCGCGAGGAGCAGCGTGCACTGCGGCCCGGAAAAGAAGCGCGTGAGGTCCAGCACCATCACGCCCTCGAGGATCTTCTGCATGCGGCCAGTCTACGGGAGGGGCCGGAGGCGCGAAACTGCAGGTTCGCAGCCCGCCCCTATCGCGGTTGATTATCTGACAATGGCCATTTACAATTTGAATATGGACATTTCAGTCACGGAGTTCAAGCATCGCTGCCTGGAGATCATCCGCCGCGTGGAAGATACCGGCAAGCCGGTCGCCATCACGCGCCGCGGCAAGGTGGTCGCTCGCCTGAATCCTCCGGGGTCGGCCGCGGCGCCCGGCAGCCTGAAGCCCTGGGAGCAATTGCGCGCGCTCGGCGGGCGCCTGCTCGCCGAGCCGGGCGAGTCGGTACTGCGCGACGAGGACTTCGAGTCCCTGCGTTGAGCGTAGTGCTCGACACCCATATCTGGGTATGGTGGCTGACGCCGGGCTCGCCGCTGTCGCGCGCCGAACGCGACGCGCTCGATGCAAAAGCCGTTCGCCGCGAGCTGTTCCTGCCGGCGATCAGCCTGTGGGAAGCCCAGGTGCTGCATGCCAAGCGGAAGCTCGATCTGCCGCTTGCGTTTGCCGAATGGCTCGCCCGCGCGACCGATGAGCGGATGATTTCGGTGTTGCCGCTCGACCTCGAAGTGGTGCTCGCGCTCGACGCGCTGCCCGCGTCGTTTCACGGCGACCCGGCCGACCGGCTCGTTGTCGCGACTGCCCGCGCGCATGCAATGCCGCTCGCCACCCGCGACGCTGCCATCCGGCGCTCACGCGCGGCGCGGATCTGGAAACCTTGAATGGCGGCCATGGCACGCGGCGGGCGCGCATCCTTGCCATCGGTGGACCGTTTTCTGCATTCGCCGGAAGGCACGTCGCTCGCCGAGCGCTACGGACGGACGGTGCTGGTCGATGCGGTGCGGGCGGTCCTTGCCGACCAGCGCACGCGGCTATCCTCCGGGGATGGCACGCAGAGCCCGGATAATCCGGCGCTCGCCGCCGAATGCGCCGCGCGGATCGAAACGCTGATGCGGCCGTCGCTGCGGCCGGTCTTCAACCTCACCGGCACCGTGCTGCACACGAATCTCGGGCGCGCGCTCTATCCAAAGGCCGCGATCGAAGCCGCCGTGCAGGCGATGTCGCGGCCGGTCAACCTGGAGTACGAAATCGAAGGCGCCGCCCGGGGCGAGCGCGATGCGCACGTCGAATCGTGGCTGACGCGGCTGACCGGCGCCGAGGCCGCGATTGCGGTCAACAACAATGCCGCCGCGGTGTATCTCACGCTCTACGCATTGGCGCGCCGCAAGGAAGTCATCGTTTCGCGCGGGGAGCTGGTCGAGATCGGCGGCTCGTTCCGGATCCCGGACATCATGGCCAGCGCCGGCTGCAAGCTGCGCGAAGTCGGCACCACGAACCGCACGCATGCAAAGGATTTCCAGGGTGCGCTCGGCAACGGCACTGCGGCGATCATGAAAGTGCATACGAGCAACTACTCGGTGCAAGGATTCACAGCGACCGTGCCCGAGGCCGAGCTTGCGGCGATTGCGCATGGGCACGGTATTGCGCTGATCAACGACCTGGGCTGCGGCATGCTGGTCGATCTCGAGGACTTCGGCCTGCCGCACGAGCCGACGCCGCGCGAGGCGATCGCCAACGGCGCGGATATCGTCACCTTCAGCGGCGACAAGCTGCTCGGCGGGCCGCAGTGCGGGCTGATCGTGGGTCGCCGCGATCTGATCGAGCGCATCCGCGGGAACCCGATGAAGCGCGCGCTGCGGCTGGACAAGGTGAGGCTCGCGGCGCTCGAGGCGGTGCTGCGGCTGTATGTGCAGCCGGAAAAGCTTGCGACCGAGCTCACCACTTTGCGGTTGCTCACGCGCAAGCGCGAGGAGATCGGTGCGGTGGCTAATCGCGTGCTGCCTGCCGTGGCGAAAGCGCTCGAAGGGCACGCATCGGTGCGCGTTCTCGAATGCGCCAGCCAGATCGGAAGCGGCGCCTTGCCGGTGGAGACGCTGCCAAGCGCTGGCGTCGCCGCGACTCCGGCCGGCAAGCGACGCAGCGGCGCGGCCGATGCGATTGCACGCGCGTTCCGCGTGCTGCCGGTGCCGGTCATCGGCC
>CAZZDV010000170.1:0-8312 GCA_964652785.1 uncultured Bordetella sp.
GCAGTCCACGCGCGAATCGCGTTGAGCTTACTGACTGAGTTCCCGAATCTCGAATCGCATCGGTTCAAGGTCGGCGGCGATCCAGGTCGCGGGCGCCGCAAGGCCGGCCACCGTGCCCGGATTGACCATCCAGGTTTTTCCGTCTTTGACGTTTGCGACCTGCGCGACTTCAGCGATATGTGAGTGGCCGCAGCACACGAGGTCCCAGTCGCCGGTGCATGCGAGCGCATAGGCGTACTCGGGATAGTGGACGATGAATATCCGCCGCCCGCCCAGCTCGATGCGCGCGTCGGGGCCGTGGTACTGGATCAGGCCACCGCTTTCGCGCATCGTGCGGTTCAGCGCAACCGGGTCGCCGACGTTGTTGCCATGGATCAGGTGCAAAGGCAATCCGATTTTCATCGCGAGCCGCAGCGTTTGCGCGCCGATGAGGTCGCCGCAATGGATCACCGCCTCGGCGCCCTGCGCGGCAGCCGCGCTCACGGCCTGTGCCAGCATCTCTGCCCGGTCGTGACTATCGGAAAGTATGCAGATCTTCATTGCTTTGAGGATACCCCATAAGTAAGTCGAAACTCGGCGCTTATGGGCACATCGAAAATCCCTGCTGGCGTGCCATTTGGCGACGACGGACAATCGACTGGTTGCCAATGGAAACGACAATTTGAGCGCCGAGGTCAAGACCACCACCTGCTACATGTGTGCCTGCCGCTGCGGCATCCGGGTGCATCTGCGCGATGGGGCGATACGCTATATCGACGGCAACCCGGAACACCCGATCAACAAGGGGGTGATCTGCGCCAAGGGCGCCAGCGGCATCATGAAGCAGACCTCGCCGGCACGGCTGACCCAGCCGCTCAGGCGGCGTGCCGGTGCCGAGCGCGGTGCAGGCGAGTTCGAGCCGATCTCCTGGGACGAGGCGTTCCGGATCCTGGAAGAGCGCCTGGCGAAGATTCGCACCACCGACCCGAAGAAGTTTGCGCTGTTTACCGGGCGCGACCAGATGCAGGCGCTCACCGGCCTGTTCGCGCGCCAATTCGGCACGCCCAATTACGCAGCGCACGGCGGCTTTTGCTCGGTGAATATGGCCGCGGGCATGATCTACACCATCGGCGGCTCGTTCTGGGAGTTCGGCGGCCCGGACCTCGAGCGCGCGAAACTCTTCGTCATGCTTGGCACTGCGGAGGACCATCACTCCAACCCGCTCAAGATCGCGATCTCGAAATTCAAGCGGGCTGGCGGACGCTTCGTCTCGGTCAACCCGGTGCGCACCGGCTATTCGGCGATCGCCGACGAGTGGGTGCCGATCCGGCCCGGTACCGACGGCGCTTTCCTGATGGCGCTCACCTGCGAACTCATTTCCCAAGGCCTGTACGACCGCGACTTCGTCGCCCGCTATACCAATGGGGGCCAGCTGGTGATCGTAGATCCGAAGTCCCCGCGATTCGGACTGCTCGCCGTGGACGAAGACGCCGACCCGGTGAATCCGCTGTATCCGCAAAATCAGCTTTGGTGGGACCGGCATTCGAACGGCCCGGTGATCACGCACACGCCCAACACAGACCCGAACTTGTTCGGCGATTTCACGCTGACCGACGGCACCCGCGTGCAGCCGGCGTTTCAACTGCTCGCCGATCGGGTGCGCACTCACACACCCGAGTGGGCCGAGAGCATCACGGGCGTGCCGGCGGCCACCATCCGGCGACTCGCGCACGAAATGGGCATCACCGCGCGCGACCAGAAGATCGAACTGCCGATCGCCTGGACCGACTGCTGGGGCAACGAGCACCAGACGGTGACCGGCAATCCGGTGGCGTTTCACGCCATGCGCGGACTCGCCGCCCATTCGAACGGCTTTCAAACGGTGCGCTCGCTCGCGATCCTGATGAGCCTGCTCGGCACCATCGACCGTCCGGGCGGGTTTCGCCACAAGGCGCCGTTTCCGCGCGCCATTCCCCCGTCGGCGAAAACACCCACCGGTCCGGAAGGGGTGCAGCCCAATACCCCGCTCGCGGGCCTCGCGCTGGGCTGGCCAGGCTCACCGGAGGACCTGTTCGTCGATGAGGAAGGCGGCCCGGTACGGATCGACAAGGCGTTTTCCTGGGAGTACCCGCTGTCGGTTCACGGACTCATGCACAACGTGATCACCAATGCGTGGCGCGCCGATCCCTATGCCCTCGACACGCTGATGATCTTCATGTCGAACATGGCATGGAACTCGACCATGAATACCGTCGAGGTGCGAAAAATGCTCAACGACCGCGTGAGCGGGGGGGAAACCGAAGGCGAATCCGAGGGGGAAACCGAGGGGGAAACTCGGGGCGAATACAAGATTCCGTTCATTGTGGTGTGCGACGCGTTCCATTCCGAGATGACCGCGTTCGCCGACCTGGTGCTTCCGGATACCACCTACCTCGAGCGCCACGACGTGATGTCCATGCTCGACCGGCCGATCTCCGAGTTCGACGGCCCCATGGACGCGGTGCGCGTGCCTGTGCTGCCGCCCACCGGCGAGTGCAAGCCTTTCCAGGAGGTGCTGATCGAGCTTGGGAGCCGCCTGAAGCTGCCCGCGTTCGTCGATGCAAGCGGCGCGCGCAAGTACGTCGATTACCCCGACTTCATCGTGCGCCACGAGACCGAGCCCGGATCGGGGATCGGCTTTCTCGCCGGATGGCGCGGCGCCGACGGCGAGAAGTCCATGCTCGGCGAGCCCAATCCCGGGCAGTGGGAGATGTACGCTGCAAACAACTGCATCTTCAAGCATGAGATGCCGCCATCCTACCGCTACATGCGCAACTGGAACCGCGGCTACATGGAATGGGCGCAGCGCACGCGCCTGCGGCGCTGGGGCGACCCGATCCTCATCCATCTGTATTCGGAGGTGCTGCAACGCTTTCGGCTTGCCGCGCAGGGCAAGTGGCCGGGCCGTCGGCCGCCCGAGCGGCTCGCCAAGCGCGTCGAGACCTACTTCGATCCGTTGCCCTTCTACTACCTTCCACTCGAAGTGCAGGCGACCGATGTCGAGAAATATCCGCTCGCCGCGATCACCCAGCGGCCGATGGCGATGTACCACTCGTGGGACTCGCAGAACGCGTGGCTCAGACAGATTCATGCCCACAACTACCTGTTCATCAATCCGCGTACCGCGCGCGCGCAGGCAATCGAGGATGGCGCTTGGCTGTGGATCGAGTCGCAATGGGGCCGGGTGCGCTGCATGGGCCGTCATAGCGAAGCGGTCGAGCCTGGAACCGTGTGGACCTGGAACGCGATCGGGAAGCAATCCGGCGCCTGGGCGCTCGCGCCGGACGCGAACGAGGCGAGAAAGGGTTTTCTGCTCAATCACCTGATCGCCGACGAGCTGCCCGCTCTGGACGGCCGGATCTCCAACTCCGATCCGATCACCGGGCAGGCCGGCTGGTACGACGTGCGCGTCCGGATCTATCCCGCCGGTGTGGAGGAGGAAAAATCGGTGTTCCCGATATTTCCAGCGCTCAAGGCCGTGCCGGGGATGCGTAGTGTGCCGCGTAAATGGTTGGCCTATTTCGCTGGCAAGGAGATCGGAGAATGACCCAGCTCGCTTTGGTGATCGATCTGAACGTGTGTGTCGGTTGTCACGCTTGCGTTACCAGCTGCAAGCAATGGAACACTTCCGGCGAGGCGGGCTTTCTTTCCGACGACAATCCTTACGGCGCCGACCCGACCGGGACGTTTTTTAATCGCGTCCAGACTTTCGAGGTCGGCGAGTTCCCGAACACCGAGACGGTGCATTTTCCAAAGTCCTGTCTGCATTGCGAGGACCCGCCCTGCGTGCCGGTGTGCCCGACTGGGGCGAGCTACAAGCGCGCGGAGGACGGCATCGTGCTGGTCGATTACGACAAGTGCATCGGCTGCAAGTACTGCGCGTGGGCCTGTCCGTACGGGGCGCGCGAGATCGACGAGCACCAGAAAGTGATGAAGAAGTGCACGCTGTGCGTCGATCGCATCTACGACGAGAATCTGCCGCAGGCCGACCGAAAACCCGCCTGCGTGCAGGCTTGTCCCACCAGCGCGCGCATCTTCGGCGACATCCACGATCCGGACTCGGAGGCCTCCCGAGCCATCCGCGAGAGCGGCGGCTATGCGCTCATGCCGGAATGGGGTACGCACCCCGCGAACCACTATCTTCCCCGGCGCAAGACGGCTTTGCCGATTCACGCCGACGAACTCGAGCGGCACGACAATCCGCTCAAAGTTGACGGCCAGTTGCCGCGCCCGGCGCCGGATGAGCCCGCGCTCGACGATGTCACCAGCTGGTGAGCCTTGAAACCCGCCTGGTCGGTCATCCTCTTCACCACGCTCGCGGGAGCCGGCCAGGGACTGTTCCTGGCGCTTGTGGCGAGGGACCTCTTTGGTGGCGCCCCGGTTGCCTTTGTCGTATGCGGCGCGGCGCTTGCCCTCGGTCTTCTCGCAGCGGGGCTCGTCGCTTCGTTCTTCCATCTCGGTCACCCCGAACGTGCCTGGCGCAGCGCAGTCATGTGGCGCACCTCGTGGCTGTCACGAGAAGTGATCGTGCTGCCGCTTTTCATGGCGCTGGTTGCGGCGTACGGCATCCTGCACTGGATGGAGTGGCCGGAAGCTGCATTGCCGGTTACGGTGCTCGCCACGATCGCGTGCCTTGCGCTGTTTGTCTGCACGGCAATGATCTATGCCTGCCTGCCTTTTCTGCAGGAGTGGCGCACCCCGCTCACGGTGGTGAATTTCCTCGCGCTCGGCTGCGCCTCGGGCCTGAGCGCCGCTGCGGCGCTCGCCGCGTGGTTGCATCCGCCCCTTGCGTCTGCGTATGTGGCGGCGGCGCTGCTCGTCGGCGCGTTCGCTTACCTCGCGCGGCTCGCGGCGCTCGCGCGCAATGCGCGGTTGCGGCCGAAGTCGACCCTCGCCACCGCGATTGGCGTGAAGCACCCGAAGATCGTACAGATTGCGCAGGGCGCCATGGGCGGCTCGTTCAACACACGCGAGTTCTTTCACGGCCGGCCGCGCGAGATGGTACGCGCCGTTCGTTGGTCGTTCCTCGTGCTGGTGTTTCCGCTGCCCGCGCTGCTGCTGGTTGCGGGTGGAAATTCAGCCGCGGTCCTCAGCGGCGCGTTTCTCGCGCAGTATGCGGGGCTGCTCGCCGAGCGCTGGTATTTTTTCGCCGAAGCAAGGCATCCGCAGAATCTGTACTATCAGGCCATCGCCTGAACCGGGGAACAGGTTGCAAGAGTCGGGATTGAGGGCCGGGGTTAAGGGTTGAAAAGCCCTGCGCAGTACTTTATAACCTGTGCTCGACCCCAAGCCACGGTAACCGCGGAGGAACACCATGCATTTCGACGCCGAACTGGACGCCCGCGGACTCAACTGCCCGCTGCCGATCCTGCGCACCAAGAAGAAGCTCTCGGAGCTCGCCAGCGGCCAGGTCCTCAAGATCGACGCCACCGATCCGAGCTCGGTGAAAGACTTCCAGATGTTCGCCAAGCAGACCGGCCACCAGCTCCTCGCTCAGACCGACGCGGGCAAGGAGTTCACGTTTTTCATGCAGAAGAAGTAGCGCGTGGACCAGCCTGCACGCTGGATCAGGCTCGACCCTGACGGTGTTTCGGGCGTGGTCGCGGTCTGCCGCGGGTTCGCGCGCACGCCGGGCGGCTCGGGCGACCCGGTGTGCCTGTGGGGCCGCGCAACCGCCCCGGTGCGGCTGGACGACGGCCTGTGGGCCGAGCCCGGCGAGTTTGTCTTCGCGCTGCTCGTACCCTTGCGTTTCGTGCCCGGACGGCGCGACCGCTGGCTCGCGTGGGGACTCTCGCCGCTGGTCGCCGCGCTGCGCCGCTTCGGCGCGCATGCCTACCTCGATGGCGACGCGCTCTGCCTGCACGGGCGGCGCATCGGCGGCGGAAGCGCACGCGAGATTGACGGCTGCGCTGCGATCCTCGGTGCGTTTCCCGGCGAGCCGCCGCGCGCCCCCGAAGAGGCCGATCGCGGCAAGCTGCTCGAATTCGATCTCTGGCTTTCCGAATTGAATCGCGAGGGGCGCGCGCGCCAGGTGCTCGCCGCTTTCCGATCCGCGCTCGAACAGCAGCACGGCTGGCAGTTCGACACGGGATGGCTAAGCGAAGCCGAGCTTTCCGCAGTCACCGCGGAAGCCGTGCAGTGAGAATTTCCGTGAGCCTGCGCCCATGACTTCGCGCAGGCAGGTGCTGGCCGGTGCCGCCGGCGCGGGTCTGGCGTTGAACTTCGGCTGGGTCACCGGGCTGTTGGCCGCCGACCGCATCCCGACCGGCGTGCGCACCGTTTCCGGGGACGTCACCGTGAACGGCAATGCGGCCAGCCAGGGCAGCACGGTAAGGGCCGGCGATTCGGTCGTCACGGGCCCCAATGGCGATGTCGTTTTCGTGGTCGGGCGTGACGCCTTCATGATCCGCCCGGAGTCGCGCGTCGAACTGCTGCGGCGGGGCAACTCGCCGCTGCTCACCGGGCTTCGCATTGTCACCGGCCGGATCCTGTCGGTCTTCTCTCCCGGTCAGCCAAGGGAACTGCAGTCGCTGACCGCGACGATCGGCATCCGCGGCACCGCGGTGTACATCGAGGCGGAACCCGAACGGACTTATGTGTGCACGTGTTACGGCACCGCCATCGTCGCCTCGCGCGACGACCCGGCCGCGCGCGAGACGATCCGCGCGAAGCATCACGATCAGCCGCGCTACGTGATGGCAAGGGGCGCACCGCAGATGCTGATGAGCGCGCCGGTGGTCAACCACACGGATACCGAGCTGATCCTGCTCGAGGGCCTTGTGGGGCGCCGCCCGCCGTTCGGCGCGGCGCAGCCGTACCGCTACTAGACGGACACGATTTCAGAACTTTCCGTTCTGGAGATCGGCTCCTCAAGCGGCTCTCCGGGGTTTTTTGTGCTGGTACCGGTACATTCCCACCCGGCGACGCATGTGCAACTAGCCCGGTGGTGAGCGCCCGTCCGGGCGCGCGAGGATGCCGAGCCTTTCGTAGACCGGGCGGATCTCCCGCCGGATCGCCGGGAGCTTGCGCGCATACATCAGCGCGCCCGCGACGGCGAGAGCGCCGCCGAGCCCGAGGGTCGCCGGCGGCCCCACGAACTGCGCCAGCCAACCGGCGGCAAGCGCACCGAGCGGGCTCATGCCCAGAAAGCACATGATGTAGATGGCTGCGACGCGCGCCCTGAGGCGGTCTTCGACGATCGACTGCAGGATCGTGTTCGTCGAGGCCGCGGTCAGCATGATCCCGGCACCGATCACGTAGACGAGGGGCATGGCTAGCCAGAGCTGCGTGCAGAACGAAAATGCAACCAGCCCGGCGCCTGCGACGCCCACGGCGATCGGGATCAGCGTGAACAATCCGCGCACGCTCGGCCGCAGCGCCAGGTACACCATGCCGCTGACCGCGCCGAAGCCTGCAGCGCTCAGGAGCATGCCGAGCGTATGCGAGTCGCCATGAAAGACGGTCTTGGCGAAGTAGGGCATCAGCGACTGGTAGGGCTGCGAAGCGAAGCTCGCCAGCGCAAGCAGCATCAACGCGCAGCGCGTCGGCAGGAAGCCCAGCGCCCAGCGGAATCCCGCGGTGAATTGAGTGATCCAGGCCTCGTTGGCGCGATCGGTGTTCCTCGGCTTCACGCGGATCGCGACCAGCGCGGCAAGCACCGCGAGGTACGAGACCGCATTCAGGCCGAACCCCCAGGTCTCGCCGAAGGCGGCGATCACCGTGCCACCGATCATCGGCCCGACGAACCGCGCGCCATTCATGATCGTCGACTGCATCGCGATCGCATTGGGCAGGTCCTCCTTGCCTTCGACCATCTCGATCAGGAAGGACTGCCTGCCCGGCCCGTCGAACGAATTCACAAGGCCGAGCACGAGGTTGCCGACGATAAGGTGCCAGGCTTGAATGCTGCCGGAAGCCACGAGGATGAACATCGTCGTCGACTGGAGCAGCGCAACCGACTGCGTGCAGAAGAGGACCTTGCGCTTGGGCAGCCGGTCGATCCAGACCGCCGCCACCGGCGAAAGCACGAGGAAGGGGATCTGCAGCGCGAAGGTCGCCAGGCCCAGCAGGAACGCCGAATTGGACAGCTTGTAGACCAGCCAGCTCGTCGCGATGAGCTGCAGCCAGGTGCCGATCTGGGACACCCCCTGGCCGAACATGAACAGGCGGAAGCTGCGGTGCCTGAACGCGCGCAGCGCGGGAATCATGGCGTCGCGCGCAGCGCGGGAATCATGGCGCTGCACGCAGCGCGGGAATCATGGCGCTGCACGCAGCGCGAGCATCATGCAGCCGTA
>CAZZDV010000171.1:0-8311 GCA_964652785.1 uncultured Bordetella sp.
TGCTTCTGGATCTTGGTCGCGTTGGTGCCTTCCGTAACCGGAAATGCGTCGATGGAGAACAGCCGCACCGGCACCTTGTAGCGCGCAAGCTTCGCCGCGACCTGCGCGATCGCCGCGGATTCATCCAGCGTCGCCCCGGCCTCGAGAGTCACGAATCCGACAGGCTTGAGCGCGCTGCCCTGCATGACGCCGACAACCTGGCAGCCCTCGATGCCGTCGACCTCCTGCACCACGCCTTCGATCTCCAGCGGGCTCACGAGAAATCCGCCCAGGCGCAGCGCGTCGCCCATGCGCGCAAGGAAAACGAACCGCCCGTCGGCTTGCGCATAACCCAAGTCGCCCGACCGGTACCAGCCATCGGGCGTGATTGCCGAAGCAGTGGCGGAGGCATCACCGAAATACTCCACCATGCGGCTGCCGGGCGCGAGGAATTCGAGCTCGCCCGACTCACCATGCGGGAGCACTTCTCCGGAGTCCGGATCGCGGGCACGGACCTTTGCTTCGGCATTCACCGGCCAGCCGCCGGCGAGCATGCGGTCTTCGATCGAAGCGTTCTCGTCCTGGCGCGCAAACAGCGCCTGGATTTCGCTGATGCCGTAGAGGCCGACGACCTTGAGCCCGCGAGCGTCGGCGCGCGCAACGATATCGTCCATCGCCGGGTTGAATGCGGCATAACCGACGAAAGTCACGCCGGGAAGGACCGGCGTGCGCGGCGTCTGGTCGAGCAGCTGAGCAATCGCATCGTCGGTCGCGTTGAAATGGGTGACGCCGTGCTTGTCCATCTGGCGCAACGCCTCCGCGGCATCCCACGAAGGCAGCATGACCAGCGGACGGCCGGCCGCGATTGCGGCCAGCGCGTTGCAGGCGCCGAAAACGCCGCAGAGCGGAGGCGCGAGGAAGCTCACGCTGGCTTCATCCAGCCCAAACCCGCGCACCACATCGAACGCGTGGCCGGCAAGAGTCTGCTGGTCGTGCAGCACGAACTTCGGCGCCTTGGTCGTGCCGGAGGTGGTGAAGATCGCGCAGCCCGTGCCGGGCGCTGCGACCGAGGTGAGCAGGGGCGCCGAGCGCTCAAGCGAGGCGTACGGCACCGCGGGCCTGCCGATCGCCGAGGCGGGGACCGCATCGCCTTCCTCCGCGTAGACGACAACAGAGGACAGGGCCGGAAAATCCCCTGGCACGCAGGCGTCGAGGACGCCGGCGAAGTCCGCGCGCCTGAAGCCCGGCCAGTAGACGAGCACCTTGCAGCCGGAACGGCCGACGATGTCCGCGAGCTCTCTGCTGCGAAATCGCGTGTTGACCGCCACGGCAATCGCGCCGAGCTGTGCACACGCAAAGAACGTGGCGATCCATGCCGGTACGTTCGGGAGCCACAGCGCTACGCGGTCCCCGGCCGTGACGCCGAGGGAGGCGAGCCCCGCGGCGACGCGGCGGGTCTCCTCCAGCAGGTGCGCGTAAGTCACCGGGCGGTCACGCTCGATGAGGGCGGGTGTCGAAAGGCGAGCCCGCGCCTCGAGCAGCGCGGTGAGCGTTCGGGGCGGGTTCACTCGCCTCAGAATTCGCGTCGCGCGCTCAGGATCACCGAGACGCTGCGCGGCAGCGCGGGCTCGAAGAAACGGCGATTGCCTTCGGCCACGATGACCGAGCCGATGTAGTTCTTGTTCGCGATGTTGTCGATGCGAAGGTATTGCGCGAGTTGCCAGCCGGGTCCGCGTTGCTCGAACCCGAAGCGGATATTGGCCACCGTGTAACCTTCTGCGGCGTCGCTGTTGGCGTCATCCACGAAGACTTTCGCGTTTCGCCGCGCTTCGAGCGCGGCCGAAAAGCCGGCGCTCGGGTAGCGCCAGCGCACTTCCCCATACAGGGTCGAGCCCGGAACGCCGGGCAGCTTGCTGCCGGCCTGCACGAGTCCGCCGCTGGTAAAGGGGTCGACGTAACGCGCATCGAGCAGCGTCCATGCAACGAGCGCGTCGAAGTTGGCCGGCAGCACCGCCTGCCATGACGCTTCCCAGCCGGTGCGGCGCGTGCGCGATGCGTTCTTGAACGTGCTGCGGCCGCCCACGTTCGTATTGATGACGATCTCGTCCTGCGTTTCGGTGTCGAAGTACGCCACGCCCACGCGGTGGTCGTCGAAGACACGCCCCTTGACGCCGATCTCCTTGGTGAGCGAGCGGGACGGCTTGAGCGCGAAATTGAGGCCGCTGCCGCCGGTGCGGTACGCGAGCTCCACGAACGTCGGCGTCTCGAAGCCGCGTCCGGCGCTCGCATAGAAGTTGAGTTCGGGGAGCAGGCGAAAGGTCAGCCCGGCCACGGGGCTCGTATTGGTGAACTTGGCCGCACCGCTGTCGTCCGGATTGCCCGGCGCGATGAAGAAGTCCCTCGCGTTGAAGGAGACCCGCGTGTTGCGCAGCCCGGCGCTTGCAGCCCACCGGTCGCTCAGGCGCCAGTCGGCCTGCGCGAAGAGGTTGCGGCTGGTGACGGTGTCGTCTTCGTCGCGCTTGAGGGCACCCATCACGCCGTTGTTGTTGAGGAAGCCCTTGCGGCGCTGCTGCATCTGCTCGTTCTCGTAGCCGCCGGTCACGTTGAACGGGCGGCCGGCGAGGGTGTTCTCGTGCACCCACACCAGGTTCCAGCCGCCGAACGAGGTGTCGAGGTCCACGACACCGCCGGCGGAAGTTGCCGCGGCTTGTGCGGCCAAAGGCACGGCGAGGAACTGGCGCACGGTGCGATCGCCCACGAATGCAGCGGCCTTGAGCGAGTTGCCGCGTGAAATGCGGTGCTCGAGCGTCAGGCCGGTTTGGGTTTGGCGCACGCTCTTGGATGTGTTGAATGTGGTCGCCACAGGGTCGGCCTGCCGGCGGTCGGCGTTGACCTGCGCGCGCGTGAGGCCCAGCGGATCCTGCGTTTCCGGCTGGGAGAGCGTGTTGAGCACCACGGTGACGCGCGTGGCGTCGCCCGCCTGCCAGCGCAACTTGGCGTTGCCCTGCTTCCGGTTCACGGAGGAATGCGCGCGCCAGCCGTCGGTGTGGAACCTCGACCAGTCCGCGTTGTAGTTGATCGCCCCGGCGGTGCCGCCGAACTTGAGTCCGAGGCGATTGGTGCCCCAGGGGCCGAGCAGGGCTTCCGCGGTCGCCGTCGGGACTCGCGGCCCATCCTCGCTGAAGATCTGCACCACGCCGCCGGCGCTGTTTCCATAGAGGCTCGCGAACGGGCCGCGCATGACTTCGACGCGCTGCGCCGAGAAAAGGTCGAAATTGGCGGCCTGCCCCGCGCCATCGGGCATCGTCGCGGGGATGCCATCGGCATAGAGCTTCACGCCGCGGATCCCGAACGTGGAGCGGGCGCCGAATCCGCGGATCGAGAGCTGGAGGTCCTGCGCGTAGTTGCCGCGGTTCTGGATCACGAGGCCGGGCACGCGGCCGAGCGCTTCGGAGAGGTTGACCTTGGGCTGGCCCTCGCGCAGCGCTTGGGCACCCACCGAATCGATCGAGACCGGCACGTCGAAGCTTTTTCGCTCGCTGCGCGTCGCCGAGACCACCACGCCGTCCACTTCCTGGGCATGCGCGGGCAGGGCAGCGCACATCCCCACGCACGCCGTTGCCACATAGCGGGCCAATCGCATGCGCGGGTCAGCGCAATTGCGCAAGATAGTGGGCGAGGGCTTTGATTTCGCCATTCGACACGCCATGCAATGTGGCGCTCATTATGGTGTCGGTGCCCGGCGGGGGCTTGTCGCGCAACACAACCATGCGGGTATTGAGGAACTCCTCGCGCTGGGCCGCCAGCCGCGGCATCTGCTCGCGGCCGCGAAAGGTCTTGTCATGGCAGGAGGCGCAGCGCAGCTTGACCGCGAGCTCGCGGCCTTGCTTGACCAGTGCCGCGTCGGGGGGCGATGCCTGCGTTCGTACGGACTGGGCCGAGAAGTGCTTCGATAGCGCGATGATCTCGGGATCGCTTCGCCCCTTGAGCAGGCTCTGCATGACCTGGTTGCCGCGCAGTCCCTCGCGCGTGAGCACGAGGGTGTTCTCGAGATAGACGCGAGGCTGTCCGGCGATCGAGGGGATGCCGGGCGTGACTGAGTTGCCTTCCGGGCCGTGGCAACTGGCGCACGCCTGGGCCTGGGGCGGTGGCGTGGAGGCCACCGGCGCAGCTTTCTTCGAAACGGGCTGCGCCGCGATGTGGGACGAAATGCAGGACGCAAAAAAGGCGATGAGCATTGCGGCCCATCGCCCCTTGCCAGCCGGTACCGGCACTACTTCTTCTTGGCCGCGGCGCTCGCGTAGCTGATGCGGTAGATCGCGCCGAGCTGCTCGTCGGACACCAGCAGCGCGCCGTCGGGCATCTGCATCACATACGCCGGGCGGCCATGGAACTTCTGCTCCTTCTCGTCCAGGAAGCCGGTAAGGAAGGGCGTCATCTTCACGCTCTTGCCGTCGGCGCTCGGCACGGCGTGGACCACGTCGTAGCCGAGCTTCTTGGTGCGGTTCCACGAACCCTTGCGCGCGATGAACATGGTGTTTTTGTACGCGGCCGGGAACATGTCGCCGGTGTAGAACTTCACGCCCATGACCGCCGAATGGGGCCCCATGAGGGCGACCGGCTTGGTCACGTCCTTGCACGCGTCGGCCTTCTTGATGTCGGGATCGACGGTGCCGGCCGCATGGCAGTACGGGTAGCCGAAGTTCAGGCCCGTCTTGGGGATGCGGTTGAGCTCATCCTGCGGGCCGTCGTCGCCGGCCCAGTCGCGGCCGTGGTCGGTGAACCACAGCTCGCCGGTCTTGGGATGCCAGTCGAAGCCCTGCGTGTTGCGCACGCCCGTGGCGATGACTTCCATGTTGGAACCGTCCGGGTCATAGCGGCGGATCTGGGCGTACTCCTTGGAGGGCTCGCAGATGTTGCACGGCGCGCCGAACGGGACGTAGAGCTTCTTGTCCGGGCCGAAGGCGAGGTACTTCCAGTTGTGGTGCTGCTCGGGCGGCAGGTTGAACTTGGCGGTCAGGTCGACGGGCTTCACATCGGGCTTGTTCTCGATGTCGTCGAAGCGCAGCGCCTTGTCGATCGCCATTACATACAGCGTGCTGCCCTGCATGGCCACGCCCGAGGGCTGCGTGAGCTTGTCGATTACGATGCGGCTGGTGCGCTTGTCGCCGGCGTCGGTCACCTCGTACACGCGGCCCAGGCCGCGCGTGCCGATATAGATCTTGCCCTTGTCGCCGCGAGCCATCGCGCGCGCGCCGGGCATGCCGCTTGCCCACACCTCGAGCTTGAAGCCCTTGGGCACCTTGAGCTTGTCGATCGGGATCTCGCTCACCGGCGTCTCGGTGTTCCTGCCCGCGTTCGGCGCGAGCTTTGAGTCCTTGTACTTGTCGCCCATGCCCTGCTTCCAGGCCGGCGGTGCTGCAGGGGCGGCGGACGCTGCAGGGGCTGGCGCGGGCGCAGCCGCGGGTTTCGCGGGTGCCTGCGCTAACGCGGCTGACGAAAAAGCGAGCGAGCATGCAGCGGCTATGGCCGCAATTCTTGGATTCATTTGTCTTCTCCCGTTGGTGTCAATGCCCTGCGTCTGACCGTCCGATTGTATTCTTTTGTACTTTGTTCGCAATCGCGCAGCGCAGCGTGAACTGTTTCATTGTGTGGCCCTTTCGATGCCGATATGATTCGCAGCTTGTTTTTCAGCACAGCGTTGCGGCGGAGGGTCGATGGCAAACGTAAGCAAGGCGGATCTGACCGACGCCGTGGCCAAGGCCGCAGCAATCAGCAAGACCGCCGCCGCCGAGGCGGTGAACGCCCTGTTCGATACCGTCGTGGCGCGGGTGGCCAAGGGCAATCGCGTCACCGTGGTCGGATTCGGCACTTTCCTCGCGAGAAAACGCCAGGCGCGCTCGGGCCGCAGCCCCTCCAACGGCAAGGAAATCAAGATACCAGCCAAGACCTGTCCCGCGTTCACGCCCGGCCAGGCCTTCAAGGACGCTGTGGAAGGGTTCACGGCAGGCAGCAGAGCGCGCGCCCGGAAACGTTAGTTTTTGCATTAGGGAGCGTTGCCAAGTCCAAAAGGATTCGGCAGAATCCTCCGGGTCGACCGACCCTGAAACGCTCAAATAGACGGCCATGGACAGTCCGCTGATTCTCTCCCTCGATCTGCACGGCGTGCCACATCGCTGGATCAGCTGGCAGCAGGCCTGCTTCTATTACGCCAAGAACCTCGTCGCCTGGACGATGGGCGAGCGGACCTTCACTTTCAACGGCGGCATTTCGCGCTCGACCGGCGAGCGCTCGAGCATCACTGCGCACTCGATCATCGCGATCAAGGGCAAGGCCATGGCGAGGAAGGGGTTCAACCATGTCCCGCCGCTGAACAACCGGGAGTTGTTCCGCCGCGACTGCCAGATCTGCGCCTATTGCGGCGGGGACTTCCATTACTTCCGCCTCACGCGCGACCACATCACGCCGCTGTCGCGCGGCGGCAGGGACACCTGGATGAACGTGGTCACCGCCTGCCGGCACTGCAACGGCCTCAAGCGCAACCGCACGCCCGAAGAGGCGGGCACCGAATTGCTCTATGCGCCGTACATCCCGAACAAGGCCGAGTACCTGATCCTCACCAACCGGCGGATCTTCGCCGACCAGATGGAATTCCTGAAGCAGCACGTTTCGGCGCACTCGCGCCTGGTACTTGCCCCTGCCTGATTTCTGGCGCAATAGCGGTTTTCACCTTTTAAGGCGCAACGAGCGCGGCTGGCTGGGGGTCTCGGACGATTTTCTGCGCGCGTATTACCTGCGACCGGAAGTGCATCCGGTCGAGGAGTCGGGCGATGCCGAGCTGGCACTGCACGCTTCTCTGATGGCCGAGCCGGGCCGCCCGGTGGATGCGGCCGAGATCGACGCGGTCGAGGACGAGGATGCGCGCGACAACTATCGCGTGGTCCTGCGGTTTCGCGACCGGCTGCTCGCCGCCGGCACGATCGAGGGCGCGTATCTCGCGCTCTTCAAATCCGGGACCGTGGACATCCCGCCGCTCTTCATCGAGCAGATGACCCATGTGATCCTGCGCGCGGTGCTCGATGGCGCCGAGGATCCGCTGCAGGCCCGCGCGGCCGAGCTTTTCTTCCGCGACCAGAAGCTCAACCTGCGGGAGAGCACGATCCTCCTCGCGGACCTGGAGACGGTGGAGATGCATGCCGCGGGCAACGCCTACGGCAGCATCGGCCGCCTGATCGTCGAAGCGCAGACGAGCCTGAAGAGCGTCGAGCTCGATGTGCTCGACAAGGACAATGCAGAGCTGTACTGGCAGCGCGAGTCGAAGCACGACACGGTCATCAGCATCAACCACGGACGCGCCGCGCTCGAAGCCTTCTGCCGCGTGATCGAGGCGTGGATCGATCACTTTCATGGCATCGGGGTTCGCGTCAGGCCGCTTGCGCGCATCGACGAGCCGCGCTGGGCGTGGCATATCGGGCTGGACGCGGCATCCACCGGCATCCTCAATGACCTGTACGAGGGCGGTGAAGTCGACCATGGCCGCATGCGCAGGCTGCTTTCGCTTTTTCGCATGGATTTCGTGAATGCTTCCGACATGCGGCCGGACATCGCGGGGCGGCCCATCTATATGGCGCTGTCGGCCAACGAAGACGACGTGGTGCGCATGAAACCACAGAACCTGCTGGTCAACCTGCCGATCGCAACGGTCTCGTGAGCGAACCGGGGCTGCTGACCAAGCCGGAGTTCTGGCAGAAGGCCAAGCGCGAGCTCGTGCGCGGCGATCCGGTGATGTCGAGGATCATCCGCTCCTACCCCCGCATTTGCCTGCAGCGGCGCGGGGACCCATTTTTTACCCTGGCACGCTCGATCGTAGGGCAGCAGATTTCAGTCAAGGCGGCGCAAAGCATCTGGAACCGCGTCGCCGCGCTCGCCCCGGAAATGCAGCCCGCGCAGGTCATCGCGTTGCCGCAGCGCAAGCGCCGGCTCAAGGCCGCGGGGCTCTCGGAGCGCAAGGTCGAGTACATCGTCGATCTCGCGCGCCATTTCGCCGAGGGGTCGATCCACCCGCACCGGTGGCCGGAGATGGGCGACGAGGACGTCATCGAAGAGCTGATCCAGGTGCGCGGCATCGGCCGCTGGACCGCGGAGATGTTCCTCATGTTCAACCTGCTGCGCCCGGACGTCTTTCCCGTCGCGGACCTCGGCCTCCAGAAGGCCGTCCACCTGCACTACTACAACGACGAGAAAATTCCCCTCGACCGATTGCGCGAGCATGGGGAGGCGTGGCGTCCGTGGCGGTCGGTGGCTACGTGGTATTTGTGGCGCAGTCTCGATC
>CAZZDV010000172.1:0-8307 GCA_964652785.1 uncultured Bordetella sp.
GCCTTTTGGATCAGGCGACGGTCGCGAGCACCTCGGAAATCGTACCGACGATCTGGTCGATCTGAGCTTTCTCTACGATCAGCGGCGGCGACACCGCGATCGTGTCGCTCGTCACGCGGATCAGCACGCCTTTGTCGAACGCCTTGGTAAACGCCTCGAACGCACGCTTGCCAGGAGCGCCTTCGCGCGGATGCAGCTCGATGCCGCCCACCAGCCCAATCACCCTCAGGTCCATCACGTGTTTCGAAGCTTTAAGCTTCCAGAGCGCGTCTTCCCAGTACTTCGCGAGCTCCGCTGCGCGCGTGAGCAGCCCTTCTTCGGCGTAGACATCCAGCGTCGCGATGCCCGCGGCGCACGCCATCGGGTGACCCGAGTACGTGTAGCCGTGGAAGAACTCCATTCCGTCCGGGCCCTTCATGAAGGCCTCATAAATTTCATCCGAGATAAGCACCGCGCCCATCGGGATCGTGCCGTTGGTGATGCCCTTGGCGCAGGTGATCATGTCGGGCTTCACGCCGAAGTAATCGGCAGCGAAGGGCGTGCCCAGGCGCCCGAAGCCGGTGATCACCTCGTCGAATATCAGCAGGATGCCGTGCCTGGTGCAGATCTCGCGCAGGCGCTCGAGGTAACCCTTGGGCGGAATCAGCACGCCCGTGGAACCGGCCACGGGCTCGACGATCACCGCGGCGATGGAGGAGGCGTCATGCAACGCGACCAGCCGTTCGAGGTCTTCGGCAAACTCCACGCCGTGCGCAGGCTGCCCGTGGGTCATGAGGTTGCGCACCGGATCGTGCGTATGTCGGATGTGATCCACGCCCGGGAGCATCGCCGTGCCGAAGGTCTTGCGGTTGCCGACGATGCCGCCGACCGACATGCCGCCGAAGTTGACGCCGTGATAGCCGCGCTCGCGGCCGATGAGGCGAAAGCGGCCGGCTTCACCGCGCGCGCGATGGTAGGCAAGCGCGAACTTGAGGGCCGTGTCGGCCGACTCGGAGCCTGAGTTGGTGTAGAACACGCGCCCGACGCCTTTGGGCGCGATGGCTGAAAGCCGCTCTGCGAATTCGAACGCGATCGGGTGGCCCATCTGGAAAGAAGGCGCGAAGTCGAGTTTCTTCGCCTGCGCGGCAATCGCTTCGGCGATCTTCGGGCGGCAATGGCCGGCGTTCACGCACCACAGGCCCGCGGTGCCGTCGAGGATCTTGCGGCCCTCCGGCGTCCAGTAGTACATGCCCTCCGCGCGCTCGAGCATGCGCGGCGCCTTCTTGAACTCCCGGTTGGCCGTGTACGGCATGAAGAAGGCACTGCGTTCGAGGTCGGTTGCGGTTGCCTTTACTGCGGTGTCGGCGCGATCGTTCATGCGGTTTTCCTCTCTCTCAGGCTGGCTGGGCCTGCCCGGCGACAACCGCCGCGGCCACCATTGCGTTGATCAGCACGCTCGCACCGGCGGCAATTTCGTCGGGACGCGCGTTCTCCAGTTCGTTATGCGACAGGCCGCCTTCGCACGGCACGAAGATCATGGCCGTGGGCGCAACCCGGTTCAGGTACACCGCATCGTGCGCCGCGCCGCTCACTATATCGCGGCAGGACAGGCCGAGCGCCTTGGCCGAAGCGCGCACGCTATCGACGAGCCTGGTGTCGAAATGGCTCGGCGCGAAGTACAGCACTTCCTTGACGTCGATGGTGACGCGGCACTCGGTTTCGATGGCTTTCGCCGACTTGCGGAGATCCTCGACCATCGCGAGCAGCGTTTCGTCCTTTGCGTTGCGCACGTCGAGCGTCATGTTCACCATGCCCGGAACGACGTTGCGCGAATTCGGCGACACGCGCAGGTGCCCGACCGTCGCGCGCGCGTTGTCCGGATAAGTGAGCGCCACGCGGTTGGTCTCGACGACCAGCCGGCTCGCGGCAAGCAGCGCGTCCTTGCGCAGCTCCATCGGGGTCGGGCCGGCATGCGAATCCTGCCCGATGATCTCGACGTCGAACCAGCGCTGGCCGAGCGCACCCTGCACCGCGCCGATCGTGGTCTTGGTGTTCTCCAGCACGGGCCCCTGCTCGATGTGCGCCTCGAAATAGGCGCCGACCTTGATCGGCTTCGCCTCCCCGCGATAACCGATGGCGGTGAGCGCGTCGCCAACGCTGACGCCGTCGACATCTTTCTGCGCATGCATCTTAGCGACTTCATAGATCGACGCATAAACCCCCGAGCCCATCATCGTGGGCACGAAGCGCGAGCCTTCCTCATTGGTCCAGGCAGCCACTTCAATCGGCGCGCGCGTCTGGATGTTGAGCTCGTTCAGGCGCCGCACGACTTCAAGCCCGGCGAGCACCCCGTAGGCGCCGTCGAACTTGCCCCCCGAGGGCTGCGTGTCCAGATGGCTGCCTGTCATCACCGGCGGCAGCGAATTGTCGGATCCCGCGCGGCGGGCAAAGATGTTGCCGATCGCATCGACGCGAATCGACATCCCCGCGGCCTTGCACCACTCGACGAAGCGGTCCCGCCCCTGCCGGTCTAGGTCGGTGAGCGTGATGCGCTTGACGCCGCCCTTGGGAGTGGCGCCGATGCGGGCGAGGTCCATGAGCGACTGCCAGAGACGCTCGCCGTTTACCTTGAGGGGCGCCATGGAAACTCCGGGAGAGCATTCAGAATGGGGGGTACAAGCTTACCGCAATTGCTGCACGCGATGGCACCATCGCGCATCCGCGCCGCGAGGTGCATCATGTCGGTTGAACGTTTACCGAGGACACCGCATGAGCAGCAAGCAGGCAAGCCATTCCCCCGAAGGCGTCACGCAAATGCTGGCCGTCATCGGCGTCGCGCTCGATCCCGCGCGTGCCGCTACTGTGGCCGCGACCATCACCACGTACGTTTCAGGCGCCAGCAAGGCCTTCGCCGCGATCCCGTTCGAAACGGAGCCCGCGACCTACCTCGCCCGCAGCGCAGAGGACGCATCGTGAAATCCAGTGAAGTCCTGGAGTTGTCCGCAGCCGGACTCGCCCGCGCAATCCGCGCAGGCAAGGTGAGCTGCGCGTCGGCCATGGAAGCGGTGATCGCGCGCGCAGGCCACGTCCAGCAGGGGTTGAACTGTTTCGTGCGCATCGACGCCGACGAAGCGCTCGCAGCGGCCCGCCTTGCCGACCTCGAACTCTCGCGCGGCATCGTGCGCGGCCCCCTGCACGGCGTGCCGATGGCGCACAAGGACATGTACTACCGCGAGGGCGTACCTTCGTCGTGCGGTTCGAAGATCACCGTCGAGCGGCCGGCGCCGACCACTGCAACCGCGCTCAAGCGCCTCGACGCCGCAGGCGCGATCCAGTTCGGCGTGCTCAACATGGCGGAATTCGCCTACGGCCCCACCGGGCACAACTATCACCTGGGCCACTGCCGCAATCCCTGGGACCCCGAGCGCATTACCGGCGGCTCGTCATCGGGCTCGGGCTCCGCGGTGGCGGCGCGCGCCTCGTTCGCAGCGCTCGGATCGGACACCGGCGGTTCGATCCGCGCACCGGCGACTTTCTGCGGGCTCTCCGGCATCAAGCCGACCTGGAGCCGCGTGTCGCGCCACGGGGCAATGCCGCTTTCGTTCTCGATGGACACGGTCGGACCGCTGACGCGCACGGTCGAGGACTGCGCGGTGATGATGGGGGTGATGGCGGGCGCCGACCCGCTCGATCCGACCTCCAGCCGGCAGGCGGTGCCGGACTACGTGGCGCGGCTTTCTCGTCCGATGAAGGGCCTGCGCATCGCAACCACGAAGCGCTATTTCCACGACAACATGGATCCCGAGATCGAGTCCCTCGTGCAGTCGAGCCTTGAAACGTATGCAAGGCTCGGCGCGCAGATCGTGGAGGTCGACCTGCCCGACATGGAAGCCTGGGGCCACGCGGCGGTCATGATCATCGCGGCCGAGGCGGCCGCTGCGCATGCCAATTGGCTGCGCACCCGGCCGCAGGACTATTCCGAGCAGGTCCGCGCACGGCTGGAGATCGGCCTTGCGATCCCGGCCACGACCTACCTCGAAAGCCTGCGCCTGCGCGGCGTCGCGCTCCAGCAGTTCTCTGAAAGCGTCTTCGGCAAGGCCGACGTCCTGCACGTGCCTTCGGTCAGCTTCCAGACGCCGACCATCGCCGAGACCGACGTGGGCGGGGGCGAGACCATGATGAAAGTCATGAACACGATCACGCGCCTCACGCGGATCGGCAACTACCTCGGGTTGCCGTGCCTCTCGGTGCCCGCGGGCTTCGCGAAAAACGGCATGCCCACGGCGGTCCAGCTGATCGGAGGCCAGTTCGACGAGGCGACGCTCTTCGCGGCCGGGCACGCTTACCAGCAAGCGACCGGGTGGCACTTGCGCTCGCCGATAAAATAGGCCCGCGCCAGAGTAATGTGAAACTTTTATTTTCCAAAGCCTAGGACTGGTGCGGCGATTCGGCCAGTTTACTTTCCAGTTTTAGCAATCAATGCTGGCGCGGCTCGAGTACTTTCTGGTAAAGGGTCGCGCCCGTGAGGTCCCTGAGGTCGACGCGCAAGGCGGTGGCGTTCGGGAGCGCACAGGCTACCCGGTCAGTGAGTGAGCGCACTTACCCGGACGGGCGACCGGCCTAGGATCGGCTCATCCACTCAAGAGGAGTCCGTCATGGCAAGCCAAGGCAACAACCCGAACAAGGGCAACCAGAAAGGCGGCCAGCAAAGCGGCCGGCAGAAAGAGCAGGACGGCAAGCACGCCGACAAGGGCCAGGAGAACGATGTGCCCCCCGGCGCAAACGACACCGGCAACAAGAGCGAAGGCGGCAAGTTCGACAGCGGCAACCAGACGAACCGGTAGCGGTCGCGAGGCGCAAACAAAACCGCCCCGGGGTTGCCGGGGCGTTTTTTATTCCAGGGAAAACGTTACTGGACGCGAATTTCGTAGACCGGGGCGGTGTAGCCCTCCGGACGCGTGTAGATCACGGTCGCGGAGGGCGGGGCAAGGCGTGCGGTTTCCGGGTGAACGTAGGTCACGTTGCCGCGCGAATCCACTACCACGGGGTCGCTTCGCTGCCACAGCATCCCGTTATCCCAGTATTCGCGGACGGCATAGCCGTAATTGCCGGGGTGAACCGGGTACGCCGAAGTGTTCTCCACGCTCGGCGTGCTTCCGGTGCTCGAGTTGTCATACACGTCCACACCGTAAAGGATGGTTTGCGCTTGCGTCGCCGTGCCGAATGTCGCGGCGGCCAGCGCGCTCGCCAGCAAGAGTTTGAAATGTTTCATTGGGGTCATCTCCGTTCAGTTGGGGAATCGGGCCGCTGGTCACTGCGGCGGCTCCGTGTTGGTTCCACTTTAGAGCCGCCGGCCGGGAAGGGCTGTCAGCCATGCGCCCTTTGATCCGTCAGGCATCACCCATGTGGAACCGGTATCTCCTGCGCACGCATTGCTGCACCCGTAGGACGTCGACCCACACGCTGATGAAACTTGCGTAACTTGCGTACCCAAGCGAACAGACCCCTGTCAGACACATGGCGGTCGAGTTGCTCGACCAGCCGGCGGTTCACGATGTTGCACACCGCTTCGGCCGCCACGGTCTGCGGATCCAACCACGCGGGTCAAGTCAGCGGGAAAGGATATCGACCGAAGCCACCGCGATGCGCAACTGCCCCGCGTCGGCGGTGGAGACGTCTTCCGGGCGCAATTCCTTGAGGCTGGAGTGGACGAGGGAGAACAGCTTGCGGTCGGCGCGCGCCTTCTGGCCGTCCTGCGCGTTGCGGTAATCCTTCAGGGCGTTTGGCGCGATGTCGATCGCAACCGTCAGGCCACGCGGGGCGGTCTCGCCGGACCCGTTCCGCGGAACCCAAGTGATCGAAATCTGGTTGAGCTGCGGCCGCAAGTCCACCGCCGCATCCGAAGGAAACAACGGACCCAGGAGGTCCGCCCATTTGACGAGCGTTGGTTGGTGCATGGTGCGTCTGAATCCCCGAAACGGCCTGGCTAGACGTGCGTTGCGACGGCACGAAATGCACGGCCTGATTGCATTTTTCTCAACCTCGAATCTACGCGATGTCGCGCCAAAACTCTGCGCGATAGCTCACAGAGTGCGCTCACAAGTGCGCGTGTTATCGTTTGCGCGGCAGGTTCCTGAGGAGGAAACATGAGATTAATCCGGGCCGTCGCGGCTGGTTGCATCGCGTTTGCTTGTGCGGGCAATGCGCTTGCGCAGGCTCCGGTGGGGCCCTGGCCGGCGAAGCCGGTGCGCTTCATCATCCCGTTTGCGCCTGGCGGACCGACCGACATCATCGCGCGGCTCGCAGGGCAGAAGCTCACCGAGATCCTCGGCCAGCCGATGGTGGTCGAAAGCCGCGCCGGCGCGGGCGGCAACATCGGCACTGCGGCGGTTGCGAAGGCGGCCCCGGATGGATACACGGTGCTGCTCACCAGCTCTGCGTATGCGGTGAACGTGAGCCTGTCGCCGAATGCGGGCTATGACCCGGACCGCGACTTCATTCCCACCGTGGTCGTCGCGAAACAGGCCAACCTGATCTTCGTCCACCCTTCGCTCGGGGTGAAATCACTGGCCGAGCTGCTTGCGTCCGCGAAGACGCGCAAGCTCGCGTTCGCCTCACCCGGCAGCGGGACGACGCCCCACCTGACCGCCGAGAATCTTTTCAACGTGATCTCCAAGCTCGACATGACGCCAATCCATTTTCGCGGCGCGGGACCGGCGATTGCCGCAGTCGTAGGCGGCGAACCCCTGGTCGGCGCCGGAGCCGCCTCCACACCCTTGCCGCACATCAAGGCCGGCCGGCTTCAGCCGATAGCGGTGTCGTCCGCGGCGCGGGTGGCCGCCTTGCCGGACGTCCCGACTTTCGCCGAAGCCGGTTTCCCGGGCGTTGAAGACGACACGTGGCTCGGGATCTTCCTGCCTGCAGGGACACCGCAGCCGATCGTGCAAAGGCTCAACGAGTCGGTCAACCAGGCGTTGCGCACGGCGGACATGAGAGAAAAGCTGGACGCCCTGGCGTTCGAGCCGGTCGGCGGCACACCGCAGCAATTCGCGAACTACGTGAAGGCCGAGATCGCGAAGTGGGGAAAAGTCGTGCGCGCGGGCAACATCAAGGCCGAGTGACCGGCCCGAACTTCAGATGAAGCGTGTGCCGGGCTTGAGGCCGAGGTAGTACTGCCCCACGCTTTGCAGGTGGGTGAAATTGGCCTGGATCTGTTGCGACACCGCATTCATGTCGCGCAACCGCCGCTCGAAAGGCTGGCTCTCGAAGATCGCGGTGGCGCCGGCGTCGGCGTAGGCGGCGTGCACGACATCGCGAGCCTCGCTGATCGCATAGGTCGAGGCGAGGCGAAGCTGTACGCGGGTTTCGAATCCCAGCTGGCCCGCACGGCATTCGCGCCACATATCGCGCAGGATCGCCACGATCCAGGCGCGTGCCGATTGCAGGCGTGCTTCGGACTGGGCGATCCGTGCCTGGATCCAGCCGTCATCGCGCAGCGGATTGCCGGTGCCCGAGGGCGTCTTCTTCGCCGCGAGCGCAATGAAGGCATCGAGCGTTGCTCGGGCCACCCCTAAACCAACAGCGGAAAAGCCGGCCTGGTAGACGTTCATCGGTGAAAACCGGTACAGCGGCCCCTGCTCGCGCCTCTCGGGCTCGAGTTCCGGCGGGGCGCCTTCGGGCAGGTGATGGTCGCGCGCGGTCGCCCGCGCCACCAATGAATACTCCGCCGGCACGAAGAGGTCGGTGACCGAGTAAGTGTCGCTGCCGGTGCCGCGCAGCCCCACGACACTCCAGCTGTCCGCCTTGATGGCGACCGCGCTTCGAGGGACGAGCATCGTGCGTTCCAGCGGGCGTCCGTCAGCGTGCTCGAGGATCTCTCCGACTTCGTCGGTGCGATGGCAATGCAATCCCAGCCAGCTCGCGTGCCGGTTGCCGCTGCCGAATCCCCAGGTGCCACTCGCTTTCCAGCCGCCGGTGACCGGCGTGGCCCGGCACTGGGGGCCGAGCGAATAGCCCCACGCTAGCGCGGAGCGGGAATCGCCGAAGACGCGATGCGCGGCCGCCGGCTCCATGTACGCCGCCGACATCGAGCATCCCGAGCTTTGCGACACGCACCAGGCGGCACTGGCATCGCCTGCGGCGATTTCGCAGACGACCTGGAAAAAGGTCGCGGGCTCGAGCTCCGCGCCGCCGAAGGTGTGGGGCAGGAACATGCGGAACATCCTGGCCTCGAACAGGGCATCGAGCACCTCGGCCGGCAGTGCGCACTCCGTGTCGATCCGATGTGAGGCGGCCTCGAGCACAGGCCTCAGCGCCCGCGCGCGGGCG
>CAZZDV010000173.1:0-6001 GCA_964652785.1 uncultured Bordetella sp.
GTGCAGATGAAGCGCGAAGGGGCGCAGATGACGCTGATGCGGCGGTTCTAGCGGGGCATTACCTTGCTTCGACCCGCGGAACGCAGCGTAAAGCGCCGCTCAGCCGGTGCGCTTGTCCCGCTCAATCAGCGCGTAGGCCGAATGATTGTGGATGGACTCGAAATTCTCCGACTCCACGACGTACGCGTCGATCCGCTCGTCCGCATTCAGCACTGCGGCGACGTCCCTCACCATGTCCTCGACGAACTTGGGGTTGTCGTACGCGCGCTCGGTGACGTACTTCTCGTCCGGCCGCTTGAGCAGCCCGTAGAGCTCGCATGAAGCCTGCTTCTCGACCACTGCGACGACTTCCTCGATCCACACGAACTCGTTCGTGGTCGCAGTCACCGTCACGTGCGAGCGCTGGTTGTGGGCACCGTAGTCCGAGATCTCCTTCGAGCACGGGCACAGGCTGGTCACTGGAACCAGCACCCGCATCGAAAACTCGGTCTTCCCCTGGCGGATCTCGCAGGTGAAGGTGACCTCGTAATCCATGAGGCTGCGCACCCCCGAGACCGGCGCCGCCTTGTCGATGAAGTACGGGAAAGTCATCTCGATATGGCCCTCCTGGGCCTCGAGTTTCTCGACCATCTCCTTCAGCATGACCTGGAAGGACTTCACGGTGATTTCGCGCTCGTGCGCGTTCAGAATCGCCACGAAGCGCGACATGTGGGTGCCCTTGAAATGCTGGGGCAGGCGCACGTACATGTTGAACAAGGCAATGGTGTGCTGCACGCCGCCGCCCTGCTCCTGGATTTTGACCGGGTGGCGGATCGATTTGATGCCGACCTTGTCGATGGCGAGGCGCCGGGTATCGGCGGAACCCTGGACGTCTGGAATGGCCTCGGAAACGAGGCGGGGATCGCGCGTATTCATGCTGCGATTATAACCCCGACAAGATTACTCGGGTATTGCGGCCCGGATCGATTTCGCTATTCCGGCGCCATCGAGGCCGACCGAGGCGAGCAGCTTTGCGCTGTCGCCGTGATCGATGAAACGATCGGGCAAACCGAGCAGCAAAATCTGGCGGTCGATCCCGAGCGAAGACAGCGCTTCGCACACCGCACTGCCCGCACCGCCGAGCACCGCGTGCTCCTCGACGCAGACGAGCAGGTCGTGATCCGCGGCAAGCGAGGCGATCAACTCCGCGTCGATCGGCTTCACGAAGCGCATGTTGGCCACAGTCGCGTTGAGCGTCTCGCCAGCCTCGAGCGCCGGCGCGAGCATCGAACCGAACGCGAGGATCGCAATCTTCGTCCCGCGACGCCGGATCTCGCCCTTGCCCACAGGCAGCCCCACGAGCGGGCGATCGAGCGCCGCGCCGGGGCCGCTGCCGCGCGGGTAGCGCACCGCCGAAGGTCCCGGCAGGCCGAGGCCGGTGGTGAGCATCTGGCGGCACTCGTCCTCGTCCGCGGGCGCCATCACGGTCATGTTCGGGATACAGCGCAGGAACGCGTAGTCGAACGCGCCGTTATGCGTCGCGCCGTCCCCCCCGACCACGCCGCCCCGATCGAGCGCGAAGAGCACTGGCAGGTTCTGGATCGCCACGTCGTGGATGAGCTGGTCGTAACCGCGCTGCAGGAAAGTCGAGTAGATCGCGACCACCGGCCGCAAGCCCTCGCAGGCAAGTCCGGCCGCAAACGTGACCGCGTGCTGCTCGGCGATGCCGACGTCGTAGTAGCGCTCGGGAAATTTCGCCGAGAATTTCACCATTCCCGAGCCCTCGCGCATCGCGGGCGTGATTGCGACCATGCGGTTGTCGCGTGCCGCGACTTCGCAAAGCCAGTCGCCGAAGACCTGGCTGTAGGTGGCCTTGGCGCCCGAGGATTTCTGGATGCCCTCGGCCGGGTTGAACTTGCCGGGTCCGTGATAGAGCACCGGATCGTCCTCGGCGAGCTTGTAGCCCTGCCCCTTCCTCGTGATCACGTGGAGGAACTGCGGGCCCTTGAGCTTCTTGATGTTGGACAGCGTGGGCAGCAGCGCATCGAGGTCGTGGCCGTCGATCGGGCCAATGTAGTTGAAGCCGAACTCCTCGAAGAGCGTGCTCGGCGTCACCATGCCCTTGACGTGCTCTTCCGCGCGCTTGGCGAGCTCCCACATTGCGGGCATGCGCCTGAGCACATGCTCGCTGTAGCGCTTGGCGGTGTCGTACATGCGCCCGGACATGAGGCGCGCGAGGTAATTGGTGAGCGCGCCGACCGGCGGTGAGATCGACATCTCGTTGTCGTTCAGCACGACGAGCAACTCGACATCCATTGTGCCGGCGTTGTTCATGGCTTCGAAGGCCATGCCGGCCGACATCGCGCCATCGCCGATCACCGCGATCGAGTGGCGCTTTTCGCCCTTGAGCTTCGCGGCCGCGGCCATTCCGAGGGCCGCCGAGATCGAAGTCGACGAATGCGCCGTGCCGAAGGTGTCGTAGACCGATTCGACGCGCTTCGGGAACCCGGACAAGCCGTCGGTCTGGCGCAAGGTGGGCATGCGCTCGCGACGCCCGGTGAGGATCTTGTGCGGATAGGTCTGGTGGCCCACGTCCCAGACGATGCGGTCCTCGGGCGTGTTAAAAACATAGTGCAGGGCCAGCGTGAGCTCGACCGTGCCGAGGTTCGACGACAAATGCCCGCCGGTCTTGGAGACGGAGTCGAGCACGTAGGCGCGCAGCTCGTCCGCGAGCTGGCCGAGCTGCTTGCGCTCGAGCTTGCGCAGGTCCGCCGGATCGTCGATGGTTTTCAGCAGCTCGTACATGGCCGGATTGTAGTCTTTGCCTGCAGTTGTCCCGGCGCCCGCGGCGGCAGGGCTGCCGAGCGCATCGGGTAAATCGCCAGTGAGGCCGATCGAAGCCGTCATTTCAGAACTTCCTCAACACGATGAAATCAGCGAGCTCGCCGAGCCTCGCCGCCCTTTCGCCGAACGGTTCGATTGCAGTATGCGCCTGCTGGCGCAAGCCCTCCGCGAACTCCTTGGCGCGCGCAAGCCCCATGGCCGACACATAGGTTGCCTTGCCTTGCATGGCGTCCTTGCCGGCGGTCTTCCCTAATGTTGCGGTGTTTGCGTCGCAATCAAGTACGTCGTCGACCACCTGGAAGGCCAGGCCCACGCATTTTGCATAGCGGTCGAGGTTTTCAGCTTCCCGGGCCTCGAGGACCTGGCCGCAGTTCGCGCCGAGCACCGCCGCCGCGCGGATCAGCGCGCCCGTCTTGTGGATGTGCATGAATTCGAGCTCTGGCAGGCTGAGCGGCTTGCCGGTCGATTCGAGGTCGATCGCCTGACCGCCGGCCATGCCGCGCGAGCCGCAAGCCAGTGACAGCGCCCTGACCATCTCGAGCTGTACCGCGGGCGAGTCGGCGAGCTGCCTGTCGGACAGCAGGTGGAACGCGAGCGACTGAAGCGCGTCGCCCACGAGGAGCGCGGTCGCCTGGTCGTACTCGACGTGCACCGTGGGCTTGCCGCGACGGAGCACATCGTCGTCCATGCAGGGCATGTCGTCATGCACGAGCGAATAGGCGTGGATCAGCTCGATCGCCGCGCCTGCGATCTCCAGCCTCTCGGGCGCAGCGCCGGTGAGTTCGCCCGCGGCGAAACACAGCAGCGGCCGCACGCGCTTGCCGCCTTCGAGTACCGCGTAGCGCATGGCTTCGTGCAGGCGCACCGGGACCGCGCCCGCCGCAGGCAGCAGGCGAGCGAGCGCAGCTTCCATGCGCGCCTGGACGTCGCCCATCCAGGACTGGAAGCCGGAAAACTCAGTCGTCACCGGGTTCGGGGGCCTGGGCTGGCAGGTTCTTGAGGATCTCGCCTTCGAGCACGCGCACCTGTTGCTGCGCGGACTCGAGCCGCTGCTGGCAGAAACGCGCAAGCTCGAGGCCGCGCTTGTGCGAGGCAAGCGATTGCTCGAGCGTGAGGTCGCCGCCTTCCATGCGGCCGACGAGTTTTTCGAGCTCGTCCAGCGCTTCTTCGAAGGTCAGGCTTGCGGGGGCGGAATTTGGGCCGTCAGGGGAACTCTGACGCGTGGAACGACTCATAGGGGCGAACGTTAGCCGAGCGGTCACGACGGGTCAATGCAAGTCGCTGTTGATCGACGCTGTTTGATCGACGCTGTTTGATCGATACGGGGGATACGCCGGGCAGCAGCCCCGCAACGGGCGGCCCAGGCATCCTTGGGCTAAAATTCTCTTTCCGCACTATGGTTGCGCGCATTTGCCGAGAATGCCGCGCGCACACGCTTCAAGGGGGGAATACGCATCATGTCCGATATCGCGAGCCTCGGGCGCCTCAAGCCATCGAGCGCCCAGTTGCCGGTCTCCTGGTATGTCGACCCGGAGATCTTCGCCCTCGAGAAGAAACTCCTGTTCGATGCGGGGCCGAACTACGCCGGCCACGAGCTCATGGTGCCGAACGCCGGCGACTACCGCACCCTCTCGTGGATGGACCACGCCAAGGTGCTCGTGCGCAACTCGACGGATCCAATGCGCGGGCCCGAGCTGCTTTCCAACGTCTGCCGCCACCGCCAGTCGATCATGCTCGAAGGCAGCGGCAACACCGAGAACATCGTCTGCCCGCTGCACCGCTGGACCTACGACATGAAAGGCGGGCTGCTCGGCGCGCCGCACTTCCCCGAGAACCCGTGCGTGAGGCTGAACCAGACGGCGCTGTCGAACTGGAAAGGGCTGCTGTTTGCCGGTCCGCGCAACCCGCATCGCGACCTCGCGAGCCTTTCGCTGGCCTCCGACTTCGATTTCTCCGGCTACGTGCTCGACCGCGTGAAGATCGACGACTACCCGATCAACTGGAAGACCTTCATCGAGGTCTACCTCGAGGTCTATCACGTCGACCCGTTCCACCCGGGCCTGGGCAACTTTACCGATTGCAACAATTTCCGCCTCGAGTCGGACGAGCGTTTCTCGCTCCAGGTCATCGGGCCCAAGGCGGGGCTCGGGCGCCCGGGCACGCCGGTCTACAAGCGCTGGCATGACGCCTGCCTCGGCTACCTCGGTGGCCGCGAGCCGAAGTACGGCGCGCTTTGGCTCACCTATTTCCCGGGCTTCATGCTCGAGTGGTACCCGAACGTGCTCGTGGTCTCGCAGCTCATCCCGCGTTCGCCTACGCTCACGACCAACATCGTCGAGTTCTACTACCCCGAGGACATCGCGCTCTTCGAGCGGGAGTTCGTCGAGGCCGAGCAGGCGGCCTATATCGAGACCGCGATGGAAGACGGCGAGATCTGCACGCGCATGGATCGCGGCCGCAGGGCGCTGCACGCCCAGGGCATCAGCGAGGCCGGGCCGTACCAGTCGCCGATGGAAGACGCGCTGATGCATTTCCACGAGTACCTGCGGCGGGAGCTCGAGCGTCCCGCGGAGTAGAAGCCTGTAAAATTGCGGGATGGCCTACCGCACACTGATCGACACAGCAACGCTCGCAAAGAACCTCGGCGACCCCGACTGGCGGCTCTTCGACGTTCGTCACGACCTGATGAACCCCGAAGTCGGCCGCGAGCAGTACGCCGCGGCTCACCTCTCCGGCGCGAGCTTCATCAACATCGACACCGACCTCTCCGGCGAGAAGACCGGCACCAACGGCCGGCATCCGCTGCCGGACCCGGACGATTTCCAGGCGACGCTCGGCGAATGGGGCCTGCGTCCCGGCCAGCAGGTCGTCGTCTACGATAGTTCCGGCGGCACGTATGCCGGTCGACTGTGGTGGATGCTGCGCTGGATGGGGCACTACAGCGTTGCGATCCTCGACGGCGGATTCACCAAGTGGGAGAAGGAAGGCCGGCCGGTGACCGCGGAAGTGCCGCACTTCGCGCCTTCCAGCTATCGAGGCGCCCCGCGCACGATGCATGTCGACGCCAGGTTCGTCCAGGCCCATCTCGGCAAACCCGAAGTCACCGTGATCGACGCTCGCGCGGCCGGGCGTTTCGCGGGCGTCGATCACGGTGACTTCGGGTTTGCCGAGATGGGCC
>CAZZDV010000173.1:6011-8279 GCA_964652785.1 uncultured Bordetella sp.
TCCACGCTGACCGATCTGGTGGCGCGCCAGCATGGCGTGGGCGAGACCATCGACCCGGTCGGCGGACACATCCCCGGCGCGCTCAATCGCCCTTTCACCGAAAACCTCACCAAGGAAGGCACTTTCAAGGCGCCCGAGGTACTCGCCAAGGAATTTGCGCAGCTCCTCGGCAACCGCTCGCCCAAGCAGATCGTCCACCAGTGCGGCTCGGGTGTTTCAGCCTGCCACAACATCCTCGCGATGGAAGTCGCCGGCCTCGCGGGCTCCCGCCTGTACCCCGGCTCGTGGAGCGAGTGGTGCAGCGACGAGGACCGCCCGGTCGCTACCGGCCGGGACTGAACGCCGGCCGCTGAAGTAGCGGCGGCCCCGGCACCGGCCCATGGAAACCCTGCTCGCCGACGTCGTCCTGGTGCTGCACTTCGCGATCGTCGTCTTCATCGTCGGCGGACTGGTCCTGACGTGGATTGGCGCAGGCCTCGGCTGGGGCTGGGTGCGCAACCCCGTCTTCCGGTACCTGCATCTGGGAGCGATCGTGTTCGTCGCGCTCGAAGCCCTGCTCGGCTATGCGTGCCCGCTCACTGTCTGGGAAGACCTGCTGCGCGGCGGCGTGCGCACCGAATCATTTATCGGGCGCTTGGTCCGTCGCGCGTTGTACTACGACGCGCCCGCCTGGGTGTTCACTGCGCTTTATGTCGCGTGGGCGATCGCTGCGGCGGTCACGCTTTACCTGGTGCCAGCCAGGCGAAAAGCGCGCTGAAGATATTCTCGCGGATCGTCTTTTTCGACAACACGAGGTCGTGCAGGGCGCCGGGATACTGCTGCACGGTCACTTCCCTCCCCAGGCCCGGACTCCACTTGGCGATATCGCGCCAGCCGAGCACGATGTCGGCTTCGTCCGAATGCATCACGAGCACGCGACATTCGACCGAAAGACCCGCATGCACCTTCGCGTGCGCCGCGAGGATCGCCCCGATCCACCCGAAAAAAAGCGGGAAGCCCTCGAGCGGCTTAAGCTTCAGGTCGAACGCCCATTCGCCGCCGTGCTCCTTGTGAATGCTCCTGATGTAGTCGCGCGGCAGGCGCTTCGGGTCGGTGAGGAAAGGAAAGAGGATCCCGGCAGCTGCCGCGATGCCGAGCTTGAAGCGGTCGGCGCGCGGCACGTTGAAGTCGAAAAACGGGCTGTTCAGCCAGAGCGCGGAGATCCCGTGCTTCGCCTCGCCGGAATCTGCGTACAGCGCGGCGATCAACCCGCCCGTCGAATGCCCCGCCAGCACGAGCGGCCCGTCGATTTCGGCGCGAATGATGCCGATCGCCCGCGTGATGTCGGGAAAGTACTCGTCGATGCGCTTGCAGAAGCACGGGTGCTGGTGGGGTAGCAACGAGCGCCCGTGCTTCCTCAGGTCAAGCCCGTAGAAACACCAACCCTCCGATTCGAAGCGCCCGGCCATGTGCGCCTGGAAGAAGTAGTCGATGAAGCCATGCACGTAGAGCACTGCGCGCTTTTTCGGCGGGGCGCCCGCTTTGCGAACCAGGGTCGCCACGACCGGGCCGTCGTAGTCGGGTGGGAACTCGAGCGTCGCCACCTCGAAGCCGGGCAACTGCTTGTCGGCGGTCCACATCGGTTCAGTCATTTGCTTCTGCGGCCGGGAGGCGACTTCGACGCGTACGAGACGCACCTAGGATTGCGCGTGGTCGTCCCAACACCGTGACCCCGTAACATCGGGGGGTTGCAATCGGCATGGTGCTTGCTCGCGCGTCCGCCTTGCTGCGTTGCCTTACCGCATGGACTTTTTGTTCACCCAATCGATCAGTGCGTCGTTCATGCGAGTTTGCCACCCGGCGCCGGTTGACTTGAAGTATTGAAGTACTTCGGGGCTATATCGGACGCTGACCAACTGCTTCGTTGGTGCTTGTTGCGGCCCGCGCTGCCCGCGCTTGCGTTTCTGCGCGAGGGCGGCTCGAACGGCCGCGTAGCCGCCTGTCCTGACGACTACGGCATCGGCCATAGCGGCCTTTTCCTTGGCCGTGAGAGGGCGGTCTTTGCCGGGAGCGGCAGCAATGACTGCTTCCCAGTCGGCGGGACTAGCCGGAAACTTCTTTCGCGTAGCGCCTGATTTCATGCTTTTCTGCCTTGCGAATACTGATGACGTGCGGTTCATCGCCTCGCTCCGTGTAGGTCATTTGCACGACGATGGCGTTCAGCCAGCCGAGCAAGTTGATCCTCTGCTCGCCATACGCTTCGCGGACATCTTCCCAAGTGACGACCGG
>CAZZDV010000174.1:0-8151 GCA_964652785.1 uncultured Bordetella sp.
TCGGACACACGACGGGGCGCATCGCGCCTCGGGACACGACGGAGCGCTTCGCGCCTCGGGACACGACGGGGCGCATCGCGCCCCGTTCCATTTCCACTTTCGCAAAGCGCTTGCGCGTGGCTCGGCCGCAGTGGCGCGGCGGTATAATCGACGCCCGATTCCTTGGGGTTTTCCATGCGGCGCGAAGCCACAGCCATCAGCCCGGTCACCGAGATCATCGCCGAGATCAAAGCCGGCCGCATGGTGGTGCTCGTCGACGAGGAAGACCGCGAGAACGAAGGCGACCTCGTGCTGGCCGCGGAGCACGTCACGCCCGAGGCGATCAACTTCATGGCCAAGCACGCGCGCGGGCTCATCTGCCTCACGCTCACGGTAGAGCGCTGCCGCCAGCTCGACATCGCCCTCATGACGCGCGACAACCGCTCGCCGATGGGCACCAACTTCACGATGTCCATCGAAGCCGCGGAAGGGGTAACCACAGGCATCTCCGCGCACGACCGCGCGCGCACCGTGCAGGTTGCGGTCGCCGGGGACGCGAAGCCCTCGGACATCCTCCATCCCGGCCACATCTTCCCGATCATGGCGCAACCCGGCGGCGTGCTGGTGCGCGCCGGGCACACCGAAGCCGGATGCGACCTGCCCGCGCTGGCCGGGCTTACGCCCGCCTCGGTCATCTGCGAGATCCTGAAGGACGACGGCACCATGGCCCGCCTTCCGGACCTGGTCGAGTTCGCCGCGCTTCACGGGCTCAAGATCGGCACGATCGCCGACCTGATCCACTACCGCAGCGCGAACGAATCGCTCGTGCGCCGCACCACCGAGCGCGAAATCGAGACCGCGAGCGGCCGCTTCAAGCTGATCGCCTATCGCGACAAGCCCACGGGCGCGAGCCATCTCGCGCTCCTGCGCGGCGAGGTCGAGGCCAAGACCGAGACGCTCGTGCGCGTGCATGAGCCGCTGTCTGTCCTCGACTTGCTCGAGACCGGCACAGGCGTTCACTCCTGGGGGGTGGGCGAAGCACTGGCCGCGATTGCGCGGAATGGCAGCGGCGTGATGGTGCTGCTCAACTGTTCGCAGTCGGATGACGCGCTCGAAGCACGGCTTTCGGACGAGTCGCCCGATGCGCGAGCGTCGCGCCGCTCGGACCGCAGCGCGGACCTGCGCACGTACGGCATCGGCGCGCAGATCCTGCGCGACCTCGGCGTCGGGCGCATGCGCGTCATGGCCGCGCCGCGCAAGATGCCGAGCATGACCGGCTTCGGCCTCGAAGTGCTCGGCTACGCCGACCTCCCCAGGCGCGGGAGCTGAGGATGGGCACTGCCGGAGCCGCCGCTGCGAAACCGGGCGGGGCAAGGCTCAGGGTGGCCATTGTCGCCAGCCGCTTCAACGAAAGTTTCTGCGATCGACTGCTCGAGGGCGCGAGCGGCGAGCTGGTGAAGCTCGGCGTTGCGGCCTCCGACATCGAAACCGTGCGCGTGCCCGGGGCGCTCGAGATCCCGATGGCATTGCAATGGCTCGCGCAGAGCCGCAGGTTCGACGCCCTGATTGCGCTCGGCGTGGTGATCCGCGGCGAGACGTACCACTTTGAACTGGTCGCGAACGAATCCGGGCGCGGGGTCATGGAAGTGCAACTGGAGACGGGCATCCCAATAGCCAACGGCATCATCACGACGGAAAACGAGGCGCAGGCCGAAGCCCGCATCGGCAAGGCCGAGGAGTGCGCCCGCGTCGCCGTTGAAATGGCGCGGCTGCGCACCGGCATCGCGGGGCTCGCAAGATGAGCACGGATCCGGCCGCACCCAAACCCAGGACCGGCACTGCGAAAACGGCTCGCCGGCGCTCGCGCGAATTCGCCCTGCAGGCGCTCTATGCGTGGCAGATGGCGCAGGGCAGCCCGCGCGAGATGGTCGAGCAGCTGCGCGGCTACGAAGGCTTCGAGCGCGCCAACGCCGAGCTTGCCGAAACCATCGTGCGCGGCGTGGTCGAGCGCTCGGAGGAACTGCAGGCGCTGATTGCGCCTTACCTCGATCGCAGCTTCGCCTCGCTTTCGCCGGTGGAGCGCGCGATCCTCTACATCGGCACTTACGAGCTGTGCACCCAGCACCAGACGCCTTTCAAGGTCATCGTCAACGAGGCCATCGAGCTGGGCAAGAGCTTCGGCGGCACCGACGGGCACAAATTCGTCAATGGCGTGCTCGAGAAACTGGCGGCGTCCCAGCGGCCGGCGGAGTTCGAGCGCGCGCGCGGCGGCACGCCGCAGCCCGCCGAACCCCGGCCATAAGCGGTTTGCACGCGCGGTGCTGTCCGAATTCGAGCTCATCCGGCGCTATTTCGAGCGATCGGCGCATTCGAATGCGCTGACCGCGCGGCGAGCCGAGCCCTCCGGCGTTCAGCTCGGGATCGGGGACGACTGCGCCTTGCTCGACCCGGCTTCCGGGATGCAGGTCGCGGTCTCGACCGACATGCTCGTCGAGGGCCGGCACTTCGCGGCCGGTGCCGACCCGTTCAAGCTCGGGCACAAGGCGCTCGCGGTGAATCTCTCGGACCTCGCGGCGATGGGGGCCGCGCCGCGCTGGGCGACCCTCGCGCTTGCGCTTCCCAGCGCCGATGAAGCGTGGCTCGAGCGGTTTTCCGCCGGATTCCTTGCGCTTGCCGACCGCTTCGAAGTGGCGCTGATCGGCGGCGACACGACGCGCGGCCCGCTCAACATTTGCGTCACCATCATGGGCGAGGTGCCGGCCGGCCTTGCGCTGTACCGCGCGGGCGCACAGCCCGGCGACGAGATCTGGGTGTCCGGCGAGCTGGGCGGTGCGGCGCTTGCGCTCCAGCACGAGGCAGGCCGCGTGACGCTCGAGGAGGGCGATCGCCCGGCGATGCTTTCGCGGCTGCACGAGCCCGAACCGCGCGTCGCCCTGGGCGAGCGCCTCCGCGGGATCGCGACTTCGGCGATCGACGTGTCCGATGGCTTCGCGGGCGACCTCGCCCATATCCTCGAGCGCTCCTCGGTCGGCGCGCTCGTCCATTACGCCGACCTTCCCCGGCCGGCAGTGTTTTCGAGGATCGGCGATGCCGAACTCGAACGCGGGTGCGTGCTCGCCGGCGGAGACGATTACGAGCTGGTGTTCACTGCGCCGCAGGCGCGGCGGGCGGAGATCGAGGCGCTCGGCAAAGAGATGGGTCTCAGCTTGAGCCGCGTCGGCTTCGTGCAATCGGGCGATGCACGGCTCATGGTGCTCGGCACGGAGGGCACGCCGGTGGCTGCGCCGCGCAGTTTCGATCACTTCGCCGAGCCATGATCCTTCGCCCCGGGTTCCGGTTCGTCTTCAGCCATCCGGCGCATTTCATCGCCTTCGGCTTCGGCGCCGGCCTCTCGCGCTTCGCGCCGGGCACCGCGGGCACGCTGCTCGGCTTCCCGCTCTACTGGCTGCTCGGGCCGGTGGCCTCGCCGTGGGTCATGCTCGCGGTCGTGGCCATGCTGTTCTGGGTCGGCGTGTGGGCCTGCGACATCACCGGCCGCCATCTCGGCATCTCGGACCACGGCGGCATGTGCTGGGACGAGGTCGTCGCGTTCCTGCTGATCCTCGAGCTGGCGCCGGACGAGCTGTATTGGCAGATCGGCGCGTTCTTCCTCTTCCGCCTCTTCGACGTGGTGAAGCCCTCGCCGATCCGCGAGCTCGAGAAGCGCATGAAAGGCGGGTTCGGCGTCATGTTCGACGACATCCTCGCGGCCGGTTACACGCTGCTCGCGCTCGCGATCATCAAGCGGATCTGGTTCTGAGTCATGCCTGACGAAACCGCGGAAGTACTTGCAGCAACCGTGGGACGGCTCCTCAAGGCCAAGGGCGAGAAGCTCGTCACTGCGGAGTCGTGCACCGGTGGAGGTATCGCGGAGGCAGTCACCGCGATCTCCGGCAGCTCCGAGTGGTTCGACCGCGGCTTCGTCACCTACTCGAACGAGGCCAAGATCGAGATGCTCAGGGTCTCGCCCACGACTCTTGCGAGCCACGGGGCGGTCAGCGAAGAAACGGCGCGCGAGATGGCGCTCGGCGCGCTGGCCGCGAGTCCCGGCACGGTGTCGGTTTCGGTCACCGGGATTGCTGGGCCGACGGGGGGCTCGCGGGCGAAACCCGTGGGCACCGTGTGCTTCGCATGGGCGAGGAGCGGGGAGGCGGTGCCGAGGTCCGAGACGCGCCGGTTCGCGGGTGACCGCGAGAGCGTGCGGAGACAGTCCGTGGTGCGCGCGCTGCAGGGACTGAACGAGATGCTGGACGACGGAAGTGGACAGGAAAGTTGAACTTTATGTACCGCAGATATAAGGCTTGTCCTAGGAAGCCTAAAACAACGGGTTCCGTTAATTTAGGATCACCCGCCAAACTAAAATAAGGCGGTCGACTTGCCTCCATATGAAAGGCTGCCTATCATATGGACCCATAGCTAGCCCATATGCAAGGGAGTCATACCCATGGCGGGTGCGGAAGCTGCCACGCGTGCCGGACGGTATGTGAACCAGCCCACAGGCTACAGGGCGTTCATCCCCACCCCCTTGCCCCCCGAGCCAGCGCTCGACGTTGGGGCCGAGTTGCAAGGGCTCCTCTCAGCAGCCGATCGTGCCCTGGGACGGCTCGACGGATCGGTGCTTACTCTGCCCAACCCCGATCTTTTCGTTTTCATGTACGTGCGCAAGGAGGCGGTGCTCTCCAGCCAGATCGAAGGTACCCAAAGCTCGCTACAGGATCTGCTGGCCGCTGAGGCCGAGTTATTCGACCAGGATCTGCCGCGCGACGTGGACGAGGTCGTCAATTACGTCAGGGCGATGAACCACGGGTTGGCGAGGCTTCCCGATCTGCCGGTGTCGGTCAGGTTGATCCGCGAAATCCATTCGGAACTGATGCACGGCGTACGCGGCGGCAGGTTGCAACCGGGCGAACTGCGCACCAGCCAGAACTGGATCGGCCCCGGTGGCTGCACGCTGAACACGGCGAGTTTCGTACCACCGCCCCCCCACGAGGTGCCGGGTGCACTGGGTGCCCTTGAGCACTTCCTGCATGCGGAAGATCACTTGCCTCCACTGGTCAAGATCGCGCTGGCCCATGTGCAATTCGAGACCATTCACCCCTTCCTCGATGGCAACGGCCGGGTGGGACGTCTCCTGATCACGTTCCTGCTCACGGAAAGCGGTGTACTGCATAAGCCTGTGCTCTACCTGTCCCACTATTTCAGGCAGCACCGGCAGGAGTACTACGAACACTTGCAGGCGGTACGCGACCGTGGCGCATGGGAAGCGTGGCTCACCTTTTTTCTGCGTGGCGTTATCAATGTCGCGGGAGAAGCGTCAGAGACCGCACGCCGAATTCTCCTTTTGCGCGAGCAACATCGGACCGCGATTACTGAGCGGCTCGGCCGCGCTGCCGGCAATGGCCACAAGGTGCTCGAGTCACTGTTCGATCGTCCCATCATTTCCGTGAACGATGTTCGCCGAACGACGGGAACCACCTATCCCGCGGCTAACGGCCTCGTCTCCCGCCTCGTAGAGCTTGAAGTGCTGAGCGAAATGACGGGTCGTTCCCGCAACCGTCGTTTTCGCTATGCGCCTTACATCGCGCTCTTCAATGACACCGCACCGGCGGACGAGGCATGACCCAGTTCGCCTTCCTCCAGCGCGAATGGCCCGCGATCTTCGACGCGGCTGTAGCCTCAACGCCAGAGCGGCTTTAACGGCAATTCACTTTCCAAGAACGGCATACATATTCAGATGACCACCCTCTACCTCGTGCGCCACGGGCAGGCTTCCTTCGCAGCCGAGAACTACGACAACCTCTCCGAGCTTGGCCACCGCCAGGCAGCGTGGCTTGGCGAGCATTTCAAGGCGCGCGGCGTCGTTTTCTCGCACGCAGTCTGCGGCACGCTGGATCGCCAGCGGCAGACGGCGCGCACGCTGCTCGATGCGATGGGCTCCTCGCTCCCGGTCATCGAACATCCCGGCTGGAACGAGTATTCCGGGGATGCGCTCTACAAGGCCTACCACGGCGAAGGGTGGGCGAAGGCGCGCGCGAAGAACGACGTTCGCGAGTTCTACCGCACCATCAAGCTCGCGCTCAAGGACTGGTCGGAGGAGAAGCTCGAGGGCGACCTGCCCGAGACCTGGCGCGAGTTCGGCGAGCGCTCCGCCGCCGCGATGCATGCAGCCTGCGATGGGTTGCCCGCGGAGGCGTGCGTGCTGGCCGCCTCTTCGGGCGGCGCGATCTCGCGGGCGGTCTGCACGATCCTGCAGGCGCCTGCGCAGTCCGCGATCGAGCTCAACCTGCAGTACCGGAACTCGGCGTTCTGCGAAATCTTCGTGAGCCCGCGCTCGATGCGGCTGGTGAGCTTCAACTGCATCCCGCACCTCGAGCGGCCGGACCGCGCGGAGTTCATCACCTACTCCTGAGCGGCCCGGAGGCGCGTTCCCAGGCGAAGGTGCCCACGCCCTTGGCCATGAGCGCGGCGCACAGGATCATCAGCGCGAGGCCCGCGAGCTCCAGGTTCACGATCGAGCGCAGCGGCAAAAAACCGGGGAGGAGCGCCGGCGCAACCTGTCTTCGCAGGCTTGACGACTGAACATCCTGAGACTAGAACTGTCGAACCGCGTTTAGGCAACTACCCCATGCCCTCACTCCGTCCCCCGGCCGTTGCCGGCGCCTTCTATCCGAGCGATGCCCAGGCGCTGCGCGGCGAACTCGACGAGCTGCTCGAGGGCGTCGAAAACCTCGAAGTGCGCTTCGGCCACCCCAAGGTCCTGATCGTTCCGCATGCGGGCTACATCTATTCGGGCGCCACGGCCGCGCATGCCTACAGCGAGCTGATCCCCGCGCGGGGGATAGTGAAGCGCGTCATTCTTCTCGGGCCTGTTCACAGGGTCGCGGTACGCGGCCTCGCGCTGCCGGGCGTCGAGATTTTCGCCACGCCGCTGGGCGCAATCCCGATCGACGCCGAGGGCGTGCGCCTGCTCGAGGACCTGCCGCAGGTCGTGACGAGCGCGCCGGCGCATGCGATGGAGCACTCCCTCGAGGTCCAGCTTCCTTTCCTGCAGCGGGTGCTGGGCGATTTTTCGCTGGTGCCGCTTGCGGTCGGCGACGCTACGAGCGCGCAGGTCGCCGAAGTCCTCGAAAGGCTATGGGGCGGACCCGAAACGCTCATCGTGATCAGCACGGACCTCTCGCACTATCACGAGTACGAAACCGCGCGGAAGATCGACAACGACACGGCGATGCGCATTGCGCGGCTGGAGGCCGGCCTCAATCACCAGCAGGCCTGCGGCGCCACGCCGCTGAACGGGTTGCTTACGCTTGCGAAGAACAGAGGCCTTTCGATCCGGCGCCTCGCGGTCTGCAACTCCGGCGACACCGCCGGCGGGCGCGGGCGCGTGGTGGGCTACTGCGCCTTCGCGCTCGACGAAGGCGGCACGGTCTCGCGCGAGGAGGCCGGCCGCACGCTCATCGGCATGGCGCGCGCGGCAATCGGCGCGAGGCTCGTTTCGCGCGAAGCACCCAAGCCCGGCGGCGCCGCGTGGCTGGCCCAGCCCGGCGCGACGTTCGTGACCCTCACCAGGGAAGGCCGGCTGCGCGGCTGCATCGGCAGCCTCTCGCCGCACCGGCCGCTCGGCGAAGACGTCATGGCCAATGCGCGGGCCGCGGCGGTCGGCGACCCGAGGTTCCCGCCGATGACATCGGCCGAATGGCCCGAGACGCAGACCGAGGTTTCGCTGCTCTCGCCCGCGCGCCCGATCCGCTTTGCGGATGAAGAGGACCTCATCGCGCGCATCGTGCCGGGTGAGGACGGACTGATCCTCGAAGCCGGCGGAAGGCGCGGCACTTTCCTCCCGCAGGTCTGGGAGACCCTCCCCGACAAGCACCAATTCCTCACCCAGCTCAAGCTCAAGGCCGGGCTGCCCGCCGATTTCCGGCTCGGGCGCTGCCGCGTGCTGCGCTACCGCGTCGCCAAGTGGAAGCAGTCCGAGTGGGATGCAATGCGCGCATTCCATTGAACGGCCGCGCCCCATGAACCATCCCGCCCGCTGGTGGCACGGCCTCGAAGACGGCCGGGTGCAATGCGACCTCTGCCCGCGCGACTGCAAGCTGCACGAGGGCCAGCGCGGCGCGTGCTTCGTGCGCA
>CAZZDV010000175.1:0-2948 GCA_964652785.1 uncultured Bordetella sp.
GTTTCACGCAACCGTTTCACGCAACCGTTTCACGCAACCCCAGGCGCGTAGCTCAGCTGGTTAGAGCACCACCTTGACATGGTGGGGGTCGTTGGTTCGAGTCCAATCGCGCCTACCAACACTTGTAATGGTAGAAAATTCAGGGAGCGCGGCTTTGCCGCGTTTTTCATTTGCGATGCCAGAGATCCGACTTCCTGACGGAACGATCAAGAGCTTCCCGGCCCCGGTAACCGTGGCCGAAGTCGCGCAGTCGATCGGTCCGGGCCTGGCCAAGGCCGCGCTTGCCGGTCGCGTGGACGGCAAGGTGGTCGACACGAGCTTCCGCATCGAGAAGGATGCGGACCTCGCGATCGTCACCGAGCGCGATGCCGACGGCCTTTCGGTCGTGCGCCATTCCACCGCGCACCTGCTGGCCCACGCGGTCAAGGAGCTGTTCCCGGACGCGCAGGTGACCATCGGGCCGGTGATCGAGAACGGCTTCTACTACGACTTCGCGTACAAGCGGCCTTTCACGCCCGAAGACCTCGTGGCGATCGAAAAGCGCATGGGCGAGATCGCCAAGCGCGACTTGCCGGTGGCGCGTACCGAGATGCCTCGCGACGAGGCGGTCGAGTTCTTCAAGAAGCAGGGCGAGGCCTACAAGGCCGAGATCATCGCTTCGATCCCGGCCAACGACCCTATCTCGCTCTACAGGCAGGGGGATTTCATCGACCTGTGCCGGGGCCCGCACGTGCCCTCGACCGGCAAGCTCAAGGTCTTCAAGCTCATGCGGCTGGCCGGCGCTTACTGGCGCGGCGACTCGAAGAACGAGATGCTTCAGCGCATCTACGGCACCGCCTGGACCAGGAAGGAAGACCAGGACGCCTACCTGAAAATGCTCGAGGAGGCCGAGAAGCGCGACCACCGGCGCCTTGGCAAGCAGCTCGACCTCTTCCACATGCAGGACGAGGCTCCGGGCCTGGTGTTCTGGCATCCGAAGGGCTGGGCAATCTGGCAGGAAGTCGAGCAGTACATGCGCCGCGTCTATCGCGACAACGGCTACCAGGAAGTGCGCTGCCCGCAGATCCTCGACCGCAGCCTGTGGGAGAAGACCGGCCACTGGGAAAACTACCGCGAGAACATGTTCACCACCTCATCGGAGAACCGCGACTACGCGGTCAAGCCGATGAACTGCCCCGGGCATATCCAGGTATTCAACCAGGGCGTGAAGAGCTACCGCGACCTGCCGTACAGGCTGGGCGAGTTCGGCAGCTGCCACCGCAACGAGCCATCAGGCGCGCTGCACGGCCTCATGCGCGTGCGCGGGTTCGTCCAGGACGACGGCCACATCTTTTGCACGGATGCCCACATCCTTGCCGAATGCGAGGCGTTTACCGCGCTCCTGCAGAAGGTCTACAGCGATTTCGGCTTCAAGGAAGTGATTTACAAGGTGGCGACCCGCCCGGTCAAACGCATCGGCGCGGACGAGCTCTGGGACAAGGCCGAGGCGGCGCTCATGGAGTCGCTGAAGCGCTCGGGCATCGATTTCCAGGTGTCCCCCGGCGAGGGCGCCTTCTACGGACCGAAGATCGAGTATTCGCTCAAGGACGCCATCGGCCGGGTCTGGCAGTGCGGCACCATGCAGGTCGACTTCTTCATGCCCGAAAGGCTGGGCGCGGAGTACGTCGGCGTGGACAATGCCCGCCACGTGCCGGTCATGCTCCACCGCGCCATCGTCGGTTCCATGGAGCGTTTCATGGGCATCCTGATCGAGAACTTCGCCGGCGCCTTCCCGCTCTGGCTGGCGCCCGAGCAGGTCGTGGTCATGAACATTTCCGAGCATCAGTCGGCCTACGCCGAAGCGGTCACTGCGGCCTTGCGCGCGGCCGGGTGGCGGGCCGTGGCGGATTTGCGAAATGAAAAAATTTCCTATAAAATACGCGAACATAGCTTGCAAAAGCTCCCCTACCAAGTGGTCGTGGGAGACAAGGAAAAAGAGGCTGTGACAGTGGCCGTGCGCACGCGCGGCGGTGAGGACCTCGGGGCCATGAGCCTCCAAGCCTTCATCGCACGTCTCCAAAAAGAGACCAGCGCGTAGTACACGGCCGGTTTTTTTCGCGCAGCCGGGTGGTTGCGCACGGTGATCGCGGCGACCGACAAGCAGCCGCCAGAAAAGGAGTTTGCACCCATCGCCATCGACAGCAGCAAGGCACAGCGTCTGAATGCCCAGATTACGGCCCCCGAGATCCGTCTCGTGGGCGAGGAAGGCGAGCAGCTAGGGATCGTGTCCATCGCGGATGCGATGCGGATGGCGGAGGAAAAAGAGATCGACTTGGTCGAGATCGCCCCGCTGGCAGTGCCCCCCGTGTGCAAGCTCATGGACTTCGGCAAGTTCAAGTACCGCGAGCAGAAGAAGGCGCACGAAGCCAAGCTGAAGCAGAAGCAGATCCAGGTGAAAGAGGTCAAGTTCCGCCCAGGAACGGATGAGGGCGACTACAAGATCAAGCTGAGAAATCTCATCCGCTTCCTCGAGGAAGGCGACAAGACGAAAGTGACCTTGCGATTCCGTGGCCGCGAAATGGCGCACCAGGAATTCGGCGTGCGGCTGCTGGAGAGAGTGAAGGCAGACCTCATGGAGCACGGGGTAGTGGAGAATTTCCCCAGGATGGAAGGCCGCCAGATGGTGATGGTGCTGGGGCCGAAGAAGAAAGAAGTGAAGGTCGCGGCGGCCAAGCCGAAGAAGCCCGCAGGCGAGTCGGCACCGAAAGCGCCGCCTAAAGCCGAAGGGGCGGCGGACCAGTCTGCCGGGAACAAGCCCGCGGCAGCATGATTTAGCAGGGCCACTGCGCAGGGGATCGCGCAGCAAGAAGTGACCGCAACAAGTGACCGCAACAAGTGACCGCAACAAGTGACTGCAACAAGTGACTACCGGGTATCAAGCGCACGCGAAGCGGGCCACCTGGCGTCAC
>CAZZDV010000175.1:3048-8089 GCA_964652785.1 uncultured Bordetella sp.
GCAACAAGTGACTACCGGGTATCAAGCGCACGCGAAGCGGGCCACCTGGCGTCACAAATCAGAAGAAAGGGGCCACTCATGCCCAAGATGAAGACAAAGAAAGGCGCATCGAAGCGGTTCAAGATGCGCGGCTCAGGCAGCATCAAGCGCGGAAGCGCCAACCTGCGGCACATCCTCACCAAGAAGACCACGAAGCGCAAGCGCCACCTGCGCGGCGGCACCGCGGTCCACGAAAGCAACATGGTCGCCGTCAAGGCCATGATGCCTTACGCGTAAAGGAGAGGACAAATGCCAAGAGTCAAACGTGGAGTAACGGCGCACGCGCGCCACAAGAAGGTCCTCGAGCAGGCCAAGGGATTCCGCGGCCGCCGCAAGAACGTATGGCGCATCGCCAAGGAAGCGGTAATGAAGGCGGGGCAGTATGCCTACCGCGACCGCCGCAACCGCAAGCGCACGTTCCGCGCGCTGTGGATCGCCCGCATCAACGCGGCGGTTCGCCAGCACGGGATGACCTACAGCGTGTTCATGAACGGCCTGAAGAAAGCCAACATCGGGATCGACCGCAAGATGCTCGCGGACATCGCGGTGATGGACAAGCCGGCGTTTGCGAAGATCGCCGGGCAGGTCAAGGCCAACCTCGGGGTCTGAGCCATCTCACCGAAGCAAAGAAAAGCGAGGGCCAGACCCTCGCTTTTCATTTCTGGGGAGGTCTGAGGAGGGGCGGGAGCCCTTCCCTCTTATCGTGATGAACCTAGACAAAATAGTCTCCAGGGCGCTTGGCGAGTTCGGGCTCGCCGGTGACCCCGCCGCGCTGGAAAACGCAAAGGCGCGCTATCTCGGCAAGTCGGGCGAGCTGACCTCGCTCCTTAAGGGACTGGGCGCCCTTGCGGTCGACGAACGCAAGGCTGCCGGCGCGGGCATCAATGCCGCGAAAACCAAGCTCGAGGCCGCGCTCGATGCGCGCCGCGCGCAACTTTCCGAATCGAAGCTGCAATCGCGCCTGGCCGAAGAGGCGCTGGATGTGACGCTTCCGGGACGCGGGCGCAGCCCCGGCGGAATCCACCCGGTGATCCGGACCTGGCAGCGCGTCGAGGAAATCTTCCGCTCCATCGGCTTCGACGTGGCCGACGGCCCCGAAATCGAGACGGACTGGTACAACTTCACCGCGCTCAACAACCCGGAGAACCACCCGGCGCGCTCGATGCAGGACACGTTCTACGTCGACGCGAAAGATTCTTCGGGCCTGCAGCTGGTGCTGCGCACGCATACCAGCCCGATGCAGGTGCGCTATGCGCGCATGCACCGTCCGCCGATCAAGGTCATCGCTCCGGGCCGCACGTACCGCGTGGACTCGGATGCCACCCACTCGCCGATGTTCCACCAGGTCGAAGGCCTGTGGATCGACGAGCACATCAGCTTTGCGGACCTCAAGGGCGTGTACACGGATTTCCTGCGGCGGTTCTTCGAGACCGAGGCGCTGCAGGTGCGCTTTCGTCCTTCGTATTTCCCGTTTACCGAGCCCTCCGCGGAGATCGACATGCAATTCGCCGACGGCCCGTTCAAGGGACGCTGGCTGGAAATCTCCGGGTCTGGGCAGGTGCATCCGTCGGTGGTCCGCAATTTCGGCCTCGACCCCGAGCGCCACATCGGCTTTGCGTTCGGCTCGGGGCTCGAGCGGCTCACGATGCTCCGCTACGGCATCGACGACCTGCGCCAGTTCTTCGACGGCGACCTGCGTTTCCTGAAGCAGTTCTGAGATGCTGATCCCCGAAAGCTGGCTGCGCGCCATGGTCGACCCGTCGATGACGACGGATGAACTCGCGCACCTCCTCACCATGTCGGGGCTCGAAGTCGAGTCCCTCCGGCCCGTCGCGCCGCCGTTCAGCGGCATCGTGGTGGGCGAAATTCTCAACGTCGGAAAGCACCCGAACGCCGACAAGCTATCGCTCTGCAGCGTGAGCATCGGCAAGGGCGATCCGCTGCAGATCGTCTGCGGTGCGCCGAACGTGCGCGCCGGCATGAAGGCGCCCCTGGCCGTGATCGGCGCGAAGCTGCCGGGCGAGTCCGGGCCCATGGAAATCAAGGCCGCGAAAATGCGCGGCGTCGAAAGCCAGGGCATGTTGTGCTCGGCGAGGGAACTCGGGCTCTCCGAAGACCATAGCGGGCTGCTCGAGCTGCCTGCCGGTTCGGCCGCCGGCGCGGACGTGCGCTTGCTCCTTCAGCTGGACGACAACGTCTTCGAAATCAAGCTCACTCCCAACAAGGCCGACTGCCTCTCGGTGCTCGGGGTGGCGCGTGAAGTCGCAGCATTGACGCGCTCGAAGCTGACCCCGCCGGAGGTGAAGCCCATCGCGGCCCTAAGCGATGCGAAGCTGCGTTTCGACATTACCGACACCGAAGGCTGCGGACGCTTCTCCGGACGCGTAATCCGGAACGTGAACGCCAAGGCGCCGACGCCCGAGTGGATGAAGCAGCGCCTCGAACGCGCCGGGCAGCGCTCGATCTCCGCTCTTGTCGACGTGACCAACTACGTCATGCTCGAAATGGGCCGCCCGTTGCACGTCTACGACCAGGACAAGGTCACGGGCGGCATCGACGTGCGCTGGGGACGTCCCGGCGAGAAGGTGAAGCTCCTCAACGAGATGACGGTGGAAGTGGACAGCTCGGTGCTGTGCATCACCGACGACTCGGGCCCGATCGGCCTGGGCGGCATCATGGGGGGCGAATCGACCAAGGCCGACCTCGACACGAGGAACATCTTCCTCGAGTCCGCGTTCTTCTTCCCGAATGCGATCGCCGGCCGCGCGCGCAAGTACAACTTCTCGTCGGACGCCTCGCACCGCTTCGAGCGCGGCGTGGACTTCGACAACAATGTGATGGGGATCGAGTACGCCACCAGGCTGATCCTCGATATCTGCGGCGGCGAGCCGGGTCCCACCGTGGACCTGGTCAAGAAGCTGCCGGAGCGCAAGGCCGTCACCATGCGGGTTGCCCGCGCGCAGAAGGTCATCGGCGTGCCGGTCACCGCCGACGAGATGGCCGACATCTTCACGCGCCTGTCATTGCCTTACTTGCGTGCCGCGGACGCTTTCACGGTAACGCCGCCGTCCTATCGCTTCGACATCGAGATCGAGGAAGACCTGATCGAAGAGGTTGCGCGTGTCTACGGCTTCGAGCGCATCCCCGCCAATCCGCCGTCGGCAACCGCGGCCATGCGGGCTGAGCCGGAGTCGCGCCGCTCACTGCATGCGATCCGGGCGCAAGTGGCGGGACGCGACTACCAGGAAGTCGTCAACTTCACGTTCGTCGACGAGGGCTGGGAGGCGGATCTCGCCGGCAACCCGAACCCGGTCAAGCTGCTCAACCCGATCGCGAGCAACCAGTCCGCGATGCGCAGCACGCTGATCGGCGGGCTCATCGACAACATCCGCTACAACATGGCGCGCAAGCAGTCCCGCGTGCGCGTGTTCGAGGTTGGGCGCGCCTTCCTGCGCGATGCCGCGGTAAGGGACGGACAACTCGAGGTGGCAGGTCTTTCGCAGCCCATGAGGGTTGCTGCGGCCGCGTGCGGCCCTGCGGAGGACGAGCAATGGGCCGTGCCCGTGCGGCCGGTCGACTTCTTCGATCTCAAGGCAGACGTCGAGGCGCTGTTGTGGCCGCGCATCGCGCGTTTCGAGGCGGCGCCGCACCCCGCACTCCATCCGGGACGCTCGGCCCGCGTGATGCTCGACGGGGCTCACATAGGCTGGGTAGGCGAGCTGCATCCGAGATGGCAGGGCAAGTTCGAGCTGCCGCAGCCGGCGGTCGTCTTCGAGTTGGACGCGGGAGCCCTCCAGGACGTCCCAGTGCCGCATCCCGGGCAGCCTTCGCGCTTCCCGCCGGTGATCCGCGACCTGGCGGTGTTGGTCGACGCCAGGATGCAGGTGCAGGCCATCCTGGACGCCTTCAGGGGCGAAAAGCCGGCCATCGTGCGCTCGGTGCGCCTGTTCGATCTTTACCAGGGCAAGAGCCTGCCAGCTGGCCGAAAAAGCCTTGCGTTCCGGATAGTTATGCAAGATACTGAAAAAACACTCACAGATGCGGAAGCCGATTCCGCCATCGCCCAGATGGTCGAATTGCTGGGTCGTCGTTTTGGCGGAACCCTCCGTAGTTAAAGAAGATTTAGGGAGCAGTGATGACTTTGACCAAGGCCGAACTCGCCGACCTGCTTTTCGAGAAGGTCGGCCTGAACAAGCGCGAGGCCAAGGACATGGTCGAAGCCTTTTTCGAGGAGATCCGGGGGGCCCTCGAGCGCGGCGAAAGCGTCAAACTTTCGGGCTTCGGCAACTTCCAGCTGCGCGACAAGCCGCAGCGCCCGGGGCGCAATCCCAAGACGGGCGAAGAGATCCCCATCAGCGCCCGCCGTGTCGTCACATTTCACGCCAGCCAGAAGCTGAAGGCCATGGTCGAGAAGTCGCGTGATGGCGATGGACACAAGCCGCAAGAAAGCTGACCTCCCGCCGATCCCGGCCAAGCGCTACTTCACTATCGGTGAGGTCAGCGAGCTTTGCGGGGTGAAGCCGCACGTCCTGCGCTACTGGGAGCAGGAATTCACGCAGTTGAAGCCCGTCAAGCGGCGCGGCAACCGCAGGTACTACCAGCATCACGAAGTCCTGCTCATCCGCCGCATCCGCGAACTGCTGTACGAGGAAGGCTTCACCATCAGCGGCGCGCGCAACAGGCTCGATGACGTCTACTCGCAAGGCCGCGAGGCCGCGCGGGCAGAAGCTGCGGAACGTGCGCAGAACACGGCCAAGGGCGGTAACGGCCGCGGCAAGATCGACGTAGCGGGGATCAAGCGCGAGTTGCGCGAAGTCATCGATTCGCTCGCGGGCGAGCCCGCCGCAGACAAGGGCGACGCGCCTCTGCACTGAGCGCTGTCGCACCAAGGCTGTCAGGACCCCTCTGCTATAATCCGCGCCCTCGGGGCGTAGCGCAGCCTGGTAGCGTACCTGCATGGGGTGCAGGTGGTCGGAGGTTCAAATCCTCTCGCCCCGACCAG
>CAZZDV010000176.1:0-3690 GCA_964652785.1 uncultured Bordetella sp.
CCGCGTGTGCTTCCGCTGGACCGACACAGGCGTCGAGGACGTGGAGATCGTGGACTACCACTGACGGAGATTCATGATGCGCAAACTCAAACCCGTGACCCCCGGCGAGCTCTTGCTGGACGAATTCCTGAAGCCGATGGGAATCAGCCAATACCGGCTGGCGAAGGACATTGGTGTGCCAGCGCAGCGCATCGGCGAGATCGTGGCCGGCAAGCGTGCCGTTACGGCCGACACCGATCTGCGACTATGCCGCTATTTAGGACTCTCAAACGGCTATTGGCTGCGCGCCCAGGCCGCTCATGACACGGAAGTTGCAGAACGAGTCCTGCGTACGAAGCTGACGAGGATCAAGCCCTGGTCGGGTGCCGAGACGCTAAGCGCGAAATGGTGATGCCGACTTCACCGGAGCAATTCACGGCAAAGCGAAAACTTGAAGTTGAACTGATCAAATCGACCGCGGCGTACCGGCGAGGTCTTAAGCAGCTTGCGGCTTTTTTCGACGCGCCGCCCAAACCGGGTTCACGCGAGGATGCGCAATTCGAAGTGTTGATGCTGATGCTCGAAAAGTACGAGCGCGAGCATTACCCGGTTCCCCCGCCGGACCCGGTTGCGGCGATCCGGTTCGCACTCGAGCAGCGCGGAATGCGGGCTGCCGATTTGCACGACGTACTCGGCTCCCGGCAGCGCGCGCACGACGTGTTGAACAAGAAGCGCCGTTTAACCCTGGCGCAGATCCGCTCGGTAAGCGAGAAGCTGAAGGTGCCCGCTGAAGTTTTGATTCGGGACTATGCGCTTGTCGGGCGGTGAAATTCCGTCTCGGAGTGACGCTCCTGCACCGCGGACTGAGCCAGCATCACTTCGAGCTCGGGGGGGTGGGGATCGCCGCGATAATCGATCGTCTGGAGGTGGACCTGGATGGCTGCTGAAAAGTATGTCGTAGAGAAATTCTCGGACTACGCGGTCGACTCGCGCGCACGCCCGATCCCGGCAGAGGCGCTGCATCACGCCAAGCGCGCGGTCATCGACTGGTATGCGGCGCTGCTGCCCGGCGCGGTCGTCGCGCCCGCAACGCTGCTGGAAAAAGCCCTGGCCGAGGACCTCGACCGCGGCCAGGCGAGACTGGCCCTTGGCAGAAGGGGATCTACGCGCGCGGTGGCGTTGATCAACGGCGCCGCGTCACATACCCTCGAAGTCGACGATATCTTCAAGTTCGGCATCTATCATCCCGGCGCCCCGACGATTTCGGCCGCGCTGCCCGTGGCACAAACGGCGGGTGCAAGCGGTGAGGCGTTCCTGCGTGCGGTCATCGTCGGCTACGAGATTTCGACGCGCATCGGCAAGGCCATGGGCCGCGCGCACTACAAGTACTGGCATAACACCGGCACGATCGGCTGCTTCGGCGCCGCGGCCGCCGCCGCGGAGTTGTACGGGCTGGATTCAAAGCGGTTCGCGCATGCGCTCGCAACCACGGCGACTTTCGCGGCGGCGCTCCAGCAGGCTTTCCGCATGGACTCGATGTCCAAGCCCATGCATGCGGGCCACGCGGCCGAGGCCGGCATCCTTGCGGCCGCGGGCGCGCGCGAAGGCCTGACCGGGTCGCTGGACGTGATCGAAGGCGAAGCCGGCTTCGGCCGCGCGATGAGCGACGGCCCCGACTGGGACAAGGCGGTCGAAACGCTGGGAAGGGAATTTCACATCACGCAGATGACCTTCAAGAATCACGCGTGCTGCGGCCATACGTTCGCGGCGATCGACGGCGCGCAAGAGGTGCAGAGGAAGCTCGGCGTGAAGCCCGCGGACATCGCACGCGTCAAGGTCGGCTCCTACCGTGCGGCCAAGGAGGTCTCCGGCTACGAAGATCCCCAGACGCCGGCCGAGGCGCGCTTCAGCCTCAAGTACGTGGTCGCCAATGCGCTCGTGCATGGCAGCGTGCGCCTGGCCGCCTTCGGGACTGAGAGGATGAACGACCCGCTGACGCGCGAGCTCATGAAGAAGATCGACGTCGAGATCGATCCGGAGCTGGACGCGTCCTTCCCCGGGCAGCGAGCCGCGCGCGTGTCGATCCAAACCCGGGACGGACGCAAGGCCGATTACCTGCAGCCCGCAAGGAAAGGCGACCCCGAACTGCCGCTCACCGACCGCGACCTGGAAGACAAGTATCTCGAGCTCGCCGGACCGGTGCTGGGCGATGCGGCGGCCAGGGCGCTGGTCGCCAGGCTGTGGCGTCTGGAAGCGATCGCTTCGGTCAACGAATTGAGTTCCGAACCCGGCTGATGGCCGCCCAACCCGACGCCGGATCGATCGCGCGGCTCTCCGCGGCGGTGTTCGCGCCGCGAGCGGTCGCACTGGTCGGGGCCTCCGGCGACGCGAGCAAGAACACCGCGCGCCCGCAGCGCTTCATGAGGAAGCACGGCTACACCGGCCGGATCGTGCCGATCAATCCTGGCCGGAGCGAAATCCTTGGTGAGCAGGCCTTCCCGACGCTCGCAGACGCGCCGGGCGAGATCGACCACGCTTTCATCATGGTGCCGGCCGCGCAGGTCGAAGCCGTGCTGCGCGACTGCGCAAAGAAAAAGGTGCTGGTCGCGACGATCTACAGCGACGGGTTCGCCGAGACCGGTCCGCAAGGGCAAGCGCGCGAGGCCGAACTCGTGTCGCTGGCGAAATCGCTTGGGGTGCGCATCATCGGGCCGAACTCGATCGGGCTGGCGAATGTGTCCAACGGCGCGTTGATCACGGTGAACGCCGCTTTCGAGGCCGACAGCCTGCCTCGCGGCGGCGCGAGCGTGATCTCGCAGAGCGGCACCATCATCGGCACCCTGCTCTCGCGCGGCTCGCCGCGTGGCCTTGGCTTCGCAAAGCTCGTCTCGGTCGGCAACGAATCCGATCTCGGCGTCGGCGAGCTCGTCGAGATGCTGGCCCTCGATGTGGATACAAAGGTCATCCTGCTTTTCCTCGAAACGATCCGCGATGCAGGGCGCCTTGCAAGCGCGGCGCGGCTTGCGCAGGCAAACGGCAAAGCCGTGGTCGCCTACAAGCTCGGCCGCTCGGCATTGGGCGAAGCGCTGGCCAAGTCGCACACGGGTGCGCTCGCGGGCAGCGACGCGGCGGTCGATGCCTACTTCCGCCACAACGGCATCGTGCGCGTGGACCTGCTCGAGACGCTGGTGGAGATCGTGCCCTTGTTGTCGGGCCGTGCGCCGGCGCCTCTTAAAAGGACGCCGCGTGTAGCCGTGGTGACGACGACCGGCGGCGGCGCCGCGAGCGTCGTGGACCGGCTCGGCACGCTCGGCATCGACACGCTCGTGCCCGACGAGGCGCTCATCGCATTGCTGATGGACAAGGGCGTCCCGATCCGCAAGGCGCCGATCATCGACCTTACGCTCGCGGCCACGAGCGACAAGTACCGCGCGGTGCTCGAGGCCCTGCTCGCGCATCCGGACTGTGATGCGGCGCTCGCCGTGGTCGGCTCGTCGGCGCAGTTCCATCCGGAGCTTGCGGTGAAGCCGATCATTGGCGCGAATTCATCCCAGCCGCGCGGGGCGAAGCCGCTCGCCGCTTTTCTCGCGCCGCACGCCGAAGCCTCGCTGCGACTGCTGGCCGAAGCCGGCGTGCCTGCGTTCCGCACGCCCGAAGGCTGTGCGGATGCGCTGGCTGCGTATTTCGCATGGCGCGCACCCTCCGAAGCCC
>CAZZDV010000176.1:3790-8028 GCA_964652785.1 uncultured Bordetella sp.
GCAGCGGGATGGACGAAGCCGATGCGCTCTCGCTTTTCGAATCGCTCGGCATCCCCACGGTTCGGCGCGAGACCGCCCGCGCGCCGGCGTACGAGCACTCGGTGCCCTACCCCGTCGCCGCCAAAGTGCTGTCGAAAGACATCCCGCACAAGACCGAAGCCGGCGGCGTCGCGCTCGGGATTGCCGACCGCGCCTCGTTCGGCAATCGCGTGCAGGCGATGCTCGCCGATGTCCGCTCGCACTCGCCCGCGGCATCGATCGAAGGCGTGCTCGTGCAATCGATGGCCAAGGGGCTGGCTGAGGCGATCGTCGGCTATCGCCACGACCCGATGATCGGACCGGTGGTGCTGGTGGGACTCGGCGGGCAGCTTGCCGAGATCTATCGCGACATGGCGCTGGCCTGCGCGCCGGTGAGCGAAGAAGAAGCCCTCGCAATGATCGCCAAGGTGAAAGGCTTCGCTGTCCTGCGCGGTTTTCGCAATCTGCCGCAAGGCGATATGGCGGCACTGGCAGGTGCGGTGGTTGCGGTTTCGCGCCTCGCTTTGCTCGAGGGCCAGCCGGTCGCGGAGGCCGAGATCAATCCGCTCATGGTTTGCGCAGAAGGCGTACTCGCTGTCGACGGCCTTGTTTTATTCAGGCGTAACCCGCTTCCCGCTGGTGCCGGATAGCGTGCACGACCACTGTGTCGTCGCGTTCGTCGTAGCTGTATAGCGCCACATAGCCGGTGCGCCCGCGCGAAATGACCAGTTCGCGGAAGTCCTCCTCTCCGGGGCGGCCGATCTCCGGATGGCGGTGAAGGACATCGATGGCTTCGAAAACGATTCTCGCGGTATCTGCCGCAACGTCCGGCTCCGAGCTGATGAGGAACTCCATCAGCCTTGAAATGTGAGCCAGGGCGCGCTCCGTGTAGCGGACGGCGGCCATGGCGGGCGATCAACGGCCTGTCAACGCTTGAGAGGCTTGGGTCTGCGCGCCTGCTTGCCGGACGCCCGCGCGAGAAAGTATCCGTGCACATCCTCCGCCCGGTAGCAAATGCCCGTTTTCTCGTACTCTGCAAGCGACTGCCGCGCCTCTGCGTAAAATGCCAGGCGCTTGCCAGCCTGCTTCGCCTGCGCCTCGATCGCCTCGACCATCCATGCATGGGGCGATTTGCCGGCTATTTCGGCCAGTTTCGCAACCTGTTCCTTCAGCGTACCCGGCAGCTTGAGCGTGGTCGAAACGGTCATGGAAACTCTCCGCGGGTCGATGGACAATCGGTAACACCAACGTAACACCAAGCGCAGCACTCAGTCAATTGCCGAAGGGACGATTCATGAATTTCGAACTCACCACTGAACAAAACGGGTTCCGCGAATCCGTCCTGCGCTTCGCGCAGAAACACCTCGCCGCAGGCAAGCTCGCGCGCGCGCACGATCCGGCGCATCCATGGGATGTCGCAAAGCTCATGGGCAAGCAGGGCTTCCTCGGCATCACGATGCCGGAAGCCGACGGCGGGCAGGCGGGCACGCTCATGGATGCGGTGATCGCGATCGAGACCGTTGCCTCCGTCTGCCCGCGCAGCGCGGACGTGGTGCAGGCCGGGAACTTCGGCCCGGTGCGAGTGCTCGCCGAATACGGCACGCCGCTGCAAAAGCAGAAGTACCTCACCAGAATCCTCGCGGGAGAAGCGGTGATTTCGGTCGGCATGACCGAGCCCGATGCCGGCAGCGCGGTCACCGATCTCAAGACCACGGCGAAGCCCGACGGCGAGGGCTTTCGCGTCAACGGCAGCAAAGTATTCGTCACGCACTCCGCGTATGCCGACGTGATCCTCGCGTATGTGCGGTTCGGTCCGGGCGTCGGCGGCATCGGGTCGGTACTGATCGACACGAAGGCCGAAGGCATGCGCCGCGGCGAGCCGTCGGCGTTCATGTCCGGCGAGGAATGGACGCAGCTCTATTTCGACAATGTCTACGTGCCGCCCGAGATGGTGGTGCTCAGGGAGGGCGGATTCAAGAAGCAGATCGCCGGCTTCAACGTCGAGCGGATCGGCAACACTTCGCGCTCGCTCGCGCTCGGCCGCTATGCCTTCGAGGCCGCGCGCCAGTGGGCGATGCAGAGGAAGCAGTTCGGGCGCCTGCTGTGCGAGTTCCAGGGGCTGCAGTGGAAATTCGCCGACATGAAGATCAAGCTCGACGCCGGCCAGCTCCTTTTGTACCGCGCGGCGGCCAACGCGGACCGCGGATTCCCCTCGGCCGAAGAAACCGCGATTGCAAAGGCGTTCTGCAACCAGGCCGGCTTCGAGGTGGCCAACGAGGCCCTGCAGGTCATGGGCGGTACGGGGTACAGCCAGGAGCAGCTTGTGGAATACTGCGTGCGGCGCTGCCGGGGCTGGATGATCGCCGGCGGCTCGATCGAGATCCTGAAGAACCGGATTGCGGAGGCCGTTTTTGAGAGGACGTTTTCGCAGCGGCCGGGGTGAGAAACGGGGCGGCGTACAAGCATGAATTGCTGCCAAATTATGACGGAAGTCCGCTGCTGCAGCCATTCTCCGGTCGAAATGCTGCCATTGCGGGTGACTAGTACCGGACAACGGAGAAGCCGATGACTGCAGCACGTTCCCAACCCATGCTCACGCAATCCGAAGGCGTCGACCCGTTCGCGGTCGCGCGCTGGGACCTCGTGCCCTCGCGCACCGCGCTCGTTGTCATCGACCCACAGAACGATTTCCTCCACGCCGAAGGCTGGTACGCGAAATCCGGCGTCGATGTCTCCCATATGCAGAGGACGATCGAGCCCACCCGCGCGCTCGTCGCCGCCGCGAGGGCGAAGGGTGTCCCGGTCATCTGGACGCGCCACGGGTTTCGCGATGCGACGGACGCCGGCGTGTTCTTCGAGCTGCGGCCCTTCCTCAAGGACGGCGGCTTGCGGCAGGGGACCTGGGGCGCCGCGATCCTTGACGGGCTGGGCGCGAGCGCGGACGACTGGTACATCGAGAAGACCCGCCTCAGCGCCTTCTACAACACGAACTTGGAGGCAACGCTCAGGGCGCTCAAGGCCGAGACGGTGCTGTTCGCCGGCGTGCTCACCAACCAGTGCGTTGCCGCGACTTCAAAGGACGCAAACTTCCGCGACTTCAAGCCGATTGTCGTCGAGGACTGCACCGGCACGACGCTCCCTCATCTGCACGATCCGGCGATCGAAATGATCCGCGTCGGCTGGGGCGAGGTGCGAAGCCTCAAGGAGGCGCTCGCCGAGATCGCGCAGCTGCCGCTGGCGAACGCAAAATGAAGGTTCTTGCCCTTGCACTCCTGATGCTCACGGCCGCACCGGCCCTCGCCGCCTGGCCGGAAAAGCCGATCCGATTCATCGTGCCTTCCGCCGCGGGCGGCTCGCCGGACGTGCTCATGCGCGTGATGACCAACGAATTGTCGAAACAGATGGGCGTTTCGATCGTGGTGGACAACAAGCCCGGCGCCTCTTTCACCATCGGCACCGCGGAGATCGCGCGCGCGGCACCCGACGGCTACACGCTCGGCTACGGCAACATCGTGTCGCTTGCGATCGTGCAGACGCTGCTGCCCAAGGTGCCGTACGACGTGGAGAAGGACCTCACACTCGTGTCGAACACGATCCGCGTCTTCAACCTGCTCGCGGTGAACAACGACGTGCCGGTAAAGACCGTGCCCGAGCTGATTGCGTACGCGAAGAAGAATCCCGGCCGGCTCGCGATGGCTTCCGGCGGCAACGGCACGACCGGGCACCTTGGCGGGGAGCTTTTCAAGGCGATGACCGGCACCTTCATCCTGCATGTGCCCTATCGCGGCAGCCCGCAGGGCATCAACGACCTCATCTCCGGCAACGCGCAGATGATGTTCGACAACATTTCCTCGATCGGGCCGCATGCAAAATCGGGCCGCGTGCGCGGCATCGCGGTCTCCGGGCCGCGCCGCTCGCCCGTGTTCCCCGATTTGCCGACGGTGGCCGAGGCCGGCGTGCCGGGCTATGAGACGGTGGCCTGGGGCGGCGTGATCGGGCCCGCGGGCCTGCCGCGGGAAGTCATGACGCGCCTGACGGCCGAGATTCGCAAGGCACTGGCCGCGCCCACGCTCATCGAGCGTTACAAGGCGCTGGATACCGAGATCGACGGCGGCACGCCCGAGGAGTTCCTCGCGATCTCCAGGCGCGAAACGCCCAAGTGGGCCACGGTCATCCGGCGCGCGAACGTCAAGGTCGACTGAAATGCCCGGCTCCACGAA
>CAZZDV010000177.1:0-4851 GCA_964652785.1 uncultured Bordetella sp.
CTCGGCGAGCGCGAAGACGTTGACGCGGCCCTGGCCGACGCGCAGCGCCGACTCGAGCGACGCCATCAGCCGGCTCTGTTCGGTGTTGCCGAGTCGGAAGCGGTCCTGGATGACATCGAGCCGCTCGCCCTGCTGCGCATGGATGCGGGTGTAGCCCTGCTGTTCCAGCAGTTGCTTGACCTCGGCTTCCGAGAAATTCTTCGGCACCGTGATCGGGAAGGTCACGATGAGCCGCGGATCGCCGAGCGCCTCTGCCTGTGCGCGCAAGGCGGTGGTAATCGATTCCGGCGTATTGCGCCGTACCGGCTGGCCGCAGCCCCGGCAATGCAGCGTGCCTGCGCGGGCGAAGAGCAGCTTCAGGTGGTCGTTCAGCTCCGTCATGGTGCCGACGGTGGAACGCGAAGTGCGCACCGGATTGGTCTGGTCGATCGCGATCGCCGGCGGAATGCCCTCGATGGCATCGACCTGCGGCTTGTCCATGCGGTCGAGGAACTGGCGCGCGTACGGCGAGAAGGTCTCCACGTAGCGGCGCTGCCCCTCGGCATAGAGCGTGTCGAAGACGAGCGAAGACTTCCCCGATCCCGAGACGCCGGTAACGACGACGAGCTCGTTGGCGGGGATACTGAGGGTGAGATTCTTGAGGTTGTTCTGCCTGGCGCCGTGGATGACGATGGCGTCGGCCGAAGGTGTTTCCGGCATGCCGCTATTTTAACTGCTCGATGCGGCCGGCCAGTGCCGGATGGGGGAAAATCCGTTGTGTATATTCACGGAACCAAATCCACAATGCCCGATCAGGTACTTCGCCGATGAGGAGGGTTCTCCACCTCGACATGGACGCGTTCTTCGCATCGGTGGAGCTATTGCGCCGCCCGGACCTGCGTGGCAAGCCGGTGGTGATCGGCGGCCGCGGCGATCCGAACAGCCGCGGCGTGGTTTCGACCGCGACCTATGAGGCGCGGGCTTTCGGCATCCGCTCGGCCATGCCGATGCGCACCGCGATGAAGCTCTGCCCGCACGCCATTTTCCTGCCGACGGATTTCGAGTCGTATCGCCACTACTCGGGCGTGTTCAAGGACCAGATGCGATCGGTCACGCCGGTCTTCGAAAGCGGAGGCATCGACGAGGCGTACATCGATTTAACCGAGGTCGTTGGCGAGTCCGAGGCCATTGGCCGCGACCTCAAGGCGAAAGTGTTTTCGGCAACAGGCATCACGTGCTCCCTGGCCATTGCGCCGAACAAGTTGCTGGCCAAGCTCGGCTCGGAGCTCGACAAGCCCGACGGCCTCACGGTCCTGGGGTACGAGGACATCCCGACGCGCATCTGGCCGCTGGAGGTGCGCAAGCTCCAGGGTGTCGGGCCGAAGTCCGAGGAGAAGCTGGTGGCGCTTGGCTACAGGACGATCGGCGACCTTGCCGCCGTGCCGCTCGAGAAGCTGCGCGAGAAGTTCGGCGAGTCGTACTCGCGCCACCTGCACGAGGCTTCCAACGGGCGGGACGAGCGGCCCGTGGTCACTTTCCGCGAGCCGAAGTCGCGCAGCGCCGAAACCACTTTCGACGAGGACACGCGCGACTGGCAGGAGCTCGCGCGCGTGCTCGCGCGCCTGTCGAAACGCGTGGCCGACGAAATCCGCGGGGAGGGTTATCGCGCCCGCACCGTGGGCATCAAGCTGCGCTTTTCGGATTTCGAACGCATCACGCGCGACCGCACGCTGGAGGCGCCCACCGACGACCCGCTCGCGATCCGCCGCGCGGCGTTCGAATGCCTGGGCCGGGTGGAGCTCAAGCGTAAAGTCCGTCTGCTGGGCGTGCGCCTCACCGAACTGCACCGCGGCGATGAGCCCCCGGAAGCGGACGAGCAGCCTGATCTGCTGGCGAATGATTGAACACGAATGTGGATGACAGGCTGGCATCGATGGCTGCCTCGATCGGCTGTCGCGATCGGCTTGACCCGAGCCGAATTCTGCATCAGAATGATGTAGCACTTTGAGTCTACAGAAGGAGCTGGACAACCATGCATTTTCTTTCCACCGACGTCGTTCCGATCACCTCCGCGCGCGCGCGTTTGACCGAGATCGCCGCCGAGGTGGTTGCTTCGGGCCAGCCCAAGGTCTTGACGCGCAATGGCGAGAGTTACGTCGCCGTGGTGGGCGTCGCCGATCTTGACGAATATCAGCGGCTGCGCGCCGCCGATCACATGCGCAATCTGCACGACCTCGCGCGCGCCGCATCCGAGATGGCGTCAGGCAAGGCAATGCCTGCGGCGGTCTTTCGCAAACAAACCGGGGTGCTGGTGATGGGCGTTGCGACGGACGGACCGCCCACTGCACGCCGCAAGAGCGTCAAACGCCGGACACAGTACTGAAACCGCCGCGCGGCGGCAGCGCGCCGCGCCGGCGTGAGGTGTTGATCACCCTCCCTTTCCGGGAAGCCTTCGCAAATCTGGTGGAGCACTACAGATCTTTGCAACCGCTGTTCCCGGATTCAGGAACCCGGCTGGCAGCCTTCAATCGGGACCTGTTCGAGCGGATCGTACCGGCCCTGGAAGGGCATGCAGACGTCGGCCGCCCCTATTCGCTGCGCAAGCTGGGGAGCGAAGCGGAAGCGACCCTGCTTGCGCAGTTGACGCCACTCTTTACCGGCCGCTCCGCCGTAGCTCGTGAATGGGTGGAACGCGAGTTCACGATTCTGTACATTGTCACGCCGGGCGAGGTATTTCTCGTCAATCTGAAGCATCACCGGCAGTTGGGGTACTAGGAAACGCATTCTGGCAGCCGCAAGCTGCGGCAAGTCACTGGAGTGGGGCCGTTGCAAAAATGCAGGGATCGTGCCGCACCTCTGGGGCGCCGGAAGGGATGACAGGACCCCTTCCCGTCATGGCGGATTTTCCGCCGCCGCTCGCCCCCGACTCCTACCGCGGCATGCCGATGCCGGGGCCGTAGGCAACGATCTCGACCTTTACGTTCTGCGCGTTGAGGTCCTGCTGCACGTTGCGCGCATTGTTCAGCGCAAGCTTCCATTTGCCGGGCTCGGCATCGCTGACCTGCGGCACGAGGCGTTGCTTTGCAACCGGCGACGATTGGGCAAACGCAGGAGGGGCCGCGGCGGGGATCGCGACCAAAGCGAGGCCTGCAGGTGCGATTCTCATGACCCCGCTGCGTGATGTATCGTTCGCATTCCATTGATCAATCGTCGCAATTGACACACGGGATACCGCATGCGCGCATCGCTCATTGCCTGTTGCCTGACGCTCGCGACGATTGCAAATGCCACAGCGCAGACCGTGCAGTCGCAGGAGCATTCGTTCCGCGTCGTCACGCTGACCAAGGGCCTCGATCATCCGTGGGGCCTCGCGTTCCTGCCCGATGGCCGCATGCTCGTCACCGAACGCCCCGGCCGTTTGCGCATCGTCGGGCGTGATGGCCGCCTCGAGCAGCAACCGGTTTCCGGCTTGCCGCAGGTTGCGCAGCACGGGCAGGGCGGCCTGATGGACGTGGTGCTGCACCCGAAGTTCGCCGAAAACGGCCTGGTCTACCTCTCGTTCGCTGCGCGCGGCCCGGAGGGGGTCAGCACCGAAGTTGCGCGCGGCCGCCTCTCGGGCAACCGGCTCGAGAACGTCGAAGTGATCTTCCGCCAATTGCCCAAGACCAACACCGGCCTGCATTTCGGTTCGCGGCTGGTGTTCGACCGCGCCGGATTCCTCTACATCACTCTCGGGGATCGCGGCGAGATGGCGCGAGCGCAGAAGCCGGATGACCTCGCCGGATCGGTGATCCGGCTGCATGACGACGGCCGCGTGCCGGCCGACAATCCTTTCGCGGGCAAAGCCGGATGGAAGGCCGAGAAGTTCACCCTCGGCAACCGCAACATGCAGGGCGCCGCGCTGCATCCGCAGACCGGCGCGCTTTGGACCCACGAGCACGGGCCGCAGGGCGGCGACGAGGTCAACATCATGCGGGCCGGCGTCAACTACGGCTGGCCGGTGATCACCTACGGCGTCGACTACGGCATCGGCACGAAGATCGGCGAGGGCACGGCCAAGGCGGGCATGGCGCAGCCGCTGCACTACTGGGTGCCGTCGATCGCGCCTTCGGGGATGGCGTTCTACGGCGGGGACAAGTTTCCCAAGTGGCGGGGCGACCTGTTCGTGGGCTCGCTCAAGTTCAGCCTGCTGGTGCGCCTCAAGCTCGAGGGCGAGAAGGTCGTGAAGGAAGAGCGCCTGCTCGAAGGCACGCTCGGGCGCATCCGCGACGTCCGCGTGGGTCCCGACGGCTTCGTGTATGTGCTGACCGACGAATCGAACGGCGTGATCGCGCGGCTCGAGCCGGCCGGCTGACCCCATCGATGTTACGGCGCCCGCGCGCGCTCGAGGAGTTGCACGATCTGCGGGTAGCCGCGCTTGCGAGCGTGCTGGAGGGCGGTGACGCCGTCCCGGTCCGCGAGATCCTGGCGCGCGCCGCGCGCGACAAGGAGACCGACGATTTCCACATGGCGCGGGCCGCCGTCGCCGAGGATCACCGCCTCGAGCAGGGCGGTCCAGCCGAGGTTGTTCACATGGTCGATGTCGATCTTCGTCTTCAGGAGCTCGCGCACCGTCTCGACATGACCGTAGTGGCAGGCCGGGATCAGCGCAGTCCCTCCATATCGGTTGGTGCTCCTGAGGTCGGCGCCGGCGGCCAGCGTGAGCTTGAGCACCTCGGTGTGGCCGCGCGCGCCTGAGACGAGGTACGCGCTGTTGCGGTTTTCGTCCTGCGCGTTGACGTTCCCGCCCGCGGAGATCAGCCGCCGCACTTCAGCGGCATCGCCGCGCTCGGCGGCGGAAATCAGCGCGCGGTCGTGGTCGCGCAACTGGGC
>CAZZDV010000177.1:4951-7980 GCA_964652785.1 uncultured Bordetella sp.
CGGGAGGCATTATTACGTGTGTAATTACACAGCGAGGTTGCCATGTTCACGCTCAAACTGACCCAGATCGGAAATTCCGTTGGAGTCGTCCTCCCCAAGGAAGCGCTGGCACAGCTGAAAATCGACAAGGGCGACACGGTGTTCCTGACCGAAACGCCCGGCGGCTTCAAGCTCACGCCCTATGACCCCGCAGTCGAGGCACAACTGGAACTCGGCCGTGAAATCATGCATCGGTATCGGGACACGCTGCGTGCATTGGCCAAGTGAGCGGGAAAACGCGCCAGTGGCGCTGGGTCGACAGGACCGCGCTCGTGCTATTGCATGATGAAACCCTGGCCGAACACGGCGGCGCCGCCGGAATGCGTGACGAAGGACTGTACGAATCGGCGCTGGCTCGCCCGGTAAATCTTGCGGCGTACGAGACTCCTGATTTCGCGGCGCTTGCGGCGGCCTATGGCGTCGGACTGGCGAAAAATCACCCCTTTATCGACGGCAACAAGCGGGCCGCATTCCTGGCAGTCGGGCTGTTTCTCGCGCTGAACGGCTACCGGCTTTGCGCCACCCAGATCGATGCCACCACGGCAATGCTCGCGGTCGCGGCCGGACAGTTGAGCGAATCGGAATTTGCCGCATGGATACGGCAGAACAGCGAGAAACCGAAGAAGAAGTAGATTGCGCGTCGGGCGAGGCTGGGATTCGCGCGCCAGCGCGAACATTCGCCGCCTGAGATAATCCCTCTTTCCGTCCCGCAGGAATTCCCAATGGCGCAGTACGTCTTTTCGATGAAGCGGCTGAACAAGACCGTTCCGCCGCAACGTCAGATCCTCAAGAACATCAACCTAGCGTTTTTCCCCGGCGCCAAGATCGGTGTGCTCGGCCTCAACGGCTCGGGCAAGTCCACCGTGCTGAAGATCATGGCGGGCGAAGACACCAACTACGACGGCGAGGCCACGCCGATGCCGGGCATGACCATCGGCTACTTGCCGCAGGAGCCGCAGCTCGACCCGGACAAGACCGTGCGCGCGATTGTCGAGGAAGGCATGGGCGATATCGGCGCGGCCAAGAAGCGCCTCGACGAGGTGTATGCGGCGTACTCCGAACCCGATGCGGATTTCGACAAGCTGGCCGAAGAGCAGGGGCGGCTGGAGGCGCTGCTCAGTTCAGGCGGCGGCGAGGGCGTGGAGCGCCAGCTGGAGATCGCGGCCGATTCGCTGCGCCTGCCGCCGTGGGAGGCCACGGCCGGCAACCTGTCCGGCGGCGAGAAGCGGCGGGTGGCGCTGTGCCGCCTGCTCCTGTCGAAGCCGGACATGCTGCTGCTGGACGAACCCACCAACCACCTCGATGCCGAAAGCGTCGATTGGCTCGAGCAGTTCCTGCAACGCTTCCCGGGCACCGTGGTGGCCGTGACGCACGACCGCTACTTCCTCGACAACGCCGCGAGCTGGATCCTGGAACTCGACCGCGGCAAGGGCATCCCGTGGGAAGGCAACTATTCCTCGTGGCTCGAGCAGAAGGGCAAGCGGCTGGAAGCCGAATCCAAGCAGGAAGACGCTCACATGCGCGCGATGAAGGCCGAGCTCGAATGGGTGCGCCAGAATCCCAAGGGACGGCAGGCGAAGTCCAAGGCGCGCCTTGCGCGCTTCGACGAGCTCTCCTCGCACGAGAGCCAGGAGCGCAACGAGACGAAGGAGATCTTCATCCCCGTCGCCGAGCGCCTCGGCAACGAGGTCATCGAGTTCGAGGATGTCTCCAAGGGCTTCGGGGATCGCCTCCTGATCGACAAGCTGTCCTTCAAGGTGCCGCCCGGCGCGATCGTCGGCGTGATCGGACCGAACGGCGCCGGCAAGTCGACGCTCTTTCGCATGATCACCGGCAAGGAGAAGCCCAAGTCGGGCAAGGTCAAGATCGGCAAGACCGTGCAGCTCGCCTTCGTCGACCAGTCGCGCGACATCCTTTCCGCGGAGAAGACCGTCTTCCAGGAGATCGCCGACGGCCAGGACATGATCACGGTCGGCAAGTTCACGATGCCTTCGCGCGCCTACCTCGGGCGGTTCAACTTCAAGGGCGCCGACCAGCAGAAGATCGTCGGTCAGTTGTCAGGCGGGGAGCGCGGGCGGCTTCACCTGGCCAAGACGCTGATGTCGGGGGCCAACGTGCTGCTGCTCGACGAGCCTTCCAATGACCTCGACGTAGAGACGCTGCGCGCGCTGGAAGAAGCCTTGCTCGATTTCGCCGGCAGCGTGATGGTGATCTCGCACGACCGCTGGTTCCTCGACCGCATCGCCACGCACATCCTCGCTTTCGAGGGCGACTCGCAGGCGGTGTTCTTCGACGGCAACTACCAGGAATACGAAGCCGACAAGAGAAAACGCCTCGGCGAGGAAGGCGCGCGGCCCAAGCGCATCCGCTACAAGCCGCTGGTGAGCTGACCTGAGCAGTTGGCGGTGTCAGTCACGCTTTTTTTCCTCATGCGTGACGAATCCGATGGGCCTGCGCTTGGGCTCCGGTGGTGTTATGAGCAGACGCAGGGCATCGAACACCTGACGCAGCTGGGCACGCGTATTGGCAGCGAGACTGTCGTGGCGCAAAGCGAGCGCCTGAGTTTCTCGTTCCAGCTGTTCCAGCTTGGTGGACAGAACTTTGTGCGTGGCCAATGTTTCGCGCAGCTGCACAAAGGCGCGCACGACATATACAGAAACCTCTACCGCGCGCGATGTGTTCAGAAGGGTAGCGGCCATGATCGCTCCGTGCTCGGTAAATGCGTAGGGCGGATATTTCCTGTGCTGGCCGCGACCGGCGTTTAAGGTCGCAATTTGCGATCTTAAAGAAGCAACGTCTTGATTGTTAAGTGGGAACATGAAATCCACTGGAAAACGCTTCAGATTCCGACGCACCGCCTCGTTGAATCGCCCGGTCGATATCCCGTAGAGAGCCGCAAGGTCACTGTCGAGCATGATCCGTTGCCCACGGAGCAGCAGGATGCGGCCCGCGATCGTCCCTACGGTCAACGGTGTCGAAGCCTGCGCCAT
>CAZZDV010000178.1:0-4517 GCA_964652785.1 uncultured Bordetella sp.
CCCGCGGGCCCAGGCACGAGCATGAGCGTGACCGAAGCCATTTCGGGCGCCATCGGCGAGATCGCGCCGCGCGTGTCGTGATAGAGCCTGCGCGAAACCGCGGGCGGCAGTTCGTAGTACGGCGGCAGCTGCGAGCGCGCGACGCGCTCGAGCAACGCCCCTACCTGCGGGTGCAGGCTCATCCGGCCTTCGCGGAGAGCATCTTCGTGAGGCGCTCCTTGAAGAACGGCGCCGGCTTCATGATGCGGGTGTCCTGCGTGATGATGAGCGGCCGGATCCTGGCCACGTACGCCTGCCACGCGGGATCGGCCTGCATCGCGGCGCGGCACTTGTCGCGCTGGTCGAGGTCGTCGTAGGCCCACATATGGACGATGAGGTTCTGCATCCCGACCTCGCTCACGTAATAGCCGACCATGTGCGGGAGGTACTTGAGCTGCGTCGGCATGCCCTCGGTTTCGTACACCTTGAAGTACTCGGCGACCTTTCCCGGGTGCAGCAGGTACATGCGTTCTTCGACGTACATCGGGCGCTCTCCTGAGGGTGAGGAGGAAGATTATATAATCCGACCCTCGCCTCCACCGGCCGTTTCAACATGCCCGACACGGACATCGCCACGCTGCGCCGCATCCTCAAGACGTCCCGCACGATCGCCGTCGTCGGCCTGTCGGCGAACTGGTACCGCCCCAGCTTCTTCGCCGCAAAGTACATGATGGAGCACGGTTATCGAATCATTCCAGTGAACCCCCAGTACACCGAAGTGCTGGGGCAGAAGTGTTACGCGGCGCTGCGCGACATCCCGGAGAAAGTCGACATCGTCGACTGCTTCCAGAAGACCGAGCGCATCCTGCCGCTCGCCGAGGACGCCATCGCGATCGGTGCGAAAGTCCTCTGGCAGCAGATCGGGGTGGTCAACGGGGAAGCCGACCGCAAGGCGCGAGCCGCCGGCCTGGACTCGGTCATGGACCGCTGCGTCAAGATCGAGCACGGTCGGCTTTTCGGCGGCCTTAACTGGGTGGGCGTGAATACCCGCGTGATTTCCGCGAAACGGCCCCAGTCCCTGCCCTACTGAATGTATGCTTCGCGCATGACTGCTTATTTTGCGTAAGGGGCCGCTTTCTTTCTGATATCTCTGAATCCGATGCTGGCGCCACTGCGGCCCGGAAGTTATCCTTCGGGCCTGACCCGGGAACGATGCTGAATGTTTAACGCTTTGCGCATTTTCGAAGGACGCTTCGGCCGCGTGGTCCTGTCGGAGTCTGTCGACTCGCAGGCGATGCATACGCACGCCGAACACCAGCTGATCATCAAGTACGACGGGGCGGACCGCCAATTCCTCATCGGCGGCGAGCGCGAGGTCCTTACCCGCAACGACATCCTGTTCATCAATTCCGAGCGCCCGCACGAGACGATCGCCAACGAGGACGGCTCGAGCGTCCGGCTGCTGCTGATGAACATCTCGCCCGAGTGGCTCGCCCAGACCTTCCCGGCGATGTTCCGCGGCGCCGAGCAGGGCCCCTATCCCCGCACGCTGGACGCGGTGACGCCGCATATCCGCAAGATCGCCGACGCGATGGCCATCGACATGATGAACGACCGGTTCCTTTCGTCCGACCGGCTCGAGTTCATGGTCCAGGAGCTCATCCTCTCCATCATCGACAGCTACATCGCCAAGCGGCGCTCGACCTCGCCGATGTGGCGCGGGTCCAGGTTCGCGGATTCGCGCATCCGCCGCGCGATCGCCTTGCTGCGCGCGCGTCCGAACAAGGAAGTGAACATGGACGACATCGCCTCGCAGGTCGGCCTGTCGCGCTCGCGCTTCTATGACCTGTTCCAGATGTGCACCGGCCGCTCGCCGCGCGAGTACCTCGACATGCTGTGCGTCGAAACGGCGATCACGCGCCTGTCGACTTCGGACACCAAGATCGGCGACGTTTCCGCCGAGCTCGGGTTCTCCGCGCAAAGCAACTTCACGCGCTTCTTCCTGAACCAGGTCGGCGCCTCGCCCTCGGAGTACCGCCGGTTCTCCTCGGTCGGTCTTACGCCGGCCGGACCGCTCGCACCCGCCTCGCCGGCCTCGCCTGCGTCGCCTTCGCTGCCGGATTTCGACTCGGGTTCGCTCGAACCCGCAAAGTAACCCGGTGCCGGCCCTCGATCCCGCGGCGCTGGCCGCCTGGGTAGGCCGCACCGAAAGCCGGACCGAGCGGATTTCCGAGCGCATAGCGCAGCTCCTCGCAGCCACGCTCGATCGCAAGGTGGCCCCTGCGGTCGGCGCGGCGCTTCCCCCGTTGTGGCACTGGACCCATTTCGTTCCGGACGCCCGCACGAGCGAAATCGGACCCGACGGTCACCCCAAACGCGGCGGGTTCCTGCCGCCGGTACCGCTTGCGCGCCGCATGTGGGCCGGCGGACGGCTCACCTTCGAGCATCCGCTGTTCGTCGGCGAGAAGGCGACCCGGCGCTCCACGATCGGCGATGTCGCAGTCAAATCCGGCAGGAGCGGCACGCTGGTGTTCGTCAAGGTGGTCCACGAGATCGAAGGCGAGAGTGGTCATGCGCTGACCGAGGAACAGGACATCGTCTATCGCGAGGAAGCCAGCGGCCCGTCACCGATGCCGCCGGCGGCGCCCGAAGGCGCCAAGTGGAGCGACCAGATCAAACCGGATTCCGTCCTGCTTTTTCGCTACTCGGCGCTGACGTTCAACAGCCACCGCATCCACTACGATCATCCTTACGTCACAGAAGCCGAAGGCTATGCGGGGCTTGTCGTGCACGGCCCGCTCACCGCGACGCTGCTTGCCGAATCGCTCGGGCGGCGAACCTCGCGCATGCTCAAGAGCTTCGCCTTTCGCGGCGTGAGCCCGTTGATCGCCACGACAAGTTTCACTCTCAATGGCCGTATCGAAGGCGATCGCGCCGAGCTGTGGGCGGCGAATGCCGAGGGCCGGCTGGCGATGTCCGCCGAGGCCGTGCTGGCATGACCCCGCGCCTTGCCAGTGGCGCATTTGCAAGTGGCACATTTGCAAGTGGCACATGGCTTGCTTACAGTTAAGCCATGCCAGCGAACGCTCCGCAATATGACGCGCATTACGACGCGCATTACGACGAGATGCACCTGCCCGGCTCCGGCGATCGCGGGGTCCGGGATCACTACAAGCATCTCGTCGAGTGGCTGGCCGCGATGCCGCCCGAGCGCGTCGCGGAAAAGCGCCGCGAGGCGGACCTGCTGTTCCACCGCGTGGGCATCACGTTCGCCGTCTATGGCGACGAGGCCGGCGCCGAACGCCTGATCCCGTTCGACACGATCCCGCGCATCATTCCCTCGGCGGAATGGGACATGCTCGCCAAGGGCCTCAAGCAGCGCGTCACCGCGCTCAACCGTTTCCTGCACGACATTTATCACGAGCAGAAGATCATCAAGGCCGGCCTGATCCCAGCCGAGCAGGTGCTGACGAACGAGGCCTACCAGGTCGCGATGATCGGCCTGGACCTGCCCAACCAGGTGTATTCGCATATTGCCGGCATCGACCTCATCCGGCACGAGGACGGCAACTACTACGTCCTCGAAGACAACCTGCGCACGCCGTCTGGCGTTTCGTACATGGTCGAGAACCGCAAGATGATGATGCGGCTCTTTCCCGAGCTGTTCGCAACGCAGTCGGTGCTGCCGGTCGAGCATTATCCCGGCCTGTTGCTCGACACGTTGCGCGCCGCCGCGCCGCGCGAGATGCGCGAGCCCACGGTCGTCGTGCTTACACCGGGCCAGCACAACAGCGCGTACTTCGAGCACGCTTTCCTTGCGCAGCAGATGGGCGTCGAGCTCGTCGAAGGCGCCGACCTGTTCGTGAAGGACGGCCACGTCTACATGCGCACGACCGGCGGACGCCAGCGCGTCGATGTCATCTACCGCCGGGTGGACGATTCCTACCTCGACCCGCTGGCGTTCCGCCCCGATTCCTTTCTGGGGGTGCCGGGACTGCTCTCGGTCTATCGCGCGGGCAACGTCGGCCTCGCCAATGCGCTTGGCACCGGCGTGGCGGACGACAAGTCCACCTATCCCTACGTGCCGGACATGGTGAGGTTCTACCTGAGCGAAGAGCCGATCCTCAGGAACGTCCCGACCTGGCAGCTCAAGAAACCCGACGATTTCGCGCACGTGATGGACAACCTCGCCAAGGTCGTGGTGAAGGAAGTCCAGGGTTCCGGGGGCTACGGCATGCTGATCGGGCCGACTTCCTCGAAGAAGGAGATCGAAAGTTTTCGCGCGCGCATCCTCGCCAATCCGGCTAACTACATCGCGCAGCCGACGCTTTCGCTCTCGACCTGCCCGACCTTTGTCGAGCAGGGCATCGCCCCTCGCCATATCGACCTGCGGCCGTTCGTGCTTTCGTCGAAGACGGTGAAATTCGTCCCCGGCGGCCTTACGCGGGTGGCCCTCGAGGACGGCTCGCTCGTGGTGAATTCCTCGCAGGGCGGCGGGACGAAAGACACGTGGGTCGTCGAATGATCGGAACAGGGGG
>CAZZDV010000178.1:4617-7891 GCA_964652785.1 uncultured Bordetella sp.
ATCTGAGCATGCTCTCCAGAGTCGCGGACCGCATTTTCTGGATGTCCCGCCAGATGGAGCGCGCCGAGAACATGGCGCGCATCCTTGGCGTGACCTCCAACCTCGTGCTGTTCAGCAGCAAGGACACGCAGCAGCGCCAGAACCTGATGGCCCCGCTCGCAATCACCGAGACCGACGAGGACTTCTTCGCCAACCACAAGAAACTCACGCTGACCGCGCTCTTCGATTTCATGGCGCTGGACGAGCAGAACCCGTCTTCGATCTACTCCTGCCTCAAGTGGGCGCGCGAGAACGCGCATGCGGTCCGCTGGCAGATCACCTCCGAGATGTGGGAGACGCTGAACGCGACGTGGCTGGAGCTCAAGGGCTTCAAGAGGAAAGACATCGTCGGCGCGGATGCGACGCGCTTCTTCGACTGGGTGAAAGAGCGCAGCCACCTCTTTCGCGGCGTGACCTACGGCACGATCGTGCGCGGCGAGGCGTTCAACTTCTCGCGCCTGGGCACTTTCCTCGAGCGCGCCGACAACACCGCGCGCATTCTCGACGTGAAGTACCACATCCTGCTGCCGCGGGTCGAGGACGTCGGCGGCGCGCTCGACTACTACCAGTGGGCCGCGCTGCTGCGCTCGGTGTCCGCGTTCGAAACCTATCGCACGCTCTATCGCGACCAGATCTTCCCGATCAAGGTGGCCGAGCTGCTGCTGCTCGAGCGCAGGATGCCCCGGTCGCTGGCGGCCTGCTTCGACCAGGTGACCGAAGCGCTCAACCGCATCGACGGCCAGAACGACCAGGCCGCCAAGCGCCTGGCGAGCGAGCTGCACGCGCGCCTCACGCATTCGGACATCGAGGAGATCTTCCAGGGCGGCCTGCACGAGTACCTCGAAGCGTGCCTCGACGATCTCGGCGACCTCGGCGACCGCATCCAGCGCGCCTATCTCGGAACAGTATGAGACGCGGGGACGCATGAAACTGGCGATCGAGCACGAAACCATCTACCGCTACGACGCGCCGGTGCGCTCGTCGACGCAGTACATCCGCCTCACGCCGCGGGAATCGACCACCCGGAATGTGCTGCAGTGGCAGATCGACACGCCGCGGGCCGCAATGCACACCCACGACGGCTACGGCAACGTGCTGCACGTGCTCACGCTGGACAAGCCCGTGCGTGAGATCAGGATCCGCGCGCACGGCGTGGTCGAAACCACACCGCCGCCGGAAAAGAAACCGGAGCCGGCCGCGAAGCTTTCGCCCCTCGTATTCCTGCGCTGCACCACCCTGACCCGGCCGGACGAATCGCTGACCGCCTTCGCGGAAGGCTTCCGGCGCAAGAGCGGCGTACTGACCGGCCTGCGCGAGCTCGCCGCCGCGGTCATCTCCAGGCTGCCCGACGACAGGCGGGAATACGCCGAGACCCTGACGGCCGCCGAGGCCTTTGCCAACGGCGACGGGTCGGTGCGCAACCAGGCGCATGTCTTCATCGCCTGCTGCCGCCTCCTCGGGATTCCTGCGCGCTATGTGAGCGGCTATGTGCTTTCGCATGCCCTCGGCGAGGAAAGCATCCACGGCCATGCGTGGGTCGAGACCTGGATCGGGGAGCGCTGGCGGAGTTTCGACCTGGCCTCGGCCAACGGCCGCAGCCGCTCCACCGAGATCGAGCACCTGGTGCTCGCGATCGGCGCCGACTACCACGATGCCTGTCCCATCCGAGGCATCCGCACCGGCGGAGGCCTCGAGACCATGGAAGCCGTCTCGCGTCTCGTGGTCGGCCAGTAAGTCGAAGCGTTGCTGCGTTAAGATCGCGCCATGACTTATTGCGTCGCGGCCGTCACCCGGGAAGGCATCGTCTTCGCCTCCGACTCGCGCACCAACGGCGGAGTCGACCAGATCTCGGTGTTCAGCAAGATGAACGTGTTCGAGGTTCCGGGCGAACGCATGATCTGCCTGCTCTCGTCGGGCAACCTCGGCACCACACAGAGCGTGATTTCGCTCATGCACATCCACGCCAAGCTCGACGACGGCAAGCCCAACCCGGCGGGCATCAACGGACTGCCGTGCATGTACGACATCGCGGTGCTCGTCGGCCAGATGCTGCGCGAGGTCATTGCGCGTGACGGCCCCGCTCTCGAAGCCGACGGCATCAACCCGGGCTGCACTTTCATCCTCGGCGGACAGATCAAGGGCGAGCCGCCGCGCCTGTTTCTCGTCTACCCGCAGGGCAACTTCATCGAGGCGATGAACGACACCAACTACTTCCAGATCGGCGAGAGAAAGTACGGCAAGCCGATGATCGACCGCGTGGTCACGTTCGACTCGCCGCTCAGAGAGGTGGCCAAATGCTTCCTGGTGTCGTTCGAATCGACGATGCGATCGAACCTGTCGGTCGGTCTGCCGATCGACCTCCTGGGCTACGAGATCGACAGCCTGAAGGTGACCCACCGCAGGCGGTTCAAGGAAGGCGACCCGTACTTCGCCAACATCAGCGGGTTCTGGTCGACGGGATTACTGCGGGTGTTTGCGGAGCTGCCGGACATCAGCTGGAGCTGAAGTCGGCGGTTACCTTTTGGTCCTTTTGGGGGGGATAATGCAACCTTCGCACGACGAAGGTCACAAATGGCCACGAACGTAAAACTGTCGGACGCACTGGTTAATGAGGCCAAGCGATATGCCGGAGTCCAGCATCGCTCGGTACCCAAGCAAATCGAGTACTGGTCCCGGATCGGCAAGATCGCCGAAGAGAATCCGGACCTGCCTTTTGCAATGATTCGCGAGATCCTGGCCGCCGACCAGGAGGAAGCTGCGGGCGAGTACAAGTTCGGCTGATGCGTCTGCTGGTCACGCCATCGTTTGTCCGGGCGACCAAGAAACTGCGGCAATCGCAGAAGAAGGAACTTGACGATGCGGTTCACGCCATCAGCGCCAACCCCGTGGCCGGCGAAGCCAAGGTTGGGGACCTGGCTGGCGTGCGGGTGTACAAATTTCGCTTGTCCAATCAGCTCTGCCTGCTGGCGTACCGGGTACTGGACGCGGAGAGCATCAAGCTTCTGACCTTTGGTCCGCACGAGAATTTCTACCGGGACTTGAAGCGCCAAGAGTGACAATTGCCAATGGGGCCGAGCGGTGGGTGACGAGACTCGGTTGGAAAGAGGAGGTACATCATGAAGAAGGACTCAAACACCAAGATCAAGCGCGGCACTAAGAACGTTTTTGCCGATCTCGGCTTTCCTGATGCCGAAACACATCTGCTCAAAGCCGGCCTGGTGTCCCGGATTCAAGA
>CAZZDV010000179.1:0-7885 GCA_964652785.1 uncultured Bordetella sp.
GCCTTTTCCAGGCCGCCGATGGTGGTCGGGAACATGCGCCCGTTCATGAGTTCCTTCATCACCTGCACCGACTGGCGGTAGCCCCAGATTTCCTCCGGCTCGGGATTCAGCCAGATGCATTTCTGGTAGACGTCGGTCACGCGCTTGACCCACACGGCGCCGGCTTCCTCGTTGAAGTACTCGATCGAGCCGCCCGGCTGCAGGATCTCGTAGGGGCTCATCGTCGCGTCGCCGACGAAGATCACCTTGTAGTCATGGCCGTACTTGTGCAGCAGGTCCCAGGTGCGCGTGCGCTCGGAATGCCTGCGCCGGTTGTCCTTCCACACGAAGTCGTACAGGCAGTTGTGGAAGTAGAAGTGCTCCATGTGCTTGAACTCGGTCTTGGCCGCCGAGAACATCTCCTGGCAGAGCTTGACGTGATCGTCCATCGAGCCGCCGATATCGAGGAGCAGCAGCACCTTTACGGTATTCCTGCGCTCGGGCCGCATGTGGATGTCGAGGTAGGCCTTCTTCGCCGTCGAGTTGATGGTGTTCTCGAGGTCGAATTCCTCCGGCGCGCCCTGCCGCGCGAACTTGCGCAGGCGGCGCAGCGCGACCTTGATGTTGCGCGTGCCCAGCTCCACCGAATCGTCGAGGTTCTGGTACTCGCGCTGGTCCCAGACCTTGACCGCGCTGCGGTTGCGCGAGGACTTCTGGCCGATGCGGATGCCTTCGGGGTTGTAGCCGTACGCGCCGAAAGGCGAGGTGCCGCCGGTGCCGATCCATTTGTTGCCGCCCTGGTGGCGCTCCTTCTGCTCTTCCAGACGTTTTTTCAGCGTTTCCATGAGCTTTTCCCAGCCGCCCAAAGACTCGATCAGCTTCTTTTCCTCGTCGCTCAGGGTGAGCTCGGCCTGCTTCAGCAGCCACTCGAGCGGGATCTCGGCCTCGATGCCGGGAATCGCCTCTACGCCGTCCCAGAACTCGGCGAACGCGCGGTCGAACTTGTCGAAGTTCGACTCGTCCTTGACCAGCGCGATGCGTGACAGGTAGTAGAAGTCCTCTACCGAAGAGCCGATCACGCCTTTCTCCAATGCCTCGAGCAGCGTCAGGAACTCCTTGATGGAGACCGGCAGCTTGTGGCTTTTGAGCTTGAAGAAGAAGTCGATCAGCACGGCGGCGAACAGTCCGTCAGTTGTTTTTCGCGCGCGTCATGAACACGAGCCGCTCGAACAAATGCACGTCCTGCTCGTTCTTCAGCAGCGCGCCGTGCAGGGGCGGGATGATCGTCTTGCGGTCTTTCGACCTCAGCGCTTCCGGGGGGATGTCCTCGGCGAGCAGCAGCTTCAGCCAGTCGAGCAGCTCGGAAGTGGAAGGCTTCTTCTTGAGGCCCGGCACTTCGCGGATCTCGAAGAAGACTTCCAGCGCCTCGCGCAGCAGGTTCTTCTTGAGCTTGGGGAAATGCACGTCGACGATCTTCTCCATCGTTTCCTTCTCGGGGAAACGGATGTAGTGGAAGAAACAGCGGCGCAGGAAGGCGTCCGGCAGCTCCTTCTCGTTGTTCGATGTGATGAACACGATCGGGCGCTGCTTGGCCTTGACCAGCTCGCGCGTCTCGTACACGTAGAACTCCATGCGGTCGAGCTCGCGCAGCAGGTCGTTCGGGAACTCGATGTCGGCCTTGTCGACTTCGTCGATCAGCAGCACGCACGGCGTGTCCCGCGAGAAGGCCTGCCAGAGCATGCCCTTGACGATGTAGTTGTGGATGTCCTGCACGCGCGGGTCGCCCAATTGGGAATCGCGCAGGCGGCTGACCGCGTCGTATTCGTACAGCCCCTGCTGCGCCTTGGTGGTGGACTTGATGTGCCACTCGAGCAGCGGAAGGTTCAGCGCCTTGGCGACCTGGACCGCGAGCATGGTCTTGCCGGTGCCCGGCTCGCCCTTGATGAGCAGCGGGCGCTCCAGGGTGATTGCGGCATTCACCGCGAGCGTGAGGTCTTCGGTGGAGACGTATTCTTCCGAGCCGGCGAAGCGCATGAGATCAGGGTCCTGGGGGAAAGCCCGATTATAACGGGGCCGAACGCAGGCGAAGGTCAGCGACCCCGCTCGGCCAGGAAGGCCTCGACCTCGCGCCAGTATTCGGGGTGCCCGCTGATGTTGTTATGGCCGGTGCCCGGCAGCACGCTGAATCGCCTGGGTCCCTTCCATGCCTGTACCAGGCGCGAGGCATGCACGGAGGGAACGACATGGTCGTGCTCGGCGGCGAGGCAGAGCAGCGGCAGCTCCAGTCCCGGTGCGTGGGCGATCGAATCGAACCGGTGGCGCAGAAGCAGCGAAACGGGAAGGATCGGATAGTGATGCTGGGCGACGTGCACCATGCTGTCGTAGGGCGACACCAGGATTGCGCCTGCCAGGGGCCGAGCCGCTGCGAGCTGCACTGCGACGCCGCTGCCGAGGCTGCGTCCGAAGACGACGATGCGCGCAGTGTCCACGTCGGCGCGGGTTGCGGCGAAATCGTAGATGCGCAGGGCGTCCGACACCAACGCCGTCTCGCTTGGCCTGCCTGCGGAAAACCCGTACCCGCGGTAGTTGACCAGCAGCCAGGCCCATTCGCGCGGGCGCTCGGAATCGTGGAGGCCGTCGAGCATCCAGGAGACTTCCTCGGCATTGCCGCCGAAGTAGATCACCAGCGGAAAGCGTGCTGCCTCGCCGGAAGCCGGCGCCTTCGGCTTGGCCAGCCAGCCGTGCAGCTGCGTGCCGTCCGCGGCCGCGATGCGGACTTCCTCGATCAGCGGCGCGCGCCGCGCGAGCATCTCGCGGCGCGCCGGTTCGAGCGGCTGCGGCATGAAGAGGAGGCCGTCCTGCACGAGGTACACGACCAGCGGCACGCCCACCACGATGGCCGCGCCAATTTTGAGCACTGTAGCGATCAGTTCCATCTTCGGACTCTTTTAGGTTGAGCGGGGGGCCGCGTTCAGATAGAATTTTGCGTCTAAAACAAAAACGACTCACACCCTGGAAATGCGCACTTCCCGACTGATCGCAGCACTCCTTGCCGGCGCATCGCTGGCAGCGCTCTCGCAAGGCGCGCTGGCCCAAGCCACAGGCAAGACCTCTCCCAACTCTGCACCGGCTGCGTCAACCGCCCCTGCACCTACGCCTGCGAATACACCGGTAACGGCTACTCCTGCCACGGTCGCGGCAGCCCCCGCCGCCGGCAGTGCCGAGGCCGGCAAGACCAAGCTTGCGATGTGCATCGGCTGCCATGGTATCTCGGGCTACCGGACCGCGTACCCGGAGGTCTACCACGTGCCGAAGATCTACGGCCAGCAGCAGGCCTATATCGTCAAGGCGTTGCAGGCTTACAAGACGGGCGAGCGCAACCACCCGAGCATGCGCGCCATTGCGCGCGGGCTGACCGACGCCGACATGGCCGACCTTGCCGCGTACTACGGGGGGCCGCGCAAATGAAGGCGATCCTTGTCATTCTCGCGGCAATCGCGTTTTCGGCCGCAAGCTTCGGCACGCTCGCCAAAGGCAATGCGGAAAACGGCAAGGCCAAGGCCGCGCAGGTCTGCGCCGCCTGTCACGGGGCGGACGGCAACAAGCCCACCGGCCCCGATTTCCCGGTCCTCGCCGGGCAGCACGCGGACTACCTCAAGCGCACGCTGCTCGACTACAAGACCGGCAAGCGCAACAACCCGATCATGAAAGGCTTCGCGGCCACGCTCTCGAGCAAGGACATGGACGACCTCTCGGCTTGGTTCGCAAGCCAGAAGTCGGACCTGGTTTCGCACCGCTAGCCGGTACTCGCGCCTACGTTCGCGCGCGCTTGTCCAGGTTTTCCAAGTAGGCCGCCGCATCCGGGGGCGCATTGTCCTTCTGCGAGCGCCAGACCATCTCGGCCAGGCACTCGAGGGCTTCGTGCAGTGCCTTGTGACGGTCGCCGCCGCTGCGCGCAACCAGGTTCTCGAAGCGCTGCCTGACGCCCGCCGGCTGGTCGATCGACAGCTGCTCCTCCAGCGCAAGGTGCAGGCTCATGTGCAGGAAGGGATTGGTCTGGCCGAGTTCCGGGAAATAGGCTTGCTCGCGGTAGTGCTCCGGATCGTCGAGGACCGCGTGATATTCGGGGTGACTCAGGGCAACCTCGAGTGCGATCGTCTCCGCGCCCGCGAGCGGCTCCGAGGCGCGGTACTTGCGCCATGTTTCGAAGAAGAAATCGCGCACCTGGTCGCGCGTTGGATTGAACATGGCGCTGTCAGCCCTTGGTCTTCGGCCTGAACTCGCACAGGTCGCGGATCACGCACTCGGGGCAGCCGGGCTTCCTTGCGATGCACACGTAACGGCCGTGCAGGATCAGCCAGTGATGCGCATGCTGCCGGAACTCCTCCGGCGTGAACTTGTTGAGCCTTTCCTCGACTTCGAGCGGGTCCTTGCCCGGCGCGATGCCCGTGCGGTTGGAGACGCGGAAGATATGCGTGTCCACCGCGATGGTCGGCTGGCCGAAGGCGACGTTCAGCACCACGTTGGCCGTCTTGCGCCCGACGCCCGGCAGGGCTTCGAGCGCTTCGCGGGAGGCGGGCACTTCGCCACCGTGCTCCGAGAGCAGCAGCTTCGAGAGCGCGATGACGTTCTTTGCCTTGGTGCGATACAGGCCGATGGTGCGGATGTACCCGGTGAGCTTTTCCTCGCCGAGCTTGACCATGGCGGCCGGCGTATTGGCCACGGGATAGAGCTTGGCCGTCGCGAGATTGACCGACTTGTCGGTGGCCTGGGCCGACAACGCCACCGCGACGAGGAGCTCGTAGGGCGAGGCGTGCTCGAGCTCGGTGCGCGGCGAAGGGTTCTGCGCGCGCAGCCGCGAGAAGATCTCGTGGCGCTTCCGCGGGTTCATCCGGGGCTTCCCGCTTTGGCAGCGCGCCGGATTCGCGCGCGCTCGATGGCTGCGGCCACGGCGTTGCGGCGTTCGCCCGGCGCGACGGGCGGGATCGAAGACTGCCCAAGCAGCCGGGCCTTGCGGGTGCGGGCCCGTCGCCGCGCTGCCCTCGCATCGGCGGATGTCCACTCCAGCCGCGAGGGCACGATCTCGATGCAATCGACGGGGCATTGCGGCACGCACAGATCGCATCCGATGCAGTAGCGCTCGACCACCGTGTGCATCAGCGCGCGCGCTCCCACGATCGCATCGACCGGGCAGGCGGCGATGCACAGCGTGCAGCCGATGCAGCGCGCCTCATCGATCTCCACCACGGTGCCGCGCTTCATGGCGCCGCCTCAGCGCATTCGCCCACCAGTGCCGGACCGCGGTACACGAGGCCGGTGTAGAGCTGCACCAGGGATGCGCCTGCGGCGAATTTTTCCCTGGCGTCGGCACCACTAAGGATGCCGCCCGCGCCGATCAGCGGCACCTCGCCGCCGAGGGCCGTGGAAAGCGCGCCAAGCACGGAAGTGGCGCGCGCGCGGATCGGCGCACCCGACAAGCCGCCTTGCTCGGCCCCATGCGCCAGGCCCTCGACGCCATCGCGCGAGGTCGAGGTGTTGGTCGCGATCACCGCGTCAATGCGGCTGGCGCGCACGGCCGCCGCGATGTCCGCGATCTGTGTCTCGTCCAGGTCGGGCGCGACCTTGAGCGCCAGCGGCACGCGCTTGCCATGCTTGTCTGCGAGTTGTTCCCGTGTCGAGGCGATCCGGCCGAGCAGGTTCTCGAGCACCGATTTCTCCTGCAGGCCGCGCAGGCCTTTGGTGTTCGGGGAAGAGATGTTGATCGTCACGTACGTGGCGGCGGAGTAGACCTTCGCGAGGCAATGCACGTAGTCGTCGGCCGCTTTTTCAAGCGGCGTGTCGAAATTCTTGCCGATGTTGATGCCGAGCACCCCGCGCCAGCGGGCTCGCGCGACGTTGGCGAGGAACGCATCGACGCCGACGTTGTTGAAGCCGAAACGGTTGATCAACGCGTTGGCCTGCGGGAGCCGGAAGATGCGTGGCTTTGGGTTGCCCGGCTGCGGCCTGGGAGTGACCGTGCCGACTTCGATGAACCCGAAGCCGAGCGCCGAAAGCGCATCGATGTGCTCCGCGTTCTTGTCGAGCCCGGCCGCAAGTCCGATCGGATTCGGGAAATCTATGCCCATGACGCGCGCCGGCTTCGAAACCACGCGCGTCCCAAGGAGGCCCGCAAAGGCGTCCGCGCTGCGAAGCGTCAGGTGATGCGCGGTTTCCGGATCGAGCGAGAAGAGGAACGGGCGAAGGAGGCGGTACAGCATGGCGGCATTCTACCGTTCTGTCTCCGGCCGGAGAAATGTATCGGTACCGATACAAAAACTCACCGGAGAGCCGCTCTGGGAGCCGACTCTGGCGATCGAATGTTCGACTTTTCCGGTTCTACGGGCGGCCGTGCCTAGGCCGTGTCGCGCTCGTCCAGTCGGCGCCAGATGCCGCCCACGAACCCTTCGATGGGGAGGAATTTCGCCTTGTAGGCCATCTTCGGGCTCTCGCGGATCCAGTAGCCGAGGTACAGGTACGGCAGGCCGAGCGCCTTGCAGGTCTCGATCTGCGCGAGGATGTTGTAGGTGCCGAAGCTCGCGCCCCTCCGGTCGGGCTCGAAGAACGTGTAGACCGACGACAGCCCGTCGGGCAGGAAGTCGACGATCGACACCATCACCAGCTGGCCCTGGTCGCGGAACTCGACCAGCCGCGTATCGACGCGGCTCTGAAGCAGGAAATGCGAGTACTGGTCGCGGCTGTCGTTGTCCATGCCGCCGCCCGAGTGGCGCTTGGACTGGTAGCGCAGGTAAAGCGCGTAGTGCTCAAGCCGGAACTTGAGCGGCTGGGTCTGCGAGGTGAGGCCGGAGTGCAGCTTCCATGCGCGCTTCTGCGCCCGTGCCGGCTCATACTCGGCGACCGGGATCCGCACCGGCACGCAGGCGCGGCAACTGTCGCAATGCGGGCGGTAGGTGAAGATGCCGCTGCGGCGAAAGCCGGCGCGCACCAAATCGCCGTACAGGTCGGTGTTGATCAGGTGCGACGGCGTCGCCACCTGCGAGCGCGCCATGCGGTCGGGCAGGTAGCTGCACGGGTAGGGCGCGGTTACATAGAACTGCAGTACTGCGTGCGGCAGGTCGTTCAGTCGTGACATTGGGCCTCGTCCAGCCGCTTCGTCGTTCGGTCCGTGAATTGCCAGGGGCCGGGCGGCTCGGCGTAGTTTACCAATGCGCGGACCGCCCGCAAGAAATCGGCGCGCCTTATTTCACGGGCGCCGAGCGAGGCGAGATGGCTGGTGTTCATCTGGCAGTCGATCATCGGGTAGCCGCGCGCGCGCAGTTCGCCGGCCAGCGTGGCCAACGCGACCTTGGAGGCGTCGGTTGCACGCGAAAACATGGATTCGCCGAAGAACATGCGGCCGATCGCCATGCCGTAAAGCCCGCCCAGCAGCTCGCCTTCGCGCCAGGTTTCGAAACTGTGCGCATACCCGAGCTGGTGCAGGCGCAGGTACGCGGCGCGCATTTCGCGCCCCAGCCAGGTGCCGGGTTGCTCGCGCCGCGGACCCGCGCAGCCCTCGAGCACCTCGCCGAAAGCGGTGTCGATGCGCACTTCATAACGTCGGTTGCGAATGCTCTTGGCGAGCGACCTCGAGACCTTGAGCTCGTCGGTGAGCAGCACCATGCGCGGGTCGGGCGACCACCAGAGCAGCGGGTCGCCCTCGGAAAACCACGGGAAGATGCCGCTGCGATACGCGGTGAGCAGCCGGTCGACCGAGAGGTCGGCGCCGGCGGCGAGCAGTCCGTTGGGATGACGGAGGGCCTGCTCGACGCTTGGGAAAGGGGTGTGGCGCTCAAGCCAGGGGATCACGGCCGGTTTGCGGCGCGGTTCACGCGGCACTTCACGCGGCGCTTCAGCACCGGACCTGCTGGCG
>CAZZDV010000180.1:0-7857 GCA_964652785.1 uncultured Bordetella sp.
GCGGATTAAGTGGCGCGCCCGGAGAGATTCGAACTCCCGACCTCGTGGTTCGTAGTCAAGTTTTGCCGCATCCCTCCGATTCCCTGAACGTCTCGAAACCCTGTAAAAGCCGCCAGAAGCCGCAAATGTGGCTTCCCTATCGTTCCTTGCATTTCCCGCGTATTCTCTGGTATCTGGTGACTCAGTGGTGACTCAGGGGTAACGGCGTGAGACTCACAAAGCGGACGATTGATGCGGCGAAATACAGCGGCAGCGGCAACGGGCGCTGCGTCCTGTGGGATGACAGTCCGCGCGGCCTGGGGTTGAGAATTTTTCCATCCGGCCACAAGGCGTTTTTGCTGTCTTATCGAATCGCCGGCCGCAAACGAATGATGACCCTCGGTGATTACGGCGTGCTCACGTTGGATTCAGCGCGCAGTCGCGCCAAGACCGAGCTGGCGACGATCGAGAATCAAGCCCTGGACCCGCTCGTTGAAAAGCGCGCACGCGAGCTGGAAGGCCGCACGTCCACCGTTGAGGCCATGTTTCGCGCCTACATCGCCGACCGAAAGCCAAAGACCGCGCACGATTTGATTGCGCACGCCGAGCGGCACACGTTCAAGGCGTTCGGAAGCCGCGGCTGGCGCGAGCTACGGCGATCTGAGGTGCGAGCTTGGCACGAAGGCATTCAGGGGCCGTACGCGGCCAACAGAGCGCTGCAGGCGCTGCGTGCGGCGTTCTACTGGCGGCTGTGGCGCGAGGATGACGCGCCCGGGGATCGACCCTCACAGCGCAACCCGCGCAATCCGTGCGCCGGCATCGCTTTGTTCCCCGAGAAGCGCCGGCAAGTTCGTCTTGAAATTGCGGAACTGCCGAAGCTTGAAGCAGCGATCGATGCGCACACCCAAGATGAATACTTGCGGGCGCTGTTCCGTTTTGTGCTCGCGGTCGGTTGCAGGAAAACTGAGGCGTTAGCGCTCAAATGGGACGACGTGACGAACGGTGACAATCCGGTTGTCACGTTCCGCGATACCAAGAGCGGCGGCGATCACACGGTACCGCTGTCGAGCTACGCCGCAGGCCTGCTGCGGGCTCTTACCAGACAAACCAACAACCCCTTTGTGTTCGTGGGGCATCGGCGCGGTGCGCACTTGCAGGGCGTAAATAAGGCCTGGCAGCGTATTCGCAAGGCTGCAGGCATCGAACACGTGCGCATTCACGACCTGCGCCGCTCGTTCGGTTCGTGGCTCGGCGATGCCGGGTTTACTTCGAAGCAAATCGGCTCGGTGCTCGGACACAAATCGGATGTCACCTCGCGCGTCTATATGGCGCTGGGCGCAAAGTCTAAACGTGCGGCTGTCGATGCGATGCAGGTGCTCATGGCGAACGCCGGCAAACCGGCGACGAAGGCCGAGGCTGTGAAGCTTGAAAAGAGTGCAGCGCGGTGAGTCGTTCAAAACAAAAAAAGTCACGTCGGCAGTACGTGGTTTTATTTCGATTCTCGGATGGAGAGGAAAGGTTAACTTTGGCCGAGTTCGAGACGCAGCAGCTGAACCAATGTCACGCCATGGCGAGCAGCGACGACCCGCAGTTACGCGTCGCTGGGAAAAAGCACCTCAAGGCCACAGCTGAACGCCTGGCCGCTAGCAGGGGCGCTGACGTGCAGCGGTCGTTGAGTTTGCAAAAGGCAACGCCGAGAGCTGCCGAGGCACGCCGCAAGATCGGCGCCACCAAGGCAGAACGGGTTAGCGACGACATCGCGAAGGGCCGCACTCCGCCTGCCAGCGCCCGCCACGTGCGCCGAATCAGGAACAGCAAATAGCGCGGACGTATCCGGACCGGATGTGTCCGCGGTGATGATCAAAGCATCACGAATCTGCCTGATCATGCCCGCAACCTCATTAGACGGGTGCGGGAATGAAACTTGACGCGAAAGCGGCCGGCGAGCGCCTCGGCGGCGCCACCGAAAAAACACTAGCGAATTGGCGCTGCTACGGCAAAGGCCCGCCGTTCTACAAAATCGGCGGTCGCATCCGCTACGCCGCTGCCGACCTGGACGCCTGGCTGGCGACCCGTCGCCGCACGTCGACCGGCACCTGACCCTTCAACGAAAAAAGCCCGCGAGCCCGACCAAGGATCTCGCGAGCTTGAGGCTCGACCAGTGAATTCTACTCTCAAGATAATCGATTTGCTCGACGCCGTGCGCCAGACCGCGCCGGCGAAATGGCGTGCGCGCTGCCCGGCTCACGGCGGAAAGTCGGCATCATTGGCCATCGCCGATGTTGACGGTCGGGTGTTGGTGAAGTGCTTCGCGGGATGCGCGACCGGCGACGTGCTGGCCTCTCTCGGGTTGAAGTTCAGCGACCTGTTTCCGCAGCGGCTCGGCGAGCACAAGCCGATGAAACGCTCACCCTGGCCGGCGAGAGACGTGCTCGATCTCGCGACTCGCGAGGCGACTGTGGTGGCTATCGTGGCCAGCGATGTGCTCGAGGGTCGCAGCGTCTCGGCGGCCGACTGGGCGCGGCTCGCGCAGGCGACCGCGCGGCTCACATCGATCGGTAACGGGGTTTGCTCATGAACGTCCCGGAAATGAAACTCCCCCAGAACGGCACTGCCAAAACTGACAGAAGCCCTTTTGTCAGTTCCGTCAGTTCGATCCTTGGGCAAATCTATTTCCAGAGGGCGGCCAAATGAACTCTCGGATTGACGCCCTGGCCGACCGTCTCGACGCCGCATCGGCATGGCCGGCCCCAACGCCGTTGCCCGATGGTCTGCCGCCAGTCGCGAAATTCGATTACGAATTGTTGCCGGAATTATTGCGCGATCACGTTCGCGATATAAGTGAGCGGATGCAGTGCCCGCCTGACTACGTGGCAACCGGTCTGCTTGTCATGTTGTCGTCGGTAATCGGTCGACGGCTCGGCATCGCTCCCAAGCGCCTCGACGACTGGCTGGTTGTGCCGAATCTTTGGGGCGCAGTGGTCGGTAACCCTGGCGTCCTTAAGACTCCGGCGCTCAACGAAGCGCTGCGGCCGCTGCGCGAACTCGAAGCGGCGGCCATGCTGCTTCATGAGGCCGGCAGAACAGCCGCCACCGCGTCCGAGATGATCAGCGAGCAGGCGAGCCGCGTTGCGAAAGAAGCCATTCGCAAGGCGCTGTCCGCCGGCGATCACGGTGCAGCGGAGCGCGAAGCTAGGCGCGTTGCCGACAACGAAGCCGAGAAGCCCCCGGCGTGTCGTCGGTACATCCTGAACGATTCGACGGTGGAAAAGCTGGGTGCGCTGCTCAACGAATCGCCAAATGGGCTGCTGCAATTTCGCGATGAGCTGAACGGGTTTTTCCGCACCTTCGAAAAACCCGGCCATGAATCAGACCGGTCTTTTTATCTTGAAGCGTGGAACGGCGACGGGTCGTTTACTTACGACCGAATCGGTCGCGGCACACTCCATATACAAGGCGCGTGTTTGGCTGTGCTGGGCGGCATCCAGCCTGGGCCGTTGGCGGCGCTCGTTCGTGACCTACGGGGGTCTGGCGATGACGGCCTTTTGCAGCGATTCCAGGTTGCTGTATGGCCCGACCCGCAGGTCGGATGGACGAATGTCGACCGTTCGCCAGACCTCGAAGCTCGGCAGCGCGTCAACAAGCTCGTTGCTCGTCTCGATCAAATGACGGCCGTCAGTGTTGGCGCTGATCCGGGACGCATCCCGCTGCTGCGGTTCAGCGATGACGCACAGCTGCTGTTCGATGGCTGGCGCCATGCGCTTGAGCTTCGGCTCAGGGGCGGCAGCGAGCACCCGATGATGGAATGCCACCTGGCGAAGTACCGCAGCCTCGTTCCGGCTGTCGCGTTGATTCTGCATCTTGTCGACCACGAAGACGGCCCCGTCTCGGAGATCGCTTTAGCTCAGGCACTCGGCTGGTCTGAGTATTTGGAGACTCACGCCCGGCGCATCTACAGTCCTGCGCTGAATCCCGACATGGACGCTGCGCGGCTTCTGCTCGCGCGCATTCTAAAGGGCGAAGTGCCGACAACCTTCGCGGCCCGCGACGTCTACCGCAACCAGTGGTCCGGGTTAACCGGCCCGCGCGAAGTCGAATGCGCGTTGTCGGTGCTGCTGGATTTCGACTGGGTCCGATCTCGGCAGGAGCCGACGAGCGGACGACCTCGAACCATCTTCGAAACGACCCCGGCGGCGCGGAGCAAGTCGTGAGCCTGCTTATCGCCATGCGTTCGAAATTCATTTCGCCCCAGAACGGCACTGCCAAAACTGACAGAAGCCCTTTTGTCAGTTCCGTCAGTTCGATCCTTGGGCAAAGTGAAAACGGGACAGACCCTTCCGTCGGTTCTGTCAGTTCGATCCCGGTGGAATATCCGCTCCACGATCTGCCGAGCCCAGCCGACAACGTGGTTTTCCTGCGCCGGTTCAAGAGCGCATTGCAGACCGGCTCACTGGTGATCTGCGGGCGCTGTGAACGATTCGCCCGACAACCTGGGCAGCGACCCGACGGCCTATGCAGCAAGCATGGCCCGATATGGGCGGCGATCCCTTTTAAGTGCTGCGACTATCGGGAGACCGAAGATCAATGATCGTCATTGCCCTGCCTGGCGTGCGTGACGGCGGCACCCCGGGGGGGGGTGGGATCAAATGCGCTGATGATCGCATCGGAACCCGCACACCCAGCGCCGCGTGTACCGGCACCCATTAAATTTCTCTCAGGAGCAACCATGAGCAACCCAAAACCCCCTGAAAACCTGACCGCTCGCGCCCGCGATTGGTGGTCGGCCGTCGACGCGGATCACGATTTTTCCGCAGCACCCGAAACTTGCCAGCTTTTGGACATGGCCGCCACGCTTATGGCGCGAGCCGAACTGTTCGACGCGCAGGTTGCTCGCGAAGGCACCTTGCTCGACACGCCGCGAGGGCCGCGCCTGCACCCGGCGATCGCAGCCAGCGCTCGATCGATCGCACAATTTCTGGCGACGCTCCGAGCACTTGGCCTGGCTCAAACCGCGAAGCCACAGTTCCGCAACCCTGGCGGCATCAGCGATCGTCGCGAGGTGAGGGCTTCACGACGCCGTGCCCCGAACGCGCTCGATAAGTACCGCAGCTGATGACGCGCGACCACACCGCCGTTTTGGTTGCGCCGAAAGAAGCTGCGCGCCTTCTCGGCTGTTCGCACCGAACGCTTGAGCGCCACCGCCGCGACGGCATCGGCCTGCCGTTTTTCGTGTCCAAAACTCGGGACGGCACCCGCCTCGGCCGGCCCACATACCTGTTGAGCGACGTCATCGAAGCGCGCGACCGCGGCCGCGTTGCGACGTATCCCCGCCTTAAGCCCGCAAACGCCGCAGTTCGCGCAAAGCCCGCTCCGGGCGACGCGCCGCTGAGCGATGATTTCGCCATCGGCGACGGCGCCCAAAATTGACGGAAACCTCGATGGAAAATCTCACCAGCGCCACCACCACGCTCAGCGAAGTCGCGTACTGCCTGTTGCGCTCCAAGGGCGACGCGCTGACGTCGATCGAGGTTCACAAAAGCGCCTTCAATTCGAGCGACCGGCGCCAGCGATCACAAATGATCCTTCGAGCCGCCGTTTCGGCCGGGACAACGAGCGACCCAAGCTGGGCCGGCAGCTTGGCCGACTACAGAATCGCGGTTTCGGCGTTCAGCGACTCGATGCGATCGGTTTCGCTGTTGGACGCGATGATGCCGTTCGCCGCTCGAGTGCCGTTGAGAACGAGAATTGTCATCGCAACCGCTGCGGCGGTCGGCGCGTCTGTCGCCGGTGCCGAGCTCAAGCCGGCGACGCGGCTGAATTTGAGTGCAGGTGACCTGCTCGAGCGCAAGTCATCGACGCTGATAGTGATTTCCGAAGAACTGATTCACGCGCTGACGGCCGGCGACGCTGTCGATTTGATCAATCGCGAATTGCGAGGCGCAACGGCCAGAGCGGCGACTCAGGAGCTGCTCGGCGTTATCGGCACCGGCTCGCCGAGCCACACGTCGAGCAACGTCCCGCTCGATGACCTGCGCGCAATGTTGGCAATCGCTGCGATTTCCGGCTCGCCAGCATCGCGATATTTTTTGGTCGTGTCGGCCGCGATCGCGGCGCAGCTGGCGACCTGGCCGGATTCGACAACCGGCGGCCCGGCGTTTCCGCAAATGACACCCAGCGGCGGCACGATTCAGGGCATATCAGTTATTGCGACCGACGCGCCGATCGCAAGCGCCACGGCGTTTTTGGTCGATGCCGCGCAAGTTGCATTGGCCGCTGAAAGTTTCGTAATCAGCACTGCCGCGCACGCTTCATTGCAGATGGACGACGCGCCAAGCGCCGGCGCAACGAACCTCATCAGCTTGTGGCAATCGAACAGCGTCGCAATTCTCGCCGAACGTTTTTTCGGCGTGTTGAGGATGCGTGACGAAGGCGTCGTGAGGCTGTTGAGCCCGGACTACGCGCCGTGACCGACGACGAAATCGCAATGGTCGAACGGAATCTCGCCCGCATTGAGGCAGCGCTCGCGACCGAGCGCGGAAAATGGAAGGCGCGCGTCGCCAGCCTCGAAGCGGAGCTTAGGCGCACGACCGCCGAACTCACCGCGCTGCGTGGCCCGCCGTGAGCTCGCCACCGAGCCCGCCACCGAGCGACGCTGTCTTGCGCCAAATTGACGGCCTGCGTGCGGCAGTTCCCGGCTGCCAAGTCACCATCGTTTTGCTGGCGCCCAGCGGCGACGCGCTGGTGATTTACACGCCACCGCCACACGATCGCGCGCGACCTGACGTCGACTCGCCCGATTGGCTCCGCGTGGACACGGCGTCGCTGTTGTGGATCATGGCACCCTGTCGCGAGACATCGCACTAGTGTCGCGTGACGTCGCCGCACGTCGTGCCTGGCTGGCGACTTTCGCAGCGGCGCTGCTGTCCCTTGCGAACCTCGCAGTCGCCCTGGCGTTGCTCGACGGCGTGCGTTGACCGGCTAAAACTGATCGCCGCGGTGCGCGTCGGACATCGGCCCGGACGCTGCGAACCAGGGGCGCGAAAGCGACGACCCAAATCCTTTGCTTGGATGAAGGTCCCTCGAGAGGTGGCGAGACGACGTAACTTGGCTCATCCTACGTGGCGCCGTGTTAAGTAAGTGCCATTGAGGCTAGGGCTGGATGCCCTAACTGAGGTTAGCCCTGCATACCGGACAAATCTGAACGTCTTTGCCGGCGATTGGGTTCTTGCAACTACCACACCGCCACTTCAGAGCCATGCGCGACCCTACGAGCAGCAGTAGGACAAGAACCACAGTGCCAATGACTGCTCCTGCAAAGCCCAGCAGCGCTCCGAGAACAAACGGAGCCAAGAGGCCGAAGCCCTGAACAAAGCAGCCGACACCAATGAGTTCGCTTTTGCGCTCCCGAACCGCGTTCACCTGGCCCTTGCTCACTCTCTAGTCTTCCACCGGTAGGTCAATGGCGCCCGAATAATGGTACCAAGGAATTGAGCGCGGCTGCCTTCGCTGGACTCTCTGCGCACGGTGTGTGATGTTTTGCTCGCAGCGCGAGCTGTGCGCTGACCCTCGCGGCCTCGCTCGAGCTGATGCCGGCCTTGTGCTGACTCGCGCTCGGCCTGGTTGCCGGCCGCGTGAATGCGCTCTCGCTCGGCCTGTCATGCAGCCGACTCCCGGCTCGCAGCTCTGAAACACGCCGACACGCTGCACTGCGCTGACCCAGTCCCGACGTGCGTCGGGTGACGCCACACGAACGCGCAGGATCGTCACCGCGTCTCGGTTGGTGACTCAGTGGTGACTCAAGGAACTGGGAATAGCTGAATACATGGCGCGCCCGGAGAGATTCGAACTCCCGACCTCGTGGTTCGTAGCCACGCGCTC
>CAZZDV010000181.1:0-2183 GCA_964652785.1 uncultured Bordetella sp.
GCGCTCGGCGGCGTATGGGCCGGCGCGATGCGGCGCGAAGAGCTCGTGACCCAGGCGCTTTCCGCGCTCCACCTCTTCGAGCGCGACGACCACTACCTCGTGCGCGAGGGCAAGATCCAGGTGATCGATGAGCACACCGGTCGCGTCATGGCCGACCGCTCCTGGGGGCAGGGGCTCCACCAGCTCATCGAGGCCAAGGAAGGCCTCGAGATCACGCCGCGCAAGGAGTCGCTTGCGCGCATCAGCTACCAGCGGTTCTTCCGCCGCTACCTGCGGCTCTCAGGCATGACCGGCACCGCAGAGGAAGTCGTCGGCGAGCTCGGCTCGGTGTATGGGCTGGCCGTGGTCCGCGTGCCAACGCACAAGAAGAGCCGCAGGACTTACCGGAGGGACCGCATCTTCGCAACCGAGCAGGAGAAGTGGCGGTTCATCGCGAAGCGCGTCGCGCAGCTAAACGCGAAGAGCGTGCCGGTGCTGCTGGGCACGCGCTCGGTGGCTTCGTCGGAAATCGCCAGCGGCCTCCTGACCGAGCTCGGCCTCGAGCACAACATGCTCAGCGCCAAGCAGGACGAGGAAGAGGCCAGGGTCGTCGAGGCCGCGGGCGAGCGGGGCCGGATCACCATCGCGACCAACATGGCCGGCCGCGGCACCGACATCAAGCTCGCGCCGGGCGTGGCCGAACTCGGCGGACTGCACGTGATCCTCTCCGAGCGGCACGAAGCCGGCCGCATCGACCGCCAGCTCATCGGACGGTGCGCCCGCCAGGGCGATCCCGGCCGGGCCGAGGCGGTCCTGTCGCTCGAGGACCCGCTCCTCGAACCGTATCGCGGCGGCCCGCTCGAGCTCCTTTCACGCGGCTTCGCGCTCTTCGGCGATTTCCTCGGCGGCCCCGCGATGCGCGCGTGGATCGGCTACGCGCAATGGCGCACCGAACGCGCGCAGTCCCGCGTGCGGCGCAACCTGCTGAAGTCCGACAAGCAGATGGGCGACATCCTGTCGTTTTCGGGCCGGCCGGAATAAGATCCGGGTTCGCTTTTCACTCCAAGCAGAAAATGACGAGTTCGCGTTCAACGCTTGTACTGGCGACTGCAATCCTGTTCGCATTCAGCGCTTCGGCGCTGCCGGCCGATCCGCTCCCGTACCCCAAGCCCCCGACGACGACGCCGTTCGCGGTGCCGCGCCCGGCCGCAATCCAACGCGGCAACTCGGGCAAGAAGCTCGGCGACGAAATGGAATGCCTCGTCGAGCCGCACCTGGTCACCAGCCTCGGCAGTCCTGTCGAGGGCACGCTGAGCGAAGTGCTCGTCGACCGCGGGGCGGCGGTGACCAAGGGGCAGGTCGTCGCGCGCCTCAACTCCACGGTCGAGTCGGCCACCGTCAATCTTCGGTCCGCGCAGGAGCAGTTCGGCAAGCGCAAGGTGGAGCGCAACGAAGAGCTCTACAAGAAGCAGCTCATCTCCGCCAACGAGAAGGACGAGCTGGAGACCCAGACGCGTATTGCGGGCCTCGAGCTCAAGCAGCAGCAGGAGGTGCTTGCGCTGCGCACCATCGTGAGCCCGCTGACCGGCGTGGTGGTCGAGCGCTTCCTTGGGCCGGGCGAGCGCGTGGGCAACGAGAAGATCCTCAAGATTGCCCAGATCGACCCGTTGAATGTCGAAGTCGTCGCCCCGGTGGAGCTCTTCGGCGCGATCCGCATCGGCATGACCGGGGAAGTCCGCTTCCAGCCCCTGATGCAGGGCAGCTACAAGGCGCGCGTCGTGGTCGTCGACAAGGTCGTGGACGCGGCGAGCGGCACGTTTGGCGTGCGGCTCGAGATGCCCAATCCCGGCAACCGCATCCCCGCCGGGATCAAGTGCAGGGTCCGGTTCTCCGGATAGCCGCGCGTCCGGGGAAGCCCCGGGCGTGAGGCCGCAGGCGCAAACGGGCCGGCCGGCGGCCAAAGGCGTCGAGCTGCTCGAGTTGCTGCGCGATCGCCGGTTCGAAGGGTTCGAAAGATCCTTCAAGCTGGCCGAGGGCTCGCTGCTCGCGGACCGTTTCCTCGCCGGCATCCACAAGGCCGACCTGTCTCCCGACCTGCTTTACTCGACCTGCACGCGGATGGGCATGCCGCGGCATCTTGTCGATTCGTTGCGGGCGAACGCCGAGGCGGCCAACGCTTTCCATTTCGGGTTCGAGGGCAACGG
>CAZZDV010000181.1:2283-7850 GCA_964652785.1 uncultured Bordetella sp.
GCGGGCGGCATCTACAAGGTCTACCTCGAATTCGCGCGGCAGCTGGTTCAGGCGCAAGGCGACGGAGCGCCGCAGCGGAGCGTGCTCCTTTATCTTGCCTACAAATGGGATGTCGTCCGGCCCGAGGCCTGCACCATCGCGAGATACGAGTGCTTCCCGGGCCTTTCGACCCCGGCGATCCTGCAGGGAATCGCCGCCCTCTACTGCGGGCACGATGAACGAGGTGCAGTGGATCTGATGCGGGAAATCCTCGCGCTCGCCGCTTCCCGCACGCCCGCTCCGCCGATGTACCTCGAAGTGACCGAGGAGAACAATCCGCGCGCGTCTTTCGACGTCAACCTGCACGAGGCCGGGCTGGGTTTGGGGGAAGTCGAGCCCTGGGTGGCTCGCCTTGTCGACCGATTCCACGTTCCCGCGGCGCAGCTCGCACCGGCCTATGCGGCGGCCAGGCACGCGAGCCTGGGACACCTGTCCGGGGGATTCAACCGCGAAGGGCGCGAGTTCGTGACTGTCTACTACGCGGCGCAAAGGCCTTGAACAGGGTGATTGCGGTGGCGGGACCCGTGGGCGCGGGGAAGTCGACGCTCGTGAATGCGCTTGCAGGCAGGCTGGAGGACACCGTTGCGATCCATTTCGACCATTACGAGCGCATGACCGAACAGCCGATCGAGGAAGTCAGGCGGTGGATGGAGGAGGGCGCCGATCTCGACCGCATGCCGGTGCCGGGCCTGGCCGAAGCCCTGCACTCGCTCAGGCAGGGACGCGCCGTCGTCCACCCGGCGACCGGCGCGCAGATCCCGGCGGCGAAGAACATCCTCTTCGAGACGCAGTTCGGCCGGCGCCATGCGGCCACCGGCGCGCACGTCGATTTCCTCGTCTGGATCGACCTCCCGCTCGACATTGCGCTCGCGCGCAAGCTGCGCCAGTTCGCGGCAGGGGTCGACCCGCGCAACGCCGGCGCCGCGAGCACGTTCGGCCCCTGGCTCGAGGAGTACCTGGACAACTACGTCGACGTGGTCGGCACGTTGCTGCGGCACCAGCGCGAGACCGTCGCGGCCGATGCCGACCTCGTGGTCGATGGCGCCCTCGATCCCGGCGAACAGGCGAACGCGGTCGAACGAGCGCTCGACGCGACGAGGCCATGAGGGCGCAATCGAACGGCGCGACGAATGAACGGGTGCTCGGCGGGTTCCTGCGCCTCATCGAGATCGACGCCCGCGAAGCCGCGGAGCATCCCGATGCCTTCGACCGCATGCGCTCGGGTGCGCTCCAGGCGGTGATCGTGCACAACGTCCTTGCGCCCCATGACCTGGCCGCGGTGGTCGAAAAGCTCGAGCGCAACGATCCGGCCTTCCTGCAGACCTGGTTCCCGGAGAAATTCCGCTCCTGGTTTTTCGGGCGCAACCTGAACCTCGCCGAACCGGGGCTTGCCGGCTACTTCGAAGAGGCTGAACGTTTCAAAGCGTCCCTGCACGCGCTTTTTGCGCCGGGCCGGGATTTCGAAACGCACGTGGGCCGCATCCTTTCGTCGCTCGATCGCGGCAGGCCCTTCGTCGCCCCGCCCGGGCCCCGGCCCGGCCAGCGCTATATGTTCACCACCCTGCGCGCGCACCAGGAGGGCGGCTACCTCCCGCCGCATTTCGACAACGAGCAGGCGTTGCGACCCTCCTATGCCCATTTGCGCAGCCTCGTGGAACTGCACATGACCTCCTTCGTGCTCACGCTCGACCGGGCAGGCGAGGGCGGCGCGCTCGAGGTCTTCGACCTCTGCTGCGATCCGGAGAACGCAGTGCCGATCAGCCGCGACGGGGCCGCCAAACCCGACGTCTCTTCGATGACGCCGGTGGCCTTCCGCATCCCCGCGGGCGCGATGATCCTCCTCGATTCCGGCCGCTACCTTCATCGCCTGACCCCCGTCGAGGGGAGGCGCAAACGCTGGACCGCATGCAGTTTCATGGCGTTGTCCCGCGCCCGCGACGCCATGTACTGTTGGGGATGATGAACGCCCGCCAGCTGCCGGCATACTTCGACTACCTCATCGAGGCGTTCCATCGCGGCGAGACGGGGCGGTCGGTGCACCTGGGCTACTGGGACGCCCCGGACACGGCGGATGAGGATTTCGCCGCCGCGCAGGGGCGCCTCGATGAGCGGCTCCTGTCGATGGCGGCCATCGGTCGGGGACATGCCGTCCTCGACGTGGGTTGCGGGTTCGGCGGGACGCTCGAGCGCCTCAACGGGCGGCTCGAGGAGGCCTGGCTGGCGGGCGTCAACATCGATCCGCGCCAGCTCGCAATCTGCCGCCAGGTCGCCCCGGCCAACGGCAACCGCCTCGAGTGGCAGGAGGCCGACGCCGGGCGGCTGCCCTTTGCCGCGTCGAGCTTCGAGCGCGTGCTTTGCATCGAAGCAATGTTTCATTTCCCCTCGCGGCGCGAATTCATTGCAGAAGCCGCGCGGGTCCTCAAGCCCGGCGGCCGCCTGGTCGGATCGGATATCGCGCTGGCGAAGTCCGCGCGCGCCATCGCGTCGCCGGGGTTCAGCATCGAAGCGCCGTTGAGGGACGGCTACGGTCCCTGGCCGGACTTCTGGGGGGACGATGCCGATCACGCGAGGCTCGCGCAGTCCGCCGGCCTGCGAGCCGTCGAGCTCGAAGACGTCACTGCGAACACGTGCCCCAGCCACCGGTTCACCGCGCCGCGCGATGCCGACGAGGCCCGCGACACCGGCAACGTGGCGGTGCGCGCGGCGCTGATGCTGCGCTGGCTCCACCAGCAGGGCCATCTCAGATACACGCTTTTCCGCTTCGACAAGCCGCCGGCATAGAATGACGGATGAAGCTCCAGGCCGGACGATTCCCCAGGTGGTGACATGAGCGCGCGCCGCATCGCGCTGGTGTGCATGACGCCGGAGCCCGATACGAACGAGCTCGGCCACCTCGACCTGCCCAGCTACGGGATCCGCAGGATCCTCGCCGCCGTGGTGGCCGACCCGGAGCTGGCTTCCGCGCGCGTGGCCTTGGTGGACCACAAGCGCGCCGACGTCGAAGCTTACGTCGAGACGCTCGCCTCGTTCGAGCCCGACCTCATCGGTTTTTCGATCTACGTCTGGTCCACGCCCTGCCTCGTCGAGGTGGCGCGCCGCATCAAGCAGCGGCTGCCGAACTGCACGGTGATTTTCGGCGGGCCCTCGGCGCGCACGCCGCTCTTCGACCTGCCGCCGTATGCCGGAGCGCAAACCTATCTCGACGCTGTGGTCAGCACCGAGGGCGAGGCCGTGTTCCGCGAGATCGCGCGCCTGCCAGACCTGTCGCGCGCCGCATTGCGCACGGTCGCCGGGTTGCACCTGCCGGCTTCGGGCATGTGGGTCCAGACCGGCCATCGCGCGCCGACCCTCGACCTCGACGCGATCGCCTCGCCCTTCCAGCTCGGCATCATGCCGGCCAATTCCGTGGCCTACCTGGAAACGTATCGCGGCTGCCCGTTGTCGTGCCGCTTCTGCGAGTGGGGCGCGAGCGAGACATCGAAGGCGGTTTTCTCCGCCGACTACATCGAGCGCGAACTCCAGTCTTTTGCAAAGCAGGGCGCGCCCTCGGTCTTCCTGCTCGATGCCGGCCTCAACCTCAACGCGCGCGGGTTCCGCAACCTCCTGGCGGCCGAGGAGCGCGTGGGATTCCTCAAGTCCTCGCTCTTGTGGGCCGAGATCTACCCGACCCACATCCAGGAGGAGCACATGCAGTTCCTCTCGAAGGTGGGCACCTCGTACCTCGGGGTGGGATTGCAGTCGCTCGACCCGGCGGTGCTCAAGCTGCACGACCGCCCTTTCGACCGCGCGCGCTTCGAGAAGGCCATGGCCCAGCTCACCAGCGTCACCACCGCGGAACTGCAGATCATCTTCGGGCTGCCCGGAGACACGCCCGAAGGATTTCGCCGCACGCTCGAATACGCTCGCTCCTTCCCGGTCGCGGTGCGCGCCTACCATTGCCTCGTCCTCCCGGATGCGCTCATGTCGCGCGGCCGGCCGGGCTGGGACATGCGCTACGACCCGGTGAACCTCGCGATGAAATCGTGCCTCGGCTGGAGCGAGGAGGACATCCTCGCCATGCGCGCCGAGCTCGACCGGGGGACGGCCGTAAGCGGCGGCAAGGCAGGACGGTACTGGTGGTCGTTTCCACGCAGGTTCTAAAGGCCGCGTTCGCGGCGAAGTCGGGCCCGCGCCGCACCGGCCGCCGCGTCGCGCTGGTCGCGCGCTACCCGGCGCCCGACCGCGCGATGCCGGTCTTCATCTCCAACCACGGCCTGCGCATGGTCGAGGCGTCGTTGCGCACTGCCGGCGTGGACGGGCTCGAGCTGAGGGTCTGGGACCTGGCCGAAGCAACCGTCGAAGGACTCGCCCGCGAACTCGTCGAGTTCGATCCCGACGTGGTCGGATTCTCGGCCTTCATCTGGTCGTTCCCCTTCTTCGTCGACGTCGCGAGGCTGGTCAAGGAAGACGATCCCGCAAGGCTGGTCGTGTTCGGCGGCCCCTCCGCGCGCCCGAGCATGCTCAACCAGCCGCCATTTCGCCGCGCTCGCGAGTGGGTCGATGCGCTGGTGATCAACGACGGCGAGATCACGTTCGCCGAGATCGTGCGCAGCCCGGACCGCAGCGCGAGGGCGCTGACGCTGGTGCAGGGCCTTGCGCTCCCGGCGACTGAAGGCTGGATGGAAACGCCGGCGCGGCCCGCGGTCGACCTCAACGACATGCCTTCCCCGTACGAGATGGATCTCGTCCCGCATGGCGGGCTTGCCGTGCTGCAAACCTACCGCGGCTGCCCCTTCACCTGCTCGTTCTGCGAGTGGGGCACGCTCGAGTCGCCGCGGCGCGTGCGCGGCGTCGAGCAGCTCATGAACGAATTCGACGGCATGGCTCGCCAGCCGGTGAATGGCGCCATCCTGGTCGATGCGGGCCTCAACCTGAATCCGCATTCGTTCCGCAACCTGCGCGAGGCCGTGGAAAAGCACGATTTCCTGCGCGGCCGCAACCTGATCTGCGAGGTCTACCCGGCCAAGGTGAAGAAAGAGCACATCGACTTCCTCGGCTCGGTGGGGCAGGCGCTGGTGGGCATCGGCCTGCAGTCGTTCGACAACGAGGTGCTTGCCCACGTCGAGCGTTCGTACGACGAAGCGCGCTTCGAGCAGACGATGTACGAGCTCAAATCGGTTTCGGCCGTGGCCGTCGAGATCATCCTCGGGCTGCCGGGCGACAGTCCTGAAAATTTCCGCAAGAGCTTCGAGCGCGCGCGCAAGCTTCCGGTGGCGCTGCGCGTGTATCACTGTGTCGTGCTGCCCTCGGCGCTGATGGTGCGCGCACCGGCCTCGTACGAGATGGAGTACGACCCGGTTACCCTGAAGATGCGCTCATGCCTCGGGTGGACCGAAGCCGCGCTGCAGGCCGAATGCGAGTTCGTAACGGGCAGCGCGGAGCAGGCGGGCGGGCGCAGCGGACAGTTCTTCTGGATTTTTCCGCCGCCGGGCGGGCGGTATTGAGTGGAGATGTACTGGTACCGATACACGAACTGACAGGAGAGCCGC
>CAZZDV010000182.1:0-7819 GCA_964652785.1 uncultured Bordetella sp.
AAGGGACCGGAAACCGACCACTCGCTCAAGCAGCTCACGCAGGTCGTCTATGCGCTGCAGGCCGCGTCGTTCCTCGTCGGGTTCTCGATCTTCGCGGCCATCATCGTGAATTACGTGAAGCGCGAGGACGTGGCCGGGACGCTGTACGAGTCCCACTTCAACTGGCAGATCCGCACGTTCTGGTGGTCGCTGCTGTGGGGCGTAATCGGCGTCGTGCTTGCGTTCGTGCTGGTCGGCTTCGCGGTCCTTGCAGCCGACGCCATCTGGTTCCTTTACCGCATCGTCAAGGGCTGGCTGCGCCTCTCCGAGGGTAAGCCCATGTACACTGACGCGCAGAAGTAGCCGCTCAGCCGGTAAGTTGCCGGTTGCCCGGCTCCCCTGCCTATTTGGTTGCGGTGCGAACGACCCCGAGGCGGCTGCCTCTGGCCGGCTGCCGCAGGCGCGGCGGGTTGACCATGTCGCGCACGAAATTCGGCAGCGCAAACACCGCCTCGTGCGTCTCTCCATTGTAGTACTGCAGCTCGATCAGCTTGCGGTGCTCGACGCGGCGGTCGATTTCGTCGGCCGTGAAGGATTTCGGGTCGAGCTTGTCGGAAGCGCACGCCATGGCCCACAGCGAGCCGTAGAGCGGCACGAACATGGTGTAGGGCCGCACGATACGGAACACCGAGTTAAGCCGCGTCGAGAGTTCTGCAACCTGCGGTCCCTGCGCCACCGGCGAGCCCAGGTGCAGCGTGAGCGCGCCTCCGGGGGCGAGGATCTGCCGGCACTGCTGGAAGAACTCGGTCGTGTACAGCGGCTCGGCGGGGCCCATCGGGTCGTTGAGGTCGAGCAAGATGAGGTCGAATTTCTCTTCCGTCTCGCGCACAAACTGGAGGCCGTCCTCGATCAGCACGCGCAGCTTGGGATTGTCGAACACGCCCTTGTGCACGGCGCCGAAGTGCTCCTTGGCGACGCTGATGACTTCGGCGTCTATCTCCACCATGGTGACCTGCTCGACCGAGGGGTGCTTGAGCATTTCTTCGGACGATCCGCCGTCGCCGCCACCGATGATGAGCACGCGCTTGGGTCCGGCGTGCGCGGTGGCCGCCGGGTGGATGAGGTTCTCGTGATAGACGAACTCATCACGTTCGGATGTCATGTTGAAGCCGTCCAGCCGGAACAGCTTGCCGTAGTGCGGCGTGTCGTAGATCGCGAGCTTCTGGTACTTGGTCTGCCACTCGCCGATCTGGCGCGTGGCCTTGATGTAGAACCCGGTCGAGGCATTTAGCGGCTCGGTGAGCAGGTGCTCGCCTCGGTCGATCTCGTGCGTGGCCGCGTCGGTGGGCTGGAAATGGTCGATCAGCGCCTTGAAGAGCGCGCGAGCCTTCGCGCTGTTGTCGCCGCTGAAGTTGCAGACGTAAATGTCCAGCGTGAGCCCCTGCCTTTCGGGCCACGTGTGGATCGCAAGATGGGATTCGGCGAGGACGATCGTGCCGGTGAACCCCGAGCCTTCGAACTGCTTGAAGGTGGAGTCCATGATCGTGAGGCCGGAATCGCGCACCATCTGCAGGCACTGCTCGCGGAAACGCTCGCCATCAAGCAGGATATTCGGATCGCAGCGACAGCCATTCAGGTCGCCGATCAGGTGCAGACCGTTCATCTTCGTTCCCCCTCCGTAAAACGCGAAGGCGCAACCCGGTGCCCTCTAAGGGCTGCGCTCCAGGGTGCGCCTCACAATTCGCCTTGCGGCCAAAAAACGAAAACCGTGCACTTCGTGCAGGACCTCTCTTGGGCCGTCCCTTGCCGGCAGTTGCCGGTGTCAGGCCAGTCGCCCGCGTGTGACTTCAAATGCCTACCCGATGCTCCGGGGACAACTAAGACCGCTACTTGCGTGCAACGTTCCCTTCGGCCTCGCCGCGCATTCTTTCTATGGCTGCATCAATCAGGCGCCGGGCGATCGATATTTTACTTGGTAGTTTAGGTAATTGGAAGATATCGAACCACTCCGCGGCCTCGATCTCGGTCTCCTGCGGCGCGATTTCGCCGCCCGCGTACTCGCAGAAGAACGCGATCATGAGCGAGTTGGGAAACGGCCACGGCTGGCTGGCGAAATATTCGACTTTCGTTACATGCACGCCGACTTCCTCGAGCACCTCGCGCGCGATGCACTGTTCCAGCGTCTCGCCCGGCTCTACAAATCCGGCAAGCGCGCTGTACATGCCGGGCGGGAAGTGCGGGCTGCGCCCGAGCAGGATCTCGTTTCCGCGCCGGACCAAAGCCATGACGGCCGGCGCGATCTTCGGATAGAAGGTAAGCCTGCAAGCCTTGCAGATGCGCCCGCGTTCATCGTTCTTGGGTTCGGTTGGCGCGCCGCAGCGTCCGCAGAACTGGTGGTTGCGGTCCCAGTCGACAAGCTGCACCGCGCGTCCGGCAAGTGCGAAGTGCGCGTCCTCGAGCACCGAGAAAAGCACGCGCAGGCCTTGCCAGGCCATGCCCTCGGGCGCCTCCGCGCCCCGCGGTGCCTCGGCCGCGTAGAGGTGCGCATCGCCGAGCTTGCCGAAGTAGAGCGTCCGGACCGGGTCGATGCCTAGCGTCGAGGTGCCGCGCCCGAACGGAACGCGCGCCCAGCTCGGGCGGCTCTTGACGCGCAGGTCGTCCGTTGGCACGGGCGACGGCGGGCCCATCTCGACCAGCAGCTGGTCGCCGCGAAACACGAACCAATGGGCATCCTCGTCCGATTCGGGCGAGACGAGATGGACGTAGTTGTCCGGGCTGGTAAAAGGCATCGTCATGGTGTGCGCAGTTTAATGGCAGTTTCAGCCCGGGGTCCGGTGCGGCAGGGGCCATTGGCTATAATTCGCGTCTTCCCCGCAGCCTGGCAGTCGAACTCCTGATGAACCCCCCAGCCCCGCAATCCGAATCCAGCGCGGGCTCGCGCGACGCTTCCGATACGGACCTGGCCAACGCCATCCGCTTCCTCTCGATGGATGCGGTCCAGGCGGCCAATTCCGGGCATCCGGGCATGCCGATGGGCATGGCCGAGATCGCGGTGGCGCTGTGGCATCGCAACTTTCGCCACAACCCGTCGAATCCGCACTGGGCCAACCGCGATCGCTTCGTGCTCTCGAACGGCCACGGCTCGATGCTCATCTATTCGCTGCTTCACCTGACCGGTTACGCGCTGCCGATCGGGGAGCTGAAGCATTTTCGCCAGCTGCATTCGAAGACCCCGGGGCACCCGGAAGTGGGCGTCACCCCGGGGATCGAAACCACCACGGGCCCCCTTGGCCAGGGCATCTCCAATGCGGTCGGCATGGCGATCGCGGAGCGGCTGCTCGCGGCCGAATTCAACAAGCCCGGCCACGAGATCGTCGACCACCAGACGTATTGCTTCATGGGCGACGGCTGCATGATGGAAGGCATCTCGCACGAGGCATGCTCGCTGGCGGGTACGCTTGGTCTGGGCAAGCTCATCGCGTTCTATGACGACAACGGCATCTCGATCGACTCCGAGAAGGGCAATATCAGGAGCTGGTACACCGACGATGTGCCCAAGCGCTTCGCGGCCTACGGCTGGCAGGTGATCCCGAACGTCGACGGGCACGATGTGGCGGCCGTGCATCGCGCGATCGGCAAGGCCAGGCGCGAAACCATGAGACCGACGCTGATCTGCTGCAAGACCACGATCGGCAAGGGCGCACCGACCAAGGCCAACACCGGCGGCGCGCATGGCGCTCCGCTGGGCGACAAGGAAATCGCCGCCACTCGCGAGGCACTGGGCTGGAAGTTCCCGCCGTTCGAGGTGCCCAAGGCCATCTACGACGGCTGGAACGCGAAGCGAAAAGGTGCGCGGCGCGAGTCCGAGTGGAAGAAGCTGTTCGCCGCCTATGCGCGGGTTTTCCCGACCGAGGCGGCCGAGTTCGAGCGTCGCATGGCCGGTGAGCTGCCGAAGGATTTCGCGGCCAAGGCCGGTGCATTTGTGGCCGCGACGAACGCCAAGGCCGAGACCATCGCCACGCGCAAGGCATCGCAGAACGCGATCGAGGGCCTTGCGCCTTCGTTGCCCGAGCTGATCGGCGGCTCGGCGGACCTGGCGGGCTCCAACCTCACGCTGTGGTCGGGCTCCAAGCCGGTCGGTAAAGAGGGCGGCGGCAACTACCTTTTCTACGGCGTGCGCGAATTCGGCATGTCCGCCGTGATGAACGGGCTGGCGCTGCACGGCGGGTTCATTCCTTACGGCGGCACGTTCCTGACTTTCTCCGACTACGCGCGCAATGCTCTGCGCATGGCCGCGCTGATGAAGCTGCGCGCGATCTGGGTGTTCACGCACGATTCGATCGGGCTGGGCGAGGACGGCCCGACCCACCAGTCGGTCGAGCATGCCGCCTGCCTGCGGCTCATGCCGGGGCTCGATGTCTGGCGCCCCTGCGATACCGTGGAATCGGCCGTCGCGTGGGCGTTCGCCCTCGAGCGCAAGAACGGTCCGAGCGCGCTCCTCTTTTCACGCCAGAACGTCGCTTTCGCGCAACGCAGCGAAGGGGCGATCGCCAACATACAGCGCGGCGGCTATGTGCTGTCGGAAGCTGCGGAGGCCACTGCTGCCATCCTCGCCACCGGCTCCGAAGTTCCGCTGGCGCTGGCCGCGCAGAAGCAGCTTGCCGAAGCGGGGATCGCCGCGCGCGTGGTTTCGATGCCCTCGACGACGGTCTTCGACCGGCAGGATGAAACTTACCGTGCCTCGGTGCTTCCAAAAGGGATGGCCAGGGTCGCGGTGGAAGCCGGGGTCACCGATTTTTGGCGCAAGTACGTCGGGCTCGAGGGCGCCGTGGTGGGTCTCGATCGCTACGGCGAATCGGCGCCCGCCGGCGACCTGTTCAAGTTCTTCAATATCACCGCGGAGGCGGTGACCGCCGCGGTCAAGCAGGTCCTGTCCCAGCGTTAAACATCCGGAGTCGAGAAGATGGCACTCAAGGTAGCAATCAACGGTTATGGCCGTATCGGCCGCAACATCCTGCGCGCCCACTACGAGGGCGGCAAGAAGCATGACCTCCAGATCGTCGCGGTCAACGATCTCGGCAACGCGCAAACCAATGCGCACCTGACGCGCTACGACACGGCGCACGGCAAGTTCCCCGGCACCGTCACGGTCGAGGGCGAGAACCTGATCGTTAACGGCGACAAGATCCGCGTCTGCGCCAAGCGCAATCCCGCCGAACTTCCCTGGAAGGAACTGGGCGTGGATGTGGTGCTCGAGTGCACCGGTTTCTTCACCACCAAGGAAAAGGCCGGCGCGCACCTCACCGCCGGCGCGAAGAAAGTGATCATCTCCGCCCCGGGCGGCAAGGATGTCGATGGGACCGTGGTGTACGGCGTCAATCACGGCACGCTCAAGGCGTCGCACACCGTGATCTCCAATGCGTCCTGCACGACCAACTGCCTCGCCCCGATGGCCAAGATCCTGAACGACAAGGTCGGCATCGTCAGCGGGCTCATGACTACGGTGCACGCTTACACCAACGACCAGGTGCTGACCGACGTCTATCACGAGGACCTGCGCCGCGCGCGCTCGGCCACCATGTCGATGATCCCGACCAAGACCGGCGCGGCCGCCGCGGTCGGGCTGGTGCTGCCCGAGCTCAACGGCAAGCTCGATGGCTACGCGATCCGCGTGCCGACCATCAATGTCTCGATCGTAGACCTGACCTTTGCGGCCGGGCGCGCGACCACCGTCGACGAGGTCAACGCGTTCATGAAGGAAGCGGCGGGCGGCGCGATGAAAGGCATCCTCGATTACACGACGGAGCCGCTCGTGTCGATCGACTACAACCACAACCCGGCTTCCTGCACGTTCGACGGGTCGCTCACCAAAGTGGCCGAGGGCACGCTCGTCAAGGTCGGCGGCTGGTACGACAACGAGTGGGGCTTCTCGAACCGCATGCTGGACACCACCATCGCGTTCATGAGCGCGAAGTAATGGTTCAAGGCACGGCCGCGGCGACGAGCGCGGTGCTGGTCGAGCGGACCGGCGAGATTGCGGTTGTGCGCCTGAACCGGCCGTCGGCGATGAACGCGGTCAACGCGGACATGCGCCGCGAATTGCCCGAGACGCTTGCCGCGCTTTCAATCGATGCCGCGGTCCGTGCGATCGTCATCACTGGCGCCGGCGAGCGCGCCTTTTCCGCCGGCCAGGACCTGGAAGAGGCCGGGAGGTATACCGCGGCGGACGTCGAGGACTGGTTTACCCGCCAGCACGCGATGTACGCGTCGATCCGCGCGCTCGACAAGCCGACCGTCGCGGCCTACAACGGCGTCGCCGCCGGGGCGGGCTACCAGGTCGGCCTGTATTGCGACCTGCGCGTCGGCTACCCCGAGCTAAAAGTGGGGCAACCCGAAGTGAAGGCGGGGCTGGGCTCGATCCTCGGCACCTCGCAGATGATGTGGCACCTGTCGATCGGCCTGAACGCGCAGCTTTCGCTTACCGGGGAATTCATCAGCGGGCAGCGCGCCTACGAGATCGGGCTGGTGAACTACCTCGTCCCGCGTGAGGAGGTTCTTGCGAAAGCGCTCGAAGTTGCGCGCCAGCTCGCAAGCCAGCCGCCGCATGCGGTGCGCCTGACGAAAGAGCGCCTGCGGGAACTGACTCAGGCGCAGTTCGACGACATCCTCGTCGCCGCGAAGAAATACCAGAAGCGCGCGTACGAATCCGGCGAGCCGCAGCAGGCGATGGCCGCATTCCTCGCCGCAAGGAGACCGAAGTGAACTTCCTGCGCATGACCGATCTCGACCTCAAGGACAAGCGCGTGCTGGTGCGTGTCGACTTCAACGTGCCCTTCAAGGATGGACAGATCAGCGAGGACACGCGCATCCGCGCGGCGCTGCCGGGCATCAGGCACGCGCTTGGCAAAGGCGCGCGCCTCATGCTGGTCTCGCATCTCGGCCGTCCGACCGAGGGAAAGTTCGAGGAGTCCGAGTCGCTTGCGCCAGTGGCAAAGCATCTTGCCGGACTGCTCGGCATCGATGTGCCGCTGGTGCGCGACTGGGTCGATGGCCAGTTCGACCCGATGAGCGTGCAGCCCGGCAAGGCGGTGATGCTGGAGAACTGCCGCTTCAACGTGGGCGAAAAGAAGGACGACGAATCACTCGCGAAGAAGATCGCAGCGCTTTGCGATGTCTACGTCAACGACGCCTTCGGCACTGCGCATCGCGCCGAAGCAACGACGCACGGGGTCGCGCAATTCGCGCCGGTGGCCTGTGCCGGTCCGCTGCTTGCTGCGGAACTCGACGCGCTAGGCAAGGCGCTAGCGAATCCCGCGCGGCCACTGGTGGCGATCGTCGCGGGGTCGAAAGTGTCGACCAAGCTGACGATCCTCGAGTCGCTGGCGCACAAGGTCGACCAGCTCATCGTCGGCGGGGGAATCGCGAACACATTCCTGCTGGCTACAGGCGTGCGCATCGGCAAGTCGCTGGCGGAGCACGACCTCGTGGGCGAAGCCAACAGGGTGATGGCGACGATCATGGCCAAGGGAGGCAGCTTGCCGTTGCCGATCGATGTCGTTTGCGCAAAGGAATTCTCGGAAACGGCTGTAGCCGAGAAGAAGGCCGTGCGCGATGTCGCGGAAGACGACCTGATCCTCGACATCGGCCCGCAGAGCTCGGCGGCGCTGGTTCAGCTCATCATGGATGCCGGGACCGTGGTGTGGAATGGACCGGTCGGCGTGTTCGAATTCGACCAGTTCGGCGCCGGTACCGAAACGATTGCGCACGCCATCGCGGATTCGGAGGCCTACTCGATCGCAGGCGGGGGAGACACGCTCGCCGCGATTGCCAAGTACGGCGT
>CAZZDV010000183.1:0-7774 GCA_964652785.1 uncultured Bordetella sp.
CCAGACAAGATGACCGGCGCGGCCGAGCAGTACCAGTACATCCTGCGCGACGAGTCGATGCACTGCAACTTCGGCATCGACCTGGTGAACCAGATCAAGATGGAGAACCCGCATCTCTGGACGGTCCAGTTCCGCGAGGAAATCCAGGGACTGTTCCGGCGGGCCGTCGAGCTCGAATACCGCTACGCCGAGGACACCCTGCCGCGCGGCGTGCTCGGCCTGAATGCGCCGATGTTCAAGGAGTATCTGCGCTACATCGCCAACCGGCGCTGCCAGCAGATAGGCCTGGACGTGCTGTTCCAGGGGGCGACGAATCCGTTCCCGTGGATGAGCGAGATGATCGACCTGAAGAAAGAGCGAAATTTCTTCGAAACGAGGGTAATCGAGTATCAGACGGGCGGGGCGCTGAGCTGGGACTGAAACCCGGCTCTTTTTTTGCCCCGGTAACAGGGAGGGAGCAAAGATGCATCGAGTGACTGCGTGCAAGGTGGAAGACGATTACAAGCTCTGGCTGCGTTTCGACGACGGGCTCGAGGGCAGCGTCTTCCTTGGCAACCTGCTGGAAATCGGCGCCTTCAAGCTTTGGCGCGACGTGCGGGAGTTCGAGAAGGTGGCGGTGGATCCCGAGTCCGCGACCGTGACCTGGGAGGGCGGAATCCGGCTCGATCCGGAAGTGCTCTACCAGGACGTGCTCGCGAAGAGCGCGAAGTGAATAGATGCGTGAGCTGGTGCATCAAAGGATTCAATCTGCCTGGCCATCCGGCCGGGCGGTTTGGATAGTCCGGGCCGTTTCGGGTCGGGCTCTTTCTGTGCAACTACTTGATAGGAGCTAGTCATGGCAAAAGCCAAAAAGAAAGCGGCGAAGAAAACGGCAAAGAAAAAGGCCACCAAAAAGAAGGCCTCGAAAAAGAAGAAAGCGGCTAAAAAACCCGCCAAGAAAAAAGCAGCAGGCAAAAAAAAGAAGGCCGCAAAAAAAAAGAAGGCAGCTAAAAAGAAAAAACCGGCAGTAAAGCCGAAAAAAGCTGCCACGAAGCAAGTGGCCAAGAAGCCTGCAAAAAAGGCTGTTCAGGTTGCCCCGATGGCGCCAGCACCAGTAGTAAGGCCATCGACCGCTGCAACACCCGGCGCGCGTACTGCGCTGAATCCAGCGGCTGCCTGGCCCTTCCCAACCGGCTCCCGGCCGTAACCGGGAACCGGAGGGAAAGTGACCCGAAGCGAAAGCTAAGGGTCCGGCCCTCGAAGCTCTGCGGACCGCCTCGGTCGCGTCGTAGCACCGGGCGACCAAGGCTGGTCCGCGAGTCTTCATTTCATCCGGGCGAAGGACTCGCCCGAATCGACTGACAACCCATTTTACCGGGCTTCGGTCTTTTGCAACAAAGAAAATTGTCCCTTCTGGCAACGGAATTTTGCGATGCGCAACAATGGCTTGCGTGAAAGAGGTGAAGTTATTGACTAATTGAGGGAATTTCCATTACAATGCGCCGCGTTGCATTGCACAAATGTTGTTCAGGCAGTCCCTTGTCCGGCCAGTCAGGGTCAACGACCCTCCCAAGACTGGCGTTTCGGACGGATCCCGGCCACGGCCGAAAAAGATCCACCCAGTCCCAGCTTTGGTCACTCCCAGCCGCCACGCGCGTTTTGTGGCATCGGGATTGCTTGAAGGGCAGCGCGACGATCCACGTATGAGGAGGTAGACGATGGAAACAGCGAATTCTCTGCAAGATTTACCGGTGCGAGCCCTTTCCGGTGGCGCGATCTTACGTGCACGCACCTTGCTTCAGGTGATGCTCGCCGTGGTGGGCTTTGCCGTGATGATCGCGGCAGCGCATCCGGGAGCGCGCGAAGCGCTGCTCTCCGCGTCCCGCGAGGCGGTAGTGACCCCGGCAACGCTTGCCCTGCGGGCCACCGTGCCTCCTGGTGCCAATTTCGCCGCGGGTCCGATCCAGCCGCCGGTGCTGACCCAGCGCGAGAAAGAGCAGCGCGCAGTGACCGAGATGCTGTCCAAGCGTTTTCGGGTAGCGCAGGAAGCGGTGGGCGGCTTCGTCGCGGCGGCCTACCGCATAGGCACGGACACTTCGGTCGATCCGCTGCTGATCCTCGCCGTCATCGGCGTCGAATCCCGCTTCAACCCCGTGGCCGAGAGCACCTTCGGCGCCAAGGGGCTGATGCAGGTGATTCCCAAGTTCCACAAGGAAAAGCTCGTCAAGCACGGCGGCGACGATGCGCTGCTCGACCCCGAGGTCAATATCCTCGTCGGTGCGCAGGTCCTGCGCGAGTACATGAAGCGCTTTGGCGGAACGGAGAGCGCGCTCCAGGCCTATGCCGGCGCGTACGAAGAGCCGACCTCGATGTATTCGAAGCTGGTCCTGTCGGAGCGCTCGCGCATCGAGCAGACGGTCGCCAAGCTCCGCCCCCGCGCAATCTGACGTCTGCGCGCCGCGGATCTCCTTCCGGGCCGCGGTCAGCGAATCAGCCGGCGCAGGCGCGCCGGAGGCGGTCCACCCCCTCCTCGATCTCGGCCATGCTCCGCGTGTAGGCGAAGCGCACGAACTGCTTCGTGTTGTGCGAGCCGAAGTCGCTCCCCGGCGTGGCCGCGACGCCCGCGCGCTCCAGCAGGACCTCGAAGGCGAAGGCACGCCCGTCCGCATGGAAAGGCGAGCAATCGGCATACACGTAAAACGCCCCGTTCGGTTGCGCCGGGACGCCGAACCCGATCTCCCGTAGCGCGGGGACGAAGAAATCCCGCCTGCGGCGGAACTCGCGCCTGCGTTCTTCGAGGATCTCGATCGTCGCGGGACCGAAGGCGGCCAGGGCCGCGCGCTGCGAAAGCGCGGACGGGCAGATGAAGAAGTGCTGCGCCAGCTTTTCGAATACGCGCACGAGTTCCTCCGGCAGCACCGCCCATCCCAGCCGCCACCCGGTCATGCAGAAATATTTCGAGAAGCTGTTGATCGCCACCACGTTGCCGGGCAGTTCGAGCGCGCTGCGGACGTGGTCGACATAAGAGAGGCCGTGATAGATCTCGTCCGAGATGAGCACGCCGCCGCGGCTTTGCACGAAACACGCGATGCGCGCGAGCTCGGCGGGATCGATCAGCGTGCCGGTGGGGTTCGATGGCGAGGCGAGGATCACCGCCTTGGTCTTCGGACCCCAGGCTTTTTCAACCTGCGCTGCGGTGGGCTGGAAATCCGCAGCGGGTTCAACCGGCAGAGCGCGGGCCACCCCTTCGAACGCTCGCACGAAGTGCCGGTAGCATGAATATCCCGGATCGGTGACAAGGACTTCGTCGCCAGGATCGACCAGCGCCGCGATTGTCAGCAGCAGCGCTCCCGAGGCGCCGGCGGTGACCGCGATGCGCGCCGGAGAAACGTCGATCCCGTAACGTTCCTTGTAGAACAGCGCGATTGCGTCCCGCAGCTCGGGAATGCCGAGCGCGGGCGTATACGCGGTCAATCCCGCATGCATGGCCTGCGCGGCCGCCTCGACCACCGGCGCGGGCGCGGTGAAGTCGGGCTCGCCGATCTCCATGCGCACGATCCGCCGGCCCGCGCGCTCCAGCTCATTGGCTCGCGCCAGGACCTCCATAACCTCGAAGGGCTGGATCTGCATCGCGCGCGCAGCGGCCAGCACTCGCGATTGCGGAAGGCCGATCGACTCGCTGACACGCATTGCAATGAATCCTGGATTGGGTGGCCGATTATACGGACGCCATGCGCGCCGCAGGCCCTGCAGCGGGGGGGGGCCGGCAATGCGCCGGGGGTATAATTTCAGAGAGAAAAAAGTCCCGGCGACCCGCCGGCTGCGAGGGAGTGGCAATTGGAAGACGAGATCAAGAAAAGCGCGCTGGAATACCATCGCCTGCCGCGCCCGGGCAAGATCTCGATCCTGCCCACCAAGCAGCTCACCAACCAGCGCGACCTTGCCCTCGCCTATACGCCCGGGGTTGCCGCGGCCTGCGAAGAGATCGTGCGCGATCCGCGCGAGGCCATCAACCTCACTTCGCGCGGCAACCTAGTTGGCGTGATCACGAACGGAACCGCGGTGCTCGGTCTTGGCGCCATCGGCCCGCTGGCCGCGAAGCCGGTGATGGAAGGCAAGGCCGTGCTTTTCAAGAAATTCGCCGGCATCGATGTCTTCGACATCGAGGTCGACGAGCGCGACCCGGACAAGCTGGTCGACATGATCGCGGCCCTCGAGCCCACGTTCGGCGGCATCAACCTCGAGGACATCAAGGCGCCCGAGTGCTTCTACATCGAGAGGAAGCTGCGCGAGCGCATGAAGATCCCGGTGTTCCATGACGACCAGCATGGCACCGCGATCACGGTGTGCGCCGCGATCATCAACGGGCTGAAAGTGGGCGGCAAGGAGATCCAGAAGGTGAAGCTAGTGACCTCAGGCGCGGGCGCCGCGGCACTGGCCTGCCTCGACCTGCTGGTCAAGCTCGGGATGCCGGTCGAGAACATCTTCGTCACCGACATCGAGGGCGTCGTCTACACCGGGCGCAAGAAGCTCATGGATCCGGACAAGGATCGCTACGCCAAGGACGTTAAAGCCCGTACGCTCGCGGAGGTCATCGACGGGGCCGACGTATTCCTCGGCCTTTCGGCCGGCGGCGTGCTCAAGCAGGACATGGTCAAGCGCATGGCGGCCCGGCCGCTGATCCTCGCGCTCGCAAACCCGGAGCCCGAGATCCGCCCGGAACTCGTCAGGGAAGTGCGCAGCGACGCGATCATGGCCACCGGCCGCTCGGACTACCCCAACCAGGTCAACAACGTGCTGTGCTTCCCGTTCATTTTCCGCGGGGCGCTGGATGTGGGCGCAACCAGCATCACGGTCGAGATGGAGCTTGCCGCCGTGCGCGCGATCGCCGAACTCGCGCAGGCCGAGGCTTCCGACATCGTCGCCCTCGCTTATGGCGGTGAAGACCTCAAGTTCGGGCCGGAGTACCTGATCCCGCGCCCGTTCGACCCGCGGCTGATAGCCAAGATCGCACCCGCAGTTGCGCAGGCCGCGATGGAAAGCGGCGTCGCGACCCGGCCGATCGAAGACATCGCGGCGTACCGCTCGACCCTGGCGCAGTTCGTCTATCACTCCGGCCTGATCATGAAGCCGCTTTTTGCGGCCGCGAAGGAATCGCCCAAACGCATCGTGTACGCGGAGGGCGAGGACGAGCGCGTCCTGCGGGCCGTGCAGGTCATTGTGGACGAAGGGCTCGCCATGCCGATCCTCATCGGCCGCCCTTCGGTCATCGAGCGCCGGCTCGAGCATTTCGGCCTGCGCATGCGTTCGGGCAGCGAGTATTCGCTGATCAACCCGGAGAGCGATCCGCGCTATCGCGACTACTGGACCACGTACCACCGCCTGACCGAGCGCAAAGGCGTCTCGCAGGAATACGCCAAGATCGAGATGCGCCGCCGCAACACGCTGATCGGCGCAATGATGATGTACAAGGGCGAGGCCGACGGCATGCTCTGCGGCACGTTCGGCACGCATGCGCTGCACCTGCAGTTCATCGACCAGGTGATCGGGCTGCGCCCCGGCGTGAAGAATTACGCGGCGATGAATGCACTGATGCTGCCCGACCGCACGGTGTTCATCTGCGACACCTACGTGACGCCCGATCCCACGGCGGAGAACATTGCCGAGATGACCATTCTCGCGGCCGAAGAGGTCCGCCGCTTCGGAATCGTCCCGAAGGTAGCGCTGCTGTCGGCGTCGAATTTCGGCTCGGTCGAGGTGCCTTCGGCGCGCAAGATGCAGGCCGCGCTGGCGATCCTGCGCGAGGCCGCCCCGGAACTCGAGGTCGAAGGCGAGATGCACGGTGACGCCGCGATCTCGGCCGAGATCCGCATGCGGGTATTCCCCAATTCGCGCCTCAAGGGCGAGGCGAACCTGCTCATCATGCCGACGCTGGATGCAGCCAACATCGCGTTCAACCTCCTCAAGACTGCCGCCGGCGACGGCGTGACGATCGGGCCGATCCTGCTGGGGGCCGCGCGGGCGGCGCATATCGTCACCCCTTCGGCGACGGTGCGCAGGATAGTCAACATGACCGCGCTTGCCGTCGTCGACGCGAATGCACCGCGGGGCGCCGAGCAGTCGCTGTTCTGAGCGGGGCTTCACCCCGCGCCTCGATGAGCATCGACGCAAGCGAAAGCAACGTCACCGAGTTGCGCCCGAAATTCCGCGCGGGCCTCGTGCTTACGGGAGGCGGGGCGCGGGCCGCCTACCAGGTCGGCGTGGTCAAGGCGGTGCGCGACATCCTCGGCAACCCGGTCAGGAACCCATTCCCGATCCTGGTGGGAACTTCGGCGGGCGCCATCAACGCCGCCACGCTTGCCGCCTACTCGGACAACTTCACGCGCGCGGTAGGCAACCTGCTCGAAAGCTGGGAGAACATGCACGTCGAGCACGTGTACAAGGCCGACTTCCCCAGCATCATCCGCAGCGGCGCCAAATGGCTTGCCTCGCTGATGCTGATCTCGCGCCGCAACCCGATCTCCCTCCTCGACAACTCGCCGCTGGCCGACATGCTCGCGCGCACGCTGCCGTTCGAGCGCATCCAGGACAACATCGAAAGCGGCGCGCTTTACGCGGTGTCGGTGACCGCCTCGGGCTACACGTCCGGGCAGAGCGTGTCTTTCTTCCAGGGCGGCTCGGGCATCGAGGGCTGGGAGAGGAACCAGCGCATCGGCGCGGCCGTCACCCTCAAGCTCGAATACCTCATGGCGAGCGCCTCGCTGCCCTTCATCTTCCCCGCGGTCAAGGTGCATCGCGAGTATTTCGGCGACGGATCGATGCGCCAGATCGCCCCGATCAGCCCGGCCCTGCACCTGGGCGCGGACCGCGTGCTCGTGGTCGGCACTGGTCGGCAGACACTGGATACCGCGCGCAGCCGGTCCAACATCTACCCGTCGCTTGCGCAGATCGCGGGCCATGCGCTCAACAGCATCTTCCTCGACAGCCTGTCGGTGGACCTCGAGCGGCTCGAGCGAATCAACCGCACCGTGAGCATGATTCCCCCTGAGCGGCTAGCCGAGGGCAAGCTGCCTCTGCGGCCGATCAAGGTGCTGTTCATTTCGCCCAGCCAGCCGATCGAGCGCATCGCCGCGCGCTTCCTGCACGAACTGCCGCGCGCGGTGCGGGTGCTGCTGCGCCCGACCGGCGCCCTGAATCGTTCCGGCTCGAACCTCGCGAGCTACCTGCTGTTCGAGGAGTCCTTTTGCCGTGCGCTGGTCGACCTGGGCTACCAGGACACGATCGGAAGGCAGGGCGAAGTGACCGCCTTTTTCGCAGGCACTCCCTAGTCCGGGATTTCGCAGTCATACTCTGCGCCGCCTCAGAACACGCCAAAGAGCCCCTCATGGCCGACCAGCCCGCAGGCAGTGCGCAGGACCCGTTCGAGATGTTCCGCCGGCTGTGGGCGCCGCTCGGGCTGCCTGTTCCGGGAATGGCAATGCCCACCCTCGACCCGGCCGAAGTCGAGAAGCGCATCGCGGATCTCAAATCGGTTGAAACGTGGCTCGGCATGAACCTCAACATGGTGAAGATGGCGATCCAGGGACTCGAAGTGCAGAAGCTCGCCCTGGTCGCGATGAAAGCCAACGCGGGCGCCGCGACCGATGCCGCAAACGCTTTCGCCGCCTTCTCGCGCGGGGTGGCCGGGGCCCCGGGCCAGCCCGCGGGGGCGGCTCCGGAAGCAAATCCCGCATCCAATCCCCTGTCGAATCCCATGCTCTGGCCGTGGGCGATGATGCAGGGCGCTGCAGCGCCC
>CAZZDV010000184.1:0-7746 GCA_964652785.1 uncultured Bordetella sp.
GGATTCAACGGTCTCGCACGAGCGGTCGAACACGCGCATGTACGACACCGGGCCGCTCGCGCGCGACTGGGTGCCTTTGACCTCGGAGCCCTTCGGGCGGATCGAGGAGAAGTCGTAGCCCACGCCGCCGCCGCGGCGCATCGTCTCCGCGGCCTCCTGCAGGGCGGTATAGATGCCGGGTCGGCCATCGACGAGCTCGGAAATCGAATCGCCCACGGGCTGGACGAAGCAGTTGATCAGCGTGGCCTGCATCTCGATGCCGGCGGCCGAATTGATGCGCCCGGCGGGGATGAAGCCGTCTTCGAGCGCCTGGCGGAAGCGCTTTTCCCACTGGTTGCGGCGGTCTTCGGGCTCGAACTGGGCGAGCGCGCGCGCTACTCGGGCGCGGACTTCGCCGATCGTCGATTCCTTGTGCTTGGCGTACTTTTCGACCAGCACGTCACGGCAGACTTCCTGCACGGCCGGGGTCGAAACTGCTGCGGGGGAGGGGGTGGCCGTGTCGAGTATCGGATCGAACTTCAGCGGGCTGAACGTCATCGGACTGATCTTTTATACAGTAGTTGGCGGGGAAGGAACGGATTTTAGGCGCAAATTACGGCCCCGTTACATCTACTTTTATGCCAGCCATAACTGCCTGAATATAAAGGCTTTACACGCGCTCCGAAGCGCGCGTTCAGTGCGCCTGAATCAGGCAGCGACCGACTGCTGGGGAGCGGCCGGCGCGGCGGTTCCGCCCTCGCGCGTTTCCATGTCCTGGCGGGCTCGCTTGAGCATGTCCGCGACCTCGCTGTGGCCAAAACGCAGTGCCAGTTCGACCGGGGTATCGCCTTCCTTGGTGGTCATCGCGGGATTGGCCCCGTTGCGCAGGAAGAACTCGACCATTTGCGGGTTGCCCTTCATCGCGGCGTAAGCGAGCGGCGTATACCCATTGTCGTGATGAAGATTTGGGTCGAAGTCCATGCTGATGACCTTCTGCGCGTAGACGAGGTTGCCTTTCTCGATCGCGTAGAACATGGCGCGCACGCCCTCGGGGCTCTTGGCCTTGGGCTTGGGCTCCAGGCCCGTGGGCATCAGCTTGACGACGTAGTTGATGAGCGAGATGCCCACCAGCAGGACCAGCGCGAGGATCAGGGGCACTTTCGAGACGTTGAACCGGTCCGCGATCTGCTCGGGCATGTTGGCCCCGGCGATCAGCAGCACCACCGCAAGGAAGAAAAAGAACCGCAGGTACAGAAAGAGGCCGAAGATGACCGTGCAGCTCAGCGCGGCAACAAGGTAGTTCGGGTTGAGCTGGTATTTCTCGAGGAATTCGCTGGGAAGGTTCGCGAGGATCGCGGTGAGCGCGATCAGGGACATCAGCACCCATTCGCGTGTTCGCACGCGCCCAAGCAGGTCGTCCTTGTCTTTGGCCATGCGGTTCCCCGATTCTTTTTTAAGTAGGCCCCCCATTTTGGGCAAGCCTCGCTCCTATGGCAAGCAGGGCCTGTCCAGAGCGGTAAAATCGCACATGTCCAAGGCATTTACGCGGGAAAACGACGATGCCGAAGAAGACGAACCGGCAGAACCCTCCGAACCGTCCGTTTCGCGCTACTACATGACCCCGGCCGGGTACGCCCGGATGAGGGCAGAGCTCAAGCACCTTGTGGAAGTGGACCGGCCCGAGGTGGTGCGCACGGTTTCGTGGGCCGCCTCGAACGGCGACCGCTCGGAGAACGGCGATTACATCTACGGCAAGAAGCGCTTGCGCGAGATCGACCGCCGCGTTCGCTATCTCATCCGCAGGCTCGAGAACTCCGAAGTCGTCGATTCGGCCGGCCGCGACACAGACCAGGTGTTTTTCGGCGCGACGGTGACGGTGCGCTCCGGGGACGGCGCCGAGCGCAAGATCACGATCGTCGGGCTCGATGAAGTGGACATGGCGCGCGGGCGGGTGTCATGGATCTCGCCGATCGCAAAGGCGCTCATCAAAGCGCGCGAGGGCGACAGGATCACGCTGCGCACGCCGGGCGGAGTCGAAGAACTCGAAATTGCCGAAGTGCAATACGAGCCGCTCGATTGAACAACGCAGTCCAGGGGGGAGCCATGAGTTTTGTCAGGGAGTTCAGGGAATTCGCGATCAAGGGCAACGTCATCGACCTCGCGGTCGGCGTGATCATCGGCGCGGCGTTCGGCAAGATCGTGTCCTCGGTGGTCGAGGACATCGTCATGCCGCTGCTCGGCACGCTGCTCGGCGGCCTGAATTTCGCCGCGCTCACCGTCACGATTGGCGCGGCCACGATCAAGTACGGCAAGTTCCTGCAGACCTGCGTCGATTTCCTGATCATCGCGTGGGCGATCTTCATGGCGGTGAAGGTCATCAACCGGCTCAAGCGCCAGGAGCCGGAGGTGGTCGTGGAGGTGCTGCCGCCGCGGCAGGAAATGCTGCTCGAAGAGATCCGCGACCTGCTGAAGGACCGCCCGGACGGCCGGAGGACTGCGTCTACTCCTTGAAGTCGCCGGCCGCCAGGTAGGTCATCTTCGCGGGATCCATGTGGCGGCGCATCGCGTCGCGGATCTGCTCTGAAGTCAGTGCGGCGATCTTCTTCTCGAAGTCGATGTCCCACGCAAACGTGCGGCCGATGAACGCGTAAAGGTTCAGGCGCCCGAGCAGCGTGCGGTCCTGCGTGCGCGCGGTGCGGCGCGATTCGAGCAGCCCGCTCTTGCCCACCGCCAGCTCCTCGGCCGTGTAGCCGTCGCGCATTACACGCTCGATCTCCTCGCGCACCGCGGCCTCGACTTTCGCCCTGTTCTGCGGCGCGTAGATCGACGACACGGCGAAGCTGCCCACCGGGTCCTGCTGCGAAGCCGTAAACGCGGCGTAGGTGCCGTAGGACAAGCCTTCCTTCTCGCGCACGCGTGCCGCAAGGCGTGAGGTCGAATTTCCGCCCAGCAGGAAATTGCCCAGCACCAGCGCGGGGAAGTCGGGATTGTCGTCACGCACGTTGAGGTTGATGCCGACCCGCAGCACGGCGTTGGCCTTGTCGGGCGTGCGCACCCGCAGCCTGGCCGGCGGCGTGTCGAAATAGCGGCTCGCAACGCGCGTGTAGGGACGGGGCGATTTCCAGTTGCCGAAATGCTCTTCGACCATCTTCATGACCGCTTCCGGATCGAAGTCGCCGATTGCGGCAAACTCGGCCTGCGTCGCCCCGAAGAAATCGGCGTAGCAGCGCTGGGTATCGGCCAGCGTGGTGGCCTTGAGCATCTCGATCTCTTCGTCGGTGGTCGGGCGGTAGTACCAGTGACCCTTGGGGTAGGGCGTCAGGTAGCGGTCCATGTCCTTGCTCGCGATCGAGGACGGATCGCCGCGCCGGCTCTCGGCGCCGGTGATGGTCGCCTGCTTGAGTTCGGCGAACTCGCTCGCCGGGAACGCGGGTTCCTTGAGCACTTCGGCCGCAAGGCGCAGCGCCTCGGGGAATTGCGCGCGCTGCGTGTCGATCACCGCGCCTTCGCTGCTGGTCGAGACATTCGCGTTGAGTTTCTCGAAAGCCGCCTGGAGCTCGGCGCGCGAATTCTTGCGCGAACCGCGCATGAGCATCGAGCCCGCGAACGCGCACGAGGTGGACCTGTTCTGGAGGGAGGCTTCATCGCCCCAATGCAGCGCGAGACGCGCGACGATGTTGCCGCCGGTTGTTTTCTTGGGCAGCAGGATGACGCGGATGCCGTTGGAGAGCGTGCGGCGCACAAGCCGCGACTCGATGTTCGCGGGCGACGGGTCGAACGCGTCGCCGAGCTGGGGCGCCTTGCCTCCCGTGTAGCCCGCCAGCGCCTTGGCGAGGTCCGGCGCCGGCGGGATCTCGGCGCGGTCGGGGTTGTCGGTCGGCACGAAAGCACCGAGCACCCGGTTGGCCGGCTTGAGAAAGCCCAGGGCCACCCGCTGGACATCGGCCACGCTGACTCGGCGCAATCGGTCGCGATACAGGTAGAAGAGCCGCCAGTCGCCGGTGGCGGTGTACTCGCCGAGCGTCGCGACTAGGGCCAGCGAATCGATCTGGGTCTTGTCGAAGTCGTTCAGGAGCGCGGTCTTGGCGCGCGCCACTTCCTCTTCGCGGATCGGTTCCGCGGCGATGTTCTCCACCGTCGCCAGCAGCGCGTCGCGCACCGGCTCGGAGGGCGCGGTCTTCAGCATGCGCGCGCCGAAATACATGAACCCTGGATCGTGAAGCGAGCTCTCGCCGCCGAAAATCGAGCTGGCAATGCCTTTCTGCACCATGGCGCGATGCAGGCGCCCGGTCGGCTGCGTCGAGAGCAGGTGCACCAGCACGTCGATCGCCGGGTAGTCCTCGTGCCCGCCCGAAGGCGCGCGATACATCGTGGCGACCAGTTGCGTGTCGCCCGCCCGGCGCAGCACGACGCTGCGCTCGCCATCCTGCGTGGGGTCGGCCGTGTACAACTCGGGCAGCTTGCGCTTGGGCCTGGGGATCGCCCCGAAGTGCCTGGCGATCATGCCGAGCACCTGCTGCTCGTCGAACTTGCCGCCGATGGCGAGGACCGCGTTGTCGGGCTGGTAGTACATGCGATAGAAGGCCTGCAGCCGCTCGATCGGCACGTTCTCGATATCCGAGCGGGCGCCGATGACAGCGTTGCCGTAGTTGTGCCAGGGGAAGGCGATCTGCGCCATGCGCTGGCGCAGGATGCTGCTGGGATTGTTCTCGCCGGACTCGAACTCGTTGCGCACGACCGTCATCTCGCTGTCGAGGTCGGACTTGCGCACGAACGAATTGATCATGCGATCGGCCTCGATTCCGATGGCCCAGTCGAGGTTCTGGGGCGTGGCCGACATCGTCTCGTAGTAGTTGGTGCGGTCGTAGGAGGTCGACCCGTTGAACCTCACGCCGCGGGCGGCGAATTCTTCCTTGAGCTTCGGGTGCCGGGCGGTGCCCTTGAAGAGCATGTGCTCGAGCAGGTGGGCCATGCCTTTCTCGCCATAGCCCTCGTGGCGGGAGCCGACCAGGTAGGTAATGTGGACCATGACCGAGTCCACCGAGTTGTCCGGCACGAGCAGGATGCGCAGCCCGTTGTCGAGCTTGTATTCGGTGACGCCCTCGACCGAGGTGACCCTTTGCGGCGCGGTGGCGGCTGGCGCGGAATGGAAATTGAGGACAAGCAGGGCCGCAAAAGCGGCTCGCAGGTACGAGCGGGCAAATGTCATGGCAGGGAGTGTGGTTTTTTCTTGAACGCTGGTTGGATCGGAACTTCGTGCGGAGGTTCAACGGCCAATCATCGCACCGAACAGATGCAACGCCAGCATCCCCACGAGGATGGTGAGGAAAGTGCGGCGCAGGCGCCACGCGACCGCGATCGCGGCCAGCCCTGCCAGGAGGCGCGCATTGTCGATCGAGAAGTCGATCGTCCCCGACTGGACCATGAGCTCGGGCGCGTAGATCGCGGTAAGCACTGCCGCCGGCACGAACCGCAGTGCCCGGCGCAGCAGCGCCGGCATCCGCACCCTTTCGGGGAGCAGCAGGAAGGAGGACCGCAGCGACAGGCTGATCAGCCCCATCCCCAGCATCGCGGCCCAGATCGTCGCCTGGCTCACGCGGGCTTCCCGGTGCGGGTCTCGACCAGCAGGCCGGCCAGGATGCCGGCGACAGCGGCGAGCACGAGGCCAAGGCGCATCGGCAGCGCGTAGGCCAGCACCACCGTGATGCCGGCGGCGAGCGCGGCGGCCACCATGGCGCGATCGCGCAACAGCGGCACGGACATCGCGATGAAAGCGAGCGGGGCGGCGAAATCGAGTTTCCATGCCGCCGGCACCGAGGTGCCCGCGACCACGCCCAGGATCGTGGCGACCTGCCAGGCGGCCCAGATCGGCAGCGCCGCGCCGAGAAAGTACCAGTGGCGGTTGCCGTCCTCAGGGTGCTGCGTGTAGCGCGTGATGCACAGCGCGTAGGCGTTGTCGCTGAGGATGTACCCCAGGCCCAGCCGCCAGCGCAATGGCAGGCCCGCGAGGAAAGTGCGCATGGACGCGCTGTACATCACGAACCGCAGGTTGATGAAGAACGCGGTCACGAGGATGACCGCGACCGGCGCCGCGGCGCCGAGCAGTTGCGTCGCCGCCAGTTGCGAGGCGCCCGCAAAGGCGATGAACGACATGAGGATGGCTTCGAGCGGCGGGATGCCGCCGGCCACCATGGCCACGCCAGTGACCACGCCGAAAGGAAACACCCCCAGCAGCACCGGCGCGGACGCGCGCGCGCCGGCGCGGAAATCGGCTAGGGCTTGCGCATCCACCCGCCCAACCCTCCGCGCCCCTGCGCCTGAATCTTCAACTTTCATTTAATAAAACCCAGCACTGGTGCGGATTACAGGGCAATCGAGATCCCTGTTCTGGTATAAACGCTACTTCTTCGCGTCTTCCTCGAACACCTCGCGCGCGGCGCGGAAAGCCTCGACCGCGGCCGGCACGCCGCAATAGATCGCGGTCTGCAGGAAGACCTCCTTGATCTCGTCCTTGGTGAGGCCGTTGGTGAGCGCGCCGCGGATGTGCAGCTTGAGCTCCGGCGCCTTGCCCAGGGCCGTGAGCATGCACAGGTTCATGATGCTGCGCGTCTTGCGCGGCAGGCCGGGGCGGTTCCAGATGTCGTTCCAGCAATAGGTGTTGAGCAGCTCCTGGAACTCGCGGTTGAAGTCGTCGGTGGTGGCGACGTTCTTGTCGACGTAGGCCGCGCCAAGCACTTCGCGGCGGGTCTTGAGGCCGGCGTCGAAACGCTCCTTGTGGGTCTTCTTGTCCATGGGTTCTCCGGGGGATGGCTGAATGGGGGGAGGGGCGAATATACCGCCTGCTTCCACTAAAATGCCGGCCATGTTCACCATGTTGCGCCCGATGTCCCGCGCCGCGTTGCTTGCGGTAACGCAGTTCGCGTTAGCCATGTCATCGTGGGCTGCGATTCCCGCGCTGCCGATGAGGGACGGCATGCCCACGCTCGCGCCGATCGTCGAGTCGGTCACGCCGGCGGTCGTCAACATCTCGGTGATCTCGCGCTCACCTGAAGAAAACAACCCGCTCGCGCGCGACCCGTACTTCCGCCGCTTCTTCGGCCTGCGCTCGCCCGAGCCGCAGCTCTCGGCGGGCTCCGGCGTGATCGTCGACGCGAAGCTCGGTTACGTGCTCACCAACCACCACGTCATCAAGGACGCGCTGCAGGCTTTCGTGATCCTCAAGGACGGGCGCCGCCACCAGGCCAGGCTCGTCGGCAGCGACGCGGCCACCGACCTCGCGCTGCTGGCGATCCCGCCCGAGGGATTGGTGGAAGCCAGGTTCGGCGACTCCGACTCGATGCAGGTTGGCGATTTCGTCATCGCCATCGGCAACCCGTTCGGCATCGGGCAGACGGTGACCTCGGGGATCGTCTCGGCGCTGGGACGCTCGGGCCTGCTGCCCGCGGGCTACGAGGACTTCATCCAGACCGACGCCTCAATCAACCCGGGCAACTCCGGCGGGGCGCTCGTCAACCTCAAGGGCGAGCTGGTCGGCATCAACACGGCAATCCTCGGGCCCACGGGCGGGCAGGGAGGCAACGTCGGCATCGGCTTCGCGGTACCCACCAGCATCGTGCGCACGGTGATGGCGCAGCTCATCAAGTTCGGCGAGATGAAGCGCGGCTGGCTGGGCTTTACCACGCAGGACCTCACGGCAGCGCTGGCGCGCACGCTAGGCATCGCGGAGCGCCCGGGCGCTGTGATCGCGCAAGTGCAGCCGGATTCGCC
>CAZZDV010000185.1:0-2808 GCA_964652785.1 uncultured Bordetella sp.
GCGCATGGGCGTGCCGGTCAGCCCGCGCAACATCTTCCCGTCGAACATTCAGGGGCTGCCGACCTGGTACGAGGTGCGGGTCACCGAAAAAGGGTGGCTGGGGCGCCGCGGCGGGGTCGACCTCATGGTCGCGATGAACCCGCAGACCTGGAATGCCGACCTCAAGGAGATCGAGCCCGGCGGCTACCTCTTCTACGACAACACCAAGCCGCTGCCGGCATCCAAATTTCGCGACGACATCACGGTGATCGGCATGCCGCTCACCGAGATCTGCAATGCGACTTACACCGATCCACGCCAGCGCCAGCTGTTCAAGAACATCATCTACATCGGCGCGCTGTCGGCGCTGCTCGACATGGATGCCGGCGCAATCGCGGAGCTGATCGGCGAGCAGTACAAGGGCAAGGAAAAGCTCCTCAAGCCCAACCTGAACGCGCTGCAGCTCGGCCGCCAGTACGCGATGGAGCACCTCAAGCACGCGACCGGGCTGCGCGTGAAGAAGGCGGACAACGTCGGCGACCGGATCTTCGTCGATGGCAACAGCGCCGCGGCGCTTGGGGCGGTCTATGGCGGCGCGACGGTCTGCGCGTGGTACCCGATCACGCCTTCGTCTTCGCTTGCGGAGGCTTTCGAGAAGTATTGTTCCAAGCTGCGCGTGGACAAGGTAACCGGCAAGCACCGGTACGCGATCGTGCAGGCTGAGGACGAACTCGCATCGATCGGTATCGTGGTCGGCGCGGGCTGGAACGGAGCGCGCGCATTCACCGCCACGTCCGGCCCGGGCGTTTCACTGATGACCGAGTTCATCGGTCTTGCGTACTTCGCCGAAATCCCGGTCACGATTGTCGACGTGCAGCGGGGCGGACCTTCCACAGGCATGCCGACCCGGACCCAGCAATCGGACATCGTAGCGTGCGCGTATGCGTCGCACGGCGACACCAAGCACGTGCTGCTGTTCCCGGAAGACCCGCACGAGTGCTTCGAGCACACCGCGGCGGCGCTTGACCTCGCCGACCGGCTGCAGACGCCGGTGTTCGTGATGACCGACCTCGACATCGGCATGAACCAGCGCCTGACCGAGCCCTTTGAATGGGACGACGACCGCGCTTACGACCGCGGCAAGATCATGACCCGCGAAATGCTCGACGCCGGCCGCGAGTTCGGGCGGTACCTCGACGTGGACGGCGACGGGATCCCGTTCCGGACCTACCCGGGCACGCACGCGAACAAGGGTGGCTACTTCACGCGCGGCACCACGAAAAATGCCTACGCCACCTACTCGGAGGCAGGCCCGGACTATGTCTACAACGTGCAGCGGCTGCTGCGCAAGTTCGAGACCGCCAAGAGCCTCGTGCCGCAACCGGTGCTGCGCAAGGCGCGCCAGAAGACCAAGTTCGGCGTGATCTTCTACGGATCGACCAGCCCGGCGATGAACGAAGCGATCGAGACCCTCGAAGCGCAGGGCCTGCATGTGGACACGCTGCGCGTGTGCGCGTTCCCGTTCCCGGATTCGGTCACCGATTTCATCTCCGACCACGACCAGTGCTTCGTGGTGGAGCAGAACCGCGACGCCCAGATGCGCGGCCTCATCGTCAACGAACTCAACATCGACCCGGCGCGGGTCATGCCGATCCTGCACTACGACGGCACGCCGATCACCGCTCGGTTCATCACTGCCGAGATCGGCGAGCGCATCCGGCTCATGAACGTCGAGCCGCTCAAGAAAGGGAAGGCCGCGTAATGACCTACATCACCAAACCGAGGCTCCACCACCCGACGCTGCCGGTGAACAAGGTCGGCTTCACCCGCCGCGATTACGAGGGCCGGGTCTCCACTCTTTGCGCTGGTTGCGGGCACGACTCGATCTCGGCGGCGATCATCCAGGCGTGCTGGGAAATGGACATCGAGCCGCACCGCGTGGCCAAACTCTCCGGCATCGGCTGCAGCTCGAAGACGCCGGACTATTTCCTCGGCAACTCGCACGGCTTCAACACCGTCCACGGGCGCATGCCTTCGGTGCTCACCGGGGCCAACCTCGCCAACCGCGACCTGCTGTACCTGGGCGTCTCGGGCGACGGCGACTCGGCCTCGATCGGCATCGGGCAGTTCGCCCACGTCATGCGGCGCGGCGTGAACATGGTCTACATTCTCGAGAACAACGGTGTCTACGGCCTCACCAAGGGCCAGTTCTCGGCCACGGCCGACCAGGGCTCCAAATCCAAGCGCGGCGTCGAGAACACCGATGCGCCGGTGGACACGGTGTCGCTGGCGCTGATCATGGGAGCGACCTTCGTTGCGCGCAGCTTCTCGGGCGACAAGCAGCAGCTCGTGCCGATCATCAAGGCGGCCATTGCGCACAAGGGCGCGGCCTTCATCGACGTGGTCAGCCCGTGCGTGGCGTTCAACAACCATCCGGGCAGCACCAAGAGCTACGACTACGTGAGGGAGCATAACGACGCGGTGAACCGCATCGACTTCATCCCTCGCAAGAGCGAAATCACGGTCGACTACCCCGAAGGCGAGGTGGTCGAGGTCGAGCAGCACGACGGCTCGGTCCTGCGGCTGCGCAAGATCCACCCCGAATACGATCCGCACGACAAGAACCGGGCGATGAACTACATCCTCGAGCACCAGGCGCAGGGGGAGGTCGTGACAGGGCTGCTGTATGCCAAGCGGGATTCGGTCGACCTGCACGAGCACCTCAATACTTCGGAGGTGGCTTTCAACAAGTACAGCGCCAAGGACCTGTGCCCCGGGGCCGGGATGCTCGAAAGGCTGAACGCCTCGCTGCGCTAGCCGGCCGGCATA
>CAZZDV010000185.1:2908-7683 GCA_964652785.1 uncultured Bordetella sp.
AAAAGAAAAAGCCCGCTTTCAAGGGCTTTAAAAGAAAAAGCCCGGTTTCCCGGGCTTTTTTTATCGCGGTCGGTGTTGCTTACATGACCTTGATGTTGGTCGCCTGCTCGCCTTTGGGGCCAGTGGTGACGTCAAACGAAACCTTCTGATTCTCCTTGAGGCTCTTGAAGCCGTCGCCGACGATCGCGGAGAAATGGGCAAAGAGATCCTTGCCGCCGCCATCGGGGGTGATGAATCCAAAGCCCTTCGCATCGTTGAACCACTTCACGGTACCGGTTGCCATTCTCGATTTTCCTTACAAAAGTTGATATTGGGCGTTCGCCCGAATGCTGGAAGGTCAAGGGAAAAACGAAGACCGATGAATACCGCGATTGCGGTTACAACGGGACTGTAATTTCACTTCTTGAGAATCCTGCAGTGTGCGGTATACACCTGCTTGCCGGTTTGGTCAAGAAAGTCAGGTTTCCAGGGTTTGCGTTTAGTGCGGTGCGGTATCAGAATTGCCCCCCCAACGTGCTTGGAAGGTGCATTTGGACGCAGCAGGATCGGACGACTCGCAGTCCAGCCAGACCCGGGCAGCACTGAGCCTCGCCGCTCTGGGGATCGTGTACGGGGACATCGGCACAAGCGTCCTGTACGCCGCCAAGGAAGTCTTCAACCCCGTCCACGGCATCCCGCTGGACCGGGGGACCATCGTCGGCGGCATCTCCGCCATCCTGTGGTCGCTCATGATCGTGGTGTCGCTCAAGTACGTGACCCTGATCATGCGCGCGGACAACAAAGGCGAGGGCGGCATCATGGCCTTGCTCGCGCTGTCGTCCTCCGCCGTCCAGCGGTTTCCGCGATGGCGGGTGGTTCTGCCGATGCTGGGGGCTTTTGGCGCGGCGCTTTTCTACGGCGATGCCGTGCTTACTCCGGCGGTCACGGTGCTCTCGGCGGTGGAAGGCCTGGGCGTCGGCACCAACGCGCTCAAGCCTTTCGTGGTCCCGATCGCGGTAGCCATCCTGATCGCGCTTTTCATGTTCCAGCGCCACGGGACCGCGGTGGTCGGCCGGCTGTTCGGGCCGGTGATGCTGGTGTGGTTCTCCGTGCTTGGGATCGTGGGCGTCTATTGCATCGCGAGGGAAACCGCGATCCTTGCGGCGCTGAACCCGATGCACGCGCTTAAATTCGTCAGCGCGCACGGCTTTTCCTCATTCGTCGTGCTTGGGGCCGTGGTGCTCGCGGTGACGGGCGCGGAGGCGCTCTACGCCGACATGGGTCACTTCGGCAAGTCGCCGATCCGCATGGCGTGGTTCGGGCTCGTGTTCCCCGCGCTGGCGCTCAACTACCTGGGCCAGGGCGCATTGTTGCTCGCGAACCCGGGGGCGGTCGTGAACCCGTTCTACCTGATGTTTCCCGAATGGGCGCTGTACCCGATGGTCGCGCTCGCCACGCTGGCCGGGATCATCGCCTCCCAGGCGACGATCTCGGGGGCGTACTCGCTCACCAAGCAGGCCATCCAGCTCGGCTTCCTGCCCCGCATGAACATCATCCACACCTCGCGCGAGATCGGGCAGATCTACATTCCAAGCGTCAACTGGATCCTGCTCACAGCGGTGCTTGCCGCGGTCATCGGGTTCGGGTCATCGTCCGCGCTCGCCTCGGCCTACGGTTTGTCCGTGACCGGAACGATGCTGATCGACACGTTCCTCACGTTCTTCGTAATCCGGTACGCGTGGCGCTACAACCTCATGCTGTGCCTCCTTGCGACCGTGTTCTTTATCGTCATCGACATCGCCTTCTTTTCGGCGAGCCTGCTGAAGCTGGCCGAAGGGGGATGGTTCCCGCTGTTGATGGCCAGCGTGATCTTCGTCGTCATGCTCACCTGGCGGCGCGGGCGGCAGATCCTGGTGCGCCGGCTGCAGAGCTCGGCGATCCCGCTGGAGAGCTTCCGCAAGTCCCTGATCGAATACCCGCCGACTCGCGTGCATGGCACAGCCATATTCATGGCGCCGGAATCCGGGGCGGTGCCGCATGCGTTGCTGCACAACCTTTCGCACAACAAGGTAATCCACGAACGGGTGATTTTCGTCACCGTGATCATCGCGGACATCCCGTGGGTGCCCGAGGAAGAGCGCGTGAGCGTCGAGCCGATGGGCAACGACTGGTACATGATCCGCATGAATTTCGGTTTCAAGGACCGGCCGGATGTCTCCCACGGGCTCAAGCTCTGTGACAAGTTCGGAATGGAGTTCAACATGCTGGAAACGTCCTTCTTCCTCAACCGTGAGACGCTCATCCCGGTGACGACGAGCGACGACGGCATGGCGCTCTGGCGCGAGCGGATGTTCGCCGCGATGGCGCGCAATGCCTCGAGCATCACCGACTACTTCAACATTCCGACCAACCGCGTGATCGAGCTCGGCACGCGGATCGAGATCTGAGGATGCCCCCGATGTCCCCGACCATAGACCTGCGCAGCGATACAGTGACCCGACCCTCGAGGCCCATGCGTGCCGCGATGGCGGACGCCGAGCTTGGAGACGACGTTTACGGCGAAGATCCGACGGTAAATGCGCTGCAGGTGCGCGCGGCGCAGATGCTCGGTTTCGAAGCCGCGCTGTTCTTCCCCTCCGGGACGCAGTCGAACCTCGCTGCACTGATGAGCCATTGCCAGCGCGGCGACGAGTACCTTGTCGGCCAGGAGGCGCATACCTACCGCTATGAAGGCGGGGGTGCCGCGGTCCTCGGCTCGGTTCAGCCGCAGCCCCTGACGAACCGACCCGACGGCACTATGGATCTCGCCGAAGTCGAGGCCGCAATCAAGCCGGACGACCCGCACTACGCGCGGACCCGATTGCTATCCCTGGAGAACACGATTGGCGGAAAAGTCGTGCCGCAATCGTGGATCGCCGAGGCGCTCGCGTTGGCACAGCGACGCGGTCTCGCAACGCATCTGGATGGCGCGCGAATATTCAACGCTGCCGTAAAGCAGGGCGTGACAGCCGAATCGATTTGCAAGGGGTTCGACTCGGTCTCCGTCTGCCTCTCCAAGGGACTGGGTGCGCCTGCCGGGACGGTGCTCGTCGGCCCGGCGGAGCTTGTCGGGAGAGCAAAACGCGCGCGCAAGATCCTCGGCGGCGCCATGCGACAAGCGGGCGTCATCGCTGCGGCCGGCCTCTATGCGCTGGAGCACAACGTGCAGAGGCTTGCGCAGGATCACGCCAATGCGGCGCGCCTTGCCCGATTGCTGAGTGATATTCCCGGGCTGGCGGTCGAGTCGGTGCAAACCAACATGGTCTTCATCAACATCCCGATGCCCCGCTGCACAGAGCTGGCCGGGCATCTGGAAGCTGCAGGAATAAAAGCAACGGTGCGACCTCGGACCCGGCTCTGCACCCACCTGGACGTCGACGCGGAGGGCGTCGAACAGGCCGCCGCCGCGTTCCGGGCCTTCTTCAGATCTACAGCACCTTGAAACTGGCATCCACCCGGGCGAGGCATTTTTGCAGCATGTCGGACTCGTGTTCGGTGCTCTTCATGCCGGCATCGCGTGAAAGCGCGGCGTTGCGGATGAACTCACCGGCTTCGCGGCATTCCTGAACCGAGGGTTTGCGCGCGAGCGCCTGGCCGGCGCAGACGCACAGCGCAACTGCAAGCAGGATTGTCCCGGTCATCGGCATGATCGTCTCCTTGATCAAAGTCTAGCCGCTATCGGCCTGCGCGACGGTGTGTTTGGCACCTCCGCCGAACTGCGCCCAGGCCACCCCCGCCATCGTAACCAGGGCGCCGGTGATCTTCAGCCATGTAAAACTTTCACCGAGCGTAAGCCAGGACACCAGGCCGGCGATCGGCGGCATCATGTACATGAGAGGGGCGCTTTTTGCGATGCCGCGAACCTGGTTGATCCAGGCCCAGCCCAGCCATCCGAGGAAAGACGAGATGGTCACCGCATAGAACATCCAGAGCCAGATCGTGGCGGGCAGCTCCCTCCAGGGCTCCGCGAGAAATGCCGGGAACGAAAAGAGCAGCACCAGTGGCGCCCCGACCAGCAGCGTGTACCCGAGCAGCACCGGTGCACCGTAGCGCGAGGTCAGCGGCCGTGTGACGACGGTGTAGAGCGAGAACAGGCCGGCTGCGAGCAGCAGCACCAGGTCGCCGAGCCCCGCGCGCAGAACGCCGCTCGAGAACTTGTCGGACATGAAGAGCAGGATGCCAAGGAATGCGGCCACCGTGCCGACCACCTGCGGCTTGCGGAGCTTTTCGACGCCGAGCGCGGCGAGGATCAGTAGCGTCCACAGCGGCCCGCTGGTCAGCACGAGCGAGCTGGAAAAAGGGGTCGACAAGTGCAATCCCCACGTGACGATGCCGACGTGGGCGGTATGCCCGATCAGCCCGGCTGCAATAAACCGCGGCCAGTCCCGCCGGTGCGGCAGCGACTCACGCAGGCGGCCGCGATAGAGCCACGCGAGCAGCACCATGCCGAGCAGCAGCATCCACAGGAAGCGCACGAACAGCATCGCCCCGACCGAGACCTGGTCGAGGATCGTCTTGGTGACCGAGAAGTTCACGCCCCAGATGACCATGAGGGCGATTGCGATCGTGAAAGACCAGCGGGCGAGGCCTTTCTCGACGGGGAGGCTCATGCCTGGAGGATACAATAGCTCCCCCGCAGACCTTTTCGAATCCGGCTTCACCTCTGAACGCTCCTTCCGTGTCGAATTTCCCCTCGCTGGATGCACGCGCGTCGGTCCGCACGCTGGTGGCCTCCAGGATCCGCGAGCTCGTCAACG
>CAZZDV010000186.1:0-3676 GCA_964652785.1 uncultured Bordetella sp.
CGGCCGACAGGATGAAGTCGGTGCGGACCGCGCCCTTGATCTTGTCCTTCTCGAGCGCGGCGATGTCCACCGAGGGATCGGCGAGAGCCTGCGCGAGCTCGGCATGTTGCGCCTCGTCTTCCTTCTTGCGGTGCATGAGCTTGTGGGCGATCTTCTCGAAGCCCTCGTAGCACAGGTACGCACCGCCGATCATGAGGACCGGCGTCACCGCCCACGGCGCGAACACGCTGAGGAGGAGCGCCGCCGGCACGAGGATCGCCTTGTTGATCATCGATCCCTTGGCCACGGCCCAGACCACCGGCAATTCGCGCTCGGCCTTGACGCCCGAAACCTGCTGCGCGTTCAGCGCGAGGTCGTCGCCGAGCACGCCCGCGGTTTTCTTGGCGGCGATCTTGGTGAGGATCGCGACGTCGTCGAGGACGGTCGCGATATCGTCCAGGAGGGCGAGGAGACTTCCGGTGGCCATTGAGCGATAGTGACAAGCGCGCGCGGATCGTGCAATGGGACTCTCGCCTACACTCCCGTCATGAAGATGCAAACGCCACTCAGGCACCTGCTGTCTTTGGCCCTTGGCGCGTCACTGTGCGTGGCCACGCTGCCCGAAGCGCGCGCCCAGGCCGCGCCGGCAAGGGCGCCAGATATCCATTACGAGCCCACGCCGCCGAACGTGGTCGAGCAGATGATCAGGCTCGCCGGCGTGCGTCCGGGCGACGTCGTCTACGACCTCGGGTGCGGGGACGGGCGCGTCGTGATCGCGGCAGTGAAGGCCGGCGCGCGCGGCGTTTGCGTGGACATCGATCCGGTGCGCATCCGCGAGAGCCGCGCAAATGCGGCGATTGCAGGGGTCGAGTCGCGCATCCGGTTCGTCGAGGACGATCTGTTCACCGTGCCGATCGCCGATGCGAACGTGATCATGCTTTTCCTCTGGCCGGAGCTGAATCTGAAGCTGCGGCCCCGGCTGTGGCGGGAGCTGCGTCCAGGCACGCGCGTCGTCTCGTACGTGCACGACATGGGGGATTGGGCGCCGCGCGAAACGCTGCGCGTGCAGGGGCGCTTCGGCGAGCGCGACCTTTACCTGTGGACGATCGGGAAATAAACTATTTTCGGATCGCGCTCTTCGGCCGGAAAACCTTGAGCACCGCTTCGTTGGTCTCGATGTAAGGCCCGCCGATCAGGTCGATGCAGTAGGGCACCGCGGCGAAGACGCCATCGAGCGTCTCCTTGATCGCCTTTGGCTGGCCCGGCAGGTTGATGATCAGCGCGCCTTTGCGGATCACTGCCACCTGCCTCGAGAGGATTGCGGTAGGCACGTACTTGAGGCTGACCGCGCGCATCTGCTCGCCGAACCCGGGCATGACCTTGTCCGCGACCGCGAGCGTCGCTTCCGGCGTCACGTCGCGCGGCGCAGGGCCGGTGCCGCCGGTCGTCAGCACGAGATGGCATCCAGCCTCGTCTACAAGCTCGATCAGCGTGGACTCGATCAGCGGCTGTTCGTCCGGGATCAGGCGAGTTTCCATTCGCCACGGCGAGGCCATCGCCGCGCCGAACCAGTCCTTCAGGGCAGGAATTCCCGCGTCCTCGTAAACGCCCGAGGAGGCGCGGTCGCTGATCGACACGAGGCCGATGAGGAGTTCGTCTTTGCTGTCCTTAGTCATTGCGCGTCGCGGATCACCTTGAAGATTTCGCGATAGGCCTTGGGTGGGCGACCCTCGGCGGTTTCCTTGCGCGCGTTGCGGATCAGCACGCGCAAAGCCTGCAGGTCCACGCCCGGGTGCTTCGCCGCGAATTCGGTCAGCGCCGTGTCGTCCGCGATGAGGCGCTCGCGCATGCGCTCCATGCCGTGCTGGCGCGCAACCTCGGCTTTCGACTGACCGCGCCAGGCATCGAGCCGCTCCTGGATCGGCGCCGGGTCGATGTCGCGCATGAGCTTGCCGATGTACTGCATCTGCCGGCGGCGGCCTTCGTGCGCGGTGATGCGGCGCGCCTCGCGCACGGCCTGCGCAAGGGCCTCGGGCAATGCCATCGAGTCAAGCCTTTCCTTCGACAATTCCACGAGTTCCACGCCGAGCTTCTGCAGTGCGTGCGACTGCGCCTTTTTCCTTGTCTTGCTGAGGATTTCGTCGTCCATTGCCGCTATGATAACGCGCCATGAAAATCGACAACCGCTTCACCTACAGCGATTCGCAGCTGCGCGAGTTCGCCCAGACCGTGCTCGACCACGCAAAGGCGCTTGGCGCCGCGGCCTGCGAGTGCGATGTCTCCGAGGGCTTCGGCCTCTCCGTCACCGTGCGCAAGGGCAATATCGACACGCTCGAGCACAACCGCGACAAGGGCATCGGCGTCTCGGTGCACCTGGGCTCGCGCCCGCGCGTCAAGCGCGGGCATGCGAGCACGTCGGACTTCTCGGCCGCGGCGCTGCGGCAGACGGTCGAAGCGGCGATCGCGATCGCGCGCCACACGGCCGAGGACGATGCCGCGGGGCTGCCGGAACCGGAGCAGATGGCGAAGGACCTGCCGGACCTCGACCTCTATCACGCGTGGCAGGTGACGCCCGAAGACGCGATCGACATCGCCAAGCGCTGCGAAGCGGCGGCCTTCGCGCTCTCGCCCAGGATCAGGAACACCGAAGGCACCTCGGTCTCCGCGCAGCACTCGCAGTTCATCTTCGCCAACAGCCTGGGCTTCATGGCCGGGTTCCCGACCTCCCGGCATTCGCTCGGCTCCTCGATGATCGCCGAGGAAAAAGGCCAGATGCAGCGCGACGACTGGTACAGCTCGGCCCGCCGGCCCGCCGGCATCGCCGATCCCGAGCAGCTTGGCCGGTATGCGGGCGAGCGCGCGCTGGCACGCTTGCGCGCGCGCAAGATCGACACGCGCCAGTCGCCGGTGCTCTTCGAAGCGCCGCTCGCAAGCGGCCTCATCGGCCATTTCGTCTCGGCGGTGAGCGGCGGGAGCCTTTACCGCAAGTCGACTTTCCTGCTCGAGAGCATGGGCAAGCAGGTTTTTTCGCCGCTGGTGTCGATCGAGGAGCGCCCCCACGAGCGCCAGGGACTCGCGAGCTCGCCCTTCGACGAGGAGGGTGTCGCCACCCGCCGGCGCAGCATCGTGAAGGACGGCGTGGTCGAAGGCTATTTCCTCGGCACGTACTCGGCGCGCAAGCTCGGGCTGCAGAGCACGGGCAGCGCGGGCGGCAACCACAACCTCGTGGTGAAGCCCGGCACGCGCGATTTCCGCGCCATGCTGAAGAAGATGCATCGCGGCCTGCTGGTGACCGAGCTGCTCGGCCAGGGCATCAACCTCATTACCGGCGATTACTCGCGCGGCGCGGCCGGCTACTGGGTGGAGGACGGCGAGATCCAGTACCCCGTGGAAGAAATCACGATCGCAGGCAATCTCGGCACGATGTTCAAATCGATACTCGAGATCGGAAGCGACACGCTCGTGCGCGGCTCACGCGAGTCCGGCTCGATCCTCATCGAAAACATGACGATAGCGGGCAACTGACACGCCGCATCCAGGACGACTTAGGTACAGGGGAACCCTGGTTCCCCTGTACCTTAGGAGGGGGCACGGGGGAACCTGGGTTCCCCTGTACCTTAGGAAGGGGCACGGGGGAACCTGGGTTCCCCTGTACCTTAGGAAGGGGCACGGGGGAACCTGGGTTCCCCTGTACCTA
>CAZZDV010000186.1:3776-7644 GCA_964652785.1 uncultured Bordetella sp.
GGTTCCCCTGTACCTTAGGAAGGGGCACGGGGGAACCTGGGTTCCCCTGTACCTAGAGCGCGCGTGCCTGCTGCGCAGGCGCGAGCGTGCCAAGAAAGCGCGCGATGTGCGTCCAGTACTCCTTGCGCCACTCGACCCCGCGGTGGCCGGTTTCCGGCAGCGTAAAGAGGGTTTTCGGACCGCCCCAGGCCTTGGCTAGCGCCTCGCCATGCTGCGGTGGGGTGACCTCGTCGGTGCCCGCCAGCAGGAAAAGCGCGGGCGTGCGGATGCTCGGCGCGATCGAAGCCGAGTCATAGCGGCCCCCGACCAGCAACCCCATCGGCAGGAAGGGATAGCGGCCCACGGCCACTGCGGCGATGCTGTCGAAAGGCGTAGCGAGGATGGTGCCCGCGAGCGGGCGCGATGCCGCGAGCCTGACCGCCACATACGATCCAAGGCTGCGCCCCAGCACCACGATCTTTTCCGGATCGACGTCCGGCCGCGCGGCCGCGTAGTCGAAAATGCGCTTGGCGTCCTCGACCACCGTCGATTCGCTGGGCACGCCGCCCGAAAGCCCGTAGCCGCGGTAATTCACCACGAGCCAGCCCCAGGCCGGCGGCTTCTCGCCCCAGTTGAGCATCCACGAGGTTTCGCGCGCCACGCCGCCGAACACGATCACCAGCGGATAGCGCTCGCCTTTGGCGGCCGCGGGCGCGCGCTTGATCCAGCCATGAATCGTGACCCCGTCGGGCGCGGTGATGCGGACCTCCTCCACGCCATCGAGTTGCGCCACGCGAGCCAGGCGTTCCGGGTCCGCCGGGCGCGCCCGGAACAGGAAGCTCGAGTCGAGCGACTCGGTCAGCGAGACGCAGCCGGCCACCAAGCCTGACAACAGCAGCGCTGCAAGAATCCCGAGGCGCATTGGTTTGAGGAACACCCTTAGACCAGCGTCATCAGTGAAACTGCGAAGACGACGAGGCTGCCGGCCGCCAGGAAGCGCAGCGTGGCGTCATCGACCCTGGGCTTGTCCGGATCGTCGGCCACCGGTTCCGGATGGTGGTCCTCGCCATGGTCGCCGCCATGAGGATCGTCGTCATGGCCGCCGCCGGTGCCATGCGCCGGGTAGAGCGTCGCGACCTTGGCGTTGAACGCGTTGAAGAACTCCATGGACAGCTTCTTGGCCGCCGCATCCACCAGCCGCGAGCCGATCTGCGCGAGCTTGCCGCCGACGTTGGCCTTCACCTGGTAGACCAGCTTGGTGTCGTGGCCCTCGGGGGCGAGCTGCACTTTCGCCCCGCCCTTGCCGAAGCCCGCCACGCCGCCCTGGCCCTCGAAGGCGATCGAGTACGAGTTCGGCGGGTCGAGGTCGGACAACGCGAGCTTGCCCTTGAACTTGGCTGAAACCGGGCCGATGCGCGCTGTCATGCGCACTTCATACTCGTTCTCGCCGGTCTTCTCGATCGACTCGCAGCCGGGGACGCAGGCCTTGAGGATCTCGGGATCGTTGAGCGCGTCCCAGGTTTGCTTCTGCGTAGCCGGGATCAGCTGCTCGCCGGACATTTCCATGCGGAATTCCTTTTAATGAGTGCGTTTCGCCCGGGATAGCGTTGTGCGCCGGGCGGGTTCGCCCATCATGCGCCCCAGGTCGATCAGGCTCTTCAGATTATGCACCGGCAGGAACCGGTCGACGTAAGGCAGCATCGCTCGCACTCCGGCCGGCTTGGCCTCGAACTTGTCGTATCGCAGCAGCGGATTCATCCAGATGATGTAGCGGCAGGCCATGCGCAGGCGCTCCATCTCCTCCGCAAGGCCTTCGCCGGCCTCGCGGTCCAGGCCGTCGGTGACCAGCAGCAGGCACGCGTTCTGGCCAAGGACACGGCGGCCCCACTTGAAGTTGAAGTCGTGCAGGCACGTGCCGATGCGCGTGCCGCCGGACCAGTCCTTGATCGCGTCGGCCACGCGCGTCATCGCCACGTCGACGTCGCGGTGCTTGAGCTGGCGGGTGACGTTGGTCAGGCGCGTGCCGAAGACGAACACGCTCACGCGGTCGCGGTCGTTGGTGATCGCGTGCAGGAAGTGCAGGAACATGCGCGCGTAGGGATTCATCGAGCCCGAGATGTCGCACAGCACGACCAGCGGCGGATGCAGCGTCTTGGGCGCGGTGCGCACCAGCGGGATCATCGCGCTGCCGCCGCGCAGGCTTGCGCGCAGGGTCGCGCGCAGGTCGACTCGCGCGCCGCGCGCATCCGGCGCCTGGCGGCGCGTGCGCACCTCGGGCAGCGGCAGGCGCAACTGGGCGAGCATCTTCTTGGCTTCGGCCAGCTCCGCGGCGGTCATGGTGTCGAAGTCCATGCGCTGCAGGACTTCGCGCGAGGAGAACGTGAGCTTGGCATCGAGGTCGATTTTCTGCTCGGGCTGTTGCTCGGGTTCGTCGCGCTTCTTGTTGAAGAGGGCATCGGTCAGGCGCTGGCTCTGCTCCTGCTCCTCGCGGCCGGTCTTGCCGTAGGTGGCCGGCAGCAGCGCCTGCATCATCTTCTCGAGCAGCTTGGGGTCGCGCCAGAAGATCTGGAACGCCTGGTCGAAGATCGGGCGCTGCTCCTCCCGCGAGAGGAAGATCGCCGACATGGTCCAGTAGAAGTCGTCGCGGCGGGCAGTGCCGGCGAGCTCGATGGCCTTCATGCAGTCGATCACGCGGTCCGGCCCCACGCGCAGCCCCGCGCCGCGCAGGATGCGCGCGAAGTGCATGACGTTCTCGGCGAGCTTGCCGTGGCCGGGCGTCGATTCGGGGACGAGCAGCATTGCCCTTGTGGATCCGGTCAGGCCGCGGCGGCAGCCTTGGCTTCGGCGGTCAGGCGCTCGGCTTCCTGGCCCGCGATGCGCTCGATGTCGTCCTGGTACTTGAGCAGCACGCCGAGGGTGTCGTTGACCGTCTGCGGGTCGAGGGCGATCTTGTCCAGGGCCACCAGCGCGTTGGCCCAGTCGATGGTCTCGGCCACCCCGGGCAGCTTGAAGAGGTCGACGGTGCGCAGGCGCTGCACGAAAGTGACGATCTCCCTGGAGAGGTTCTCGGCGGCCTTGGGCGCCTTGCGGCGCAGGATGTCGAGCTCGCGCGCCGCATCGGGGTAATCCACCCAGTGATACAGACACCGGCGCTTGACCGCGTCGTGGATCTCGCGCGTGCGGTTCGAGGTGATCACCACGATCGGCGGCTCGGCGGCCTTGAGCGTGCCGGTCTCGGGGATCGTGATCTGGAAGTCGGACAGGACTTCGAGCAGGTACGCCTCGAAAGGCTCATCGGTGCGGTCCAGCTCGTCGATGAGCAGCACGGGCGCCTTGCCCGGCGCGCCTTCGAGCGCGCGCGCGAGCGGCCGCTTGATGAGGAAGCGCTCGGAGAAAATGTCGGCGGCGAGCTTGTCCTTGGACTTTTCTCCCGCGGCCTCGGCGAGGCGGATCTCGATCATCTGGCGCGAGTAATTCCACTCGTAAGCGGCCTGCGCGATGTCGAGGCCCTCGTAGCACTGCAGGCGGATGAGCTCGCGGCCAAGCGACGCAGCCATCACCTTGGCGATCTCGGTCTTGCCCACACCGGCCTCGCCCTCGAGGAACAGCGGCCGCTTCATCGCCAGCGCAAGGAACACCGAGGTCGCCAGGCTCCGGTCGGCAACGTAGTCGGCCGAGGTCAGCAGTTTGAGGGTTTCGTCGATCGTGGTGGGGAGCTTGGCGGCCATGGGGTGGAGTTCGGGAACAGTTCGAAAGAGGTCGATATTTTCGGGCATTTCGGCGGGCGAGGCCAGAAGCTTGCGGCCATTTTTGCTCCGCGGTATCCCGGCGGCAGCCGGTCGCTATACTAGGTTCAGTCAGGCATTAGTATAGCCAGGCAATCGCGCTA
>CAZZDV010000187.1:0-1720 GCA_964652785.1 uncultured Bordetella sp.
CACCGCGTCCTTGAACCGCCGAAGCACCTCCGACGGGTGATCGGCCACCCAGGCGGCAAAGGTCGGGATCGTTTCCCGCACATCGGCCAGCGGCTTCACCAGTACCCCGGCGCGCCGCAGGTTGCGCGCACAGCCCGCGTACAGCGTCACGCCCACCCCGGCGGCCACCATGCCGAAAATCCCGCTCGTGTTCGATGCCTGCTGGACGATGCGCGGGAAAAAGCCCGCGTTGTGGCAAAGCGGAAACAACAGCGCGCGAAAACTGCTGAATGCGTCCTCGGACCCCAGCACGAACGGCTCGGCCGCCAGGTCGCTGAGCCGGATCGACGAGCGCGATGAAAGTGCGTGCCCCTCGGGCAGCAAGGCCACGAAATCGTCCCGCTCGACGAGCAGGTTCATGACTTTGGGCGCGCTGAACTCGCCGATCACGAAGCCGATGTCGATGCGCCCTTCGAGCAAGGCCCAGTGCTGCATCGCCGTCGGGATGTATTCGAGGTCGAGGCGCACCTGCGGGTATTGGTCCCGGAATGCCCTGATGATCTGCGGCAACCGGCCGTTGATCGCGAAATCCATGTAACCCACGCGCAGGCGCCCCTCCCTGCCCTCAGCCGCATTGCGCGCCGCGGTTTCGGCCAGCTCGAAGTGCCCCAGCGCGAGCCGGCACTCGGCGGCAAAGGCTTCGCCCGCCGACGTGAGGCGCACGCGCCGCGTCGAGCGTTCGAACAGCGGCACGCCCACGGAGTCCTCCAGCGCCCGGATGCTGCGGCTCAACCCCGGCTGGGTCATGAACAGGCGCCCGGCGGCCCGTCCGAAATGCAGGTCTTCAGCCACGAACAGGAAGGCGCGCGCCTGCCGCAGGTCGAACTTCGGGGCGCGGGTGGCGGAAATCGCAGGCTTCGGCATTGTTGCCTCAATTTGCATCAATCAAGCTTGCATTGATATCAAACCCGGACGCCACCTGTCTACCATCGCGCATCACCCAAGGAGAACCCAATGACGACCGATATCGCAGACAAGCAACTCGAAGCCGCCCTCGAAGCCGCCTTCGCCGAAGCCACCCGCCGCTACCAGGCGCGCGGATTCCAGCGCCGCGTCGGGTTCGGGTCCAAGCCCGCCCTCATCAGCGTCGATCTGGCCAATGCGTGGACGCGCCCCGGCAATCCCTTTACCTGCGAGCACGTCGACGACCAGATCATTCCCTCGATGCAGAAGCTGCTCGCGAGCTTTCGCAAGCACGGCTTTCCCGTGGTCCACGTCACGACCTGCTACCAGGTGACCGACCGCAAGAACCCGCACACGGACATGGGCCTGTGGCACGACAAGATCCCGGTCGACGTGGTCAACGCCAAGGACACCGAACTCTGGGCGATCGATTCGCGCATCGCGCCGATCGAAGGCGAGCAGCTCCTCATCAAGAAGCGCGCAAGCGCCTTCCACGGCACCTATCTCGCGGGGTTCCTGCGCGCGGCCGGCGTGGACACGATCCTGGTCACCGGCGTGACCGCCTCGGCCTGCGTGCGCGAAACGATCTGCGACGGCCTGGCCGACGGCTTCCGCCCGATCGCGGTCAAGGAAGCGATCGGTGATCGCGTGCCGGGGGCGGTGCTCTGGAACCTCTTCGACATCGACGCCAAGTTCGGCGACGTGGAGACGACCGAGCGCTGCCTGCAGTACCTGGAGGAGATCGGCGCGAAAGCGCTTCAGGCCAAGGCGGCCTGAC
>CAZZDV010000187.1:1820-7636 GCA_964652785.1 uncultured Bordetella sp.
CGACGCAAGCTGCCCCATATGAAAACTGCGCAACTGCAAATCCGGGTCGCCCCGGCAGAGAAGGCGGCGATCGAACGGGCCGCGCGGCAAGCGGGCCTCGGGATGTCGGCCTATGTGCTGGGCAAGCTGCTTCCCGGCCGGTCCGCGCAGTGGCACGGTCTATTGCGCGACATCCAGCGTTCTGACGACAAGCGGCTCGCGCTCGCGGCGCTTAGCCGTTGGCTCGCGGAATTCGCCGCAGGTCAGTTCGCCGCGGGAAAACTCGCCGAGACGCTCGAAGCTCCGCCGCCCGCGGGGCTCTCCGAACGCCTTGCAAACACCGTTGCCGCGATGGTCGAGCACGTCTGCGCGGTCGCGGGCGAGAGGCCGCCAGCGTGGACGCGCGAGATCGTGCCCTTGGCGCAGCCATCCTTCGGCAGCGGGCTGCTAAGTCTGCGACTGCATCTGCTGACGAATTCTCCGGCGGCCTTCCGGCGGCGCAACCTTTTCGTAGACACCGTGGTGGGCGGGCAGGTCTGAAATGCCGGGGTTCACGGCGAAGGAACTGAACCGCCTGTTTGGCCAACTCAACGACGAGCTCGCGGCGGGCGGCTGCAAGGGCGAGCTCTACCTCGTGGGCGGCGCCGTGATGTGCCTCGCCCATGCGGCCAGGCCGTCCACCGAGGACGTGGACGCGCTGTTTCGCCCGGCGCGCGAGGTGCGCGAGGCGGCGGCGCGCATCGCGGCGCGCTCGGGCGTTCCCGCCGATTGGCTGAACGACGCGGTCAAAGGTTTCTTGAGCGAGCACGGCGAGTACCGGCCCTGGCTGGAGCTCTCCCACCTGCGCGTGCTGGTGGCGCAGCCGGAGTATCTTCTGGCGATGAAATGCCTGGCGTTCCGGATCGGCGCCGAGTTCCATGACGAGGACGACGTGCGCTTCCTGCTGCGTCTGCTGGAAATAAAGAGCTACTCGAAGGCGCTGGAGACCATCACGCGCTATTACCCACAGGACCGGTTTCCGCAAAAGACCCTGTACGCGCTCGGAGAGTTGCTGCCCGCAGCTTGACGGGACCGATGGGTTCGCTCAGTCGACGACGAAAGCGTCTTCGACGCGCCAGGTGAGCGAGACCTTGTCGCCTGCCCGGGGCGAGGCGACGTTGCCTGAAGACGGCGCGGCAACGAGCAGCTTGTCGCCGGCTTCCGAGACCACTTCGTACTCGGTCACCGGGCCGAGATAGGTCACCGAGGTGACTCTCACCGTAGAACTCGTCCCGGCAGCACCGGATGGGGCAAGCGTTGCGTGCTCGGGCCGGAAACAGAGCGCCGCCGGACCGCCGGCATGCTCCCCGCTGAACCGGAGCACTTGCGCGTTCGCCGTCTCGAACTGCCCGGGACCCGTCACGCGGCCCTCGATGAAGTTGCACTTGCCGATGAAGCCCGCGACGAAGCGTGAGACCGGCCGCTTGTAGAGGTCTTCGGCCGAGCCGAGCTGCTCGAGCTTGCCGTGGTTCATGACGCCGATGCGGTCGGCAATCGCCATCGCCTCTTCCTGGTCGTGGGTGACAAACACCGAGGTGATGCCGGCCTGCCTTTGCAGCTCGCGGATCTCGGTGCGCATCTGGGTGCGCAGCTTGGCGTCCAGCGCGGAGAAAGGCTCATCCAGCAGCAGCACGTCGGGGTGGTTGGCCATGGCGCGGGCAAGCGCCACGCGCTGCTGCTGGCCGCCCGAGAGCGCGCGCGGCTGGCGTTCGGCCAACGCTTCGAGCTGCACCCAGCGCAGCATCTCGGTCACGCGCGCGGCGATCCTGGCCTTGTCCCAACCGCGCACCTTCAAGCCGAACTCGACGTTCTTGGCCACCGTGAGGTGCGGAAAGAGCGCATAGCCCTGGAACACCATGCCGACGTTGCGCTTGTGCACCGGCACGCGCGTGACCTCGCGCTCGCCGAACTTCACCGTGCCGGCGGTCGGCACGACAAAACCCGCGATCATGCGCAACGTGGTGGTCTTGCCGCAGCCGCTGGGGCCGAGCAGCGCCAGGAGCTCGCCATCGAGGATGTCGAGCGACACGTCGTCGACCGCGGCGAGCGCCCCGTAGTCCTTGCGGATGTTGCTGAGGGTTACACCGGCCATGGCCTAGAACGCTTTCCCGAGTTTGACGAAGCGGTCCGAAATGATCAGCGCCGCCGCAATGATGACGATCTGGACCGTGGCGACCGCCGAGATCGTCGGGTCGAGGTTCCATTCGAGGTAGTTGATGATCGCGATCGGCAGCGTGGTCTTGCCTGGCCCGACCAGGAACAGCGACTTCTCGAGATCCGAAAACGAGGCGATGAAAGAGAACATCGCCGCGGCGATCATGCCCGGCCGGATGATCGGCAGCGTGACATAGAAGAAGGTCTGCAGGGCGTTGGCCCCGAGGCTGCGGGCCGCCTCTTCGGAGACGACGTTTGCCGAGAGCAGCGACGCGCAGACCAGCCGCAGGGTCCAGGGCAGCGCCACCAGCGTATGCGCAATCACGAGGCCGGTGAACGTGGCCGCAAGCTGGAAATTCGTCAGGATCTCGACCTCGATGAAATAGATGTAGACCGCGGCACCGGCCACGATGGCCGGCACATACATCGGCGAGAGCAGGAACTGGCGCACCGTCTCCCGGCCCGGGAAAGGGTATCGCTCGATCGCAAGCGCGGCAGGCACGCCGATCGCAAGCGACGCAACCGTGGCGCATGCGCCGATCTTCAGGCTCATGAGGAAACCGTTTGCGAATTCTTCGAGGTCCCAGGCGCGCGCATACCAGCTCAGCGTGTAGCCGGTCGGGGGGAAAGTGAGGATTTTGTCGACGAAGAAGCTCGCCCAGATGATCGTCAGCAGCGGCGCGATCACGAACGTGAAGATCGCGATCACGAGCGCGATGAACGCCACCCGGCCGAACGAGACGCCGCCCATCCTCAGAAGTGCTTCCGACTGAGGAAACGCGTGGAGAGCACGGTAAGCACCAGCGTCACCGCCATGAGGATCCAGGCCAGCGTCGAGCCGACCGGCCAGTTGTTGGCCTTCGCGATCTGTTCGTAGACCACGGGCCCCATCATCTTCATGGTCGGCCCGCCGATCAGCACCGGCGTCGCGTAGGCATTCATCGCCAGCGCAAAGCAAATGGCCGAGGCAGCCACGACGCCCGGCATCGAAAGCGGCAGCACCACCTCGAATACCGTGCGCAGGGGCGAATGGCCGAGCGACTGTCCGGCCTCCTCCAGGCTCGTGGGGATCGAATCCATGACCGCCTGCAGCGTGATGATCGCAAACGGCAGCAGCACGGAGACCAGCGCGATGACGACGGCGGTGGGCGTGTAGAGAATCTTGATCGGTTCCTCGACCAGCCCGATGCCGAGGAAGATCGAATTGGCGACGCCCTTGGAGCCCATGACCACCATCCAGGCGGCCGAGCGGACGGCGTTGCCCAGCAACAGCGGCAGCATCGTCAGGATGATCAGCCAGCCCCTCAGCCGCTGCGACTCGACGCGCGAGATGTAGTAGGCCACCGGGAACGCCAGCAGCATGACGATCGCAGTCGACAATCCGGCGATCTCGGCCGTCGTCAGCAGGACTTTGCGGTAGTAGGGATCGGCAACCGCCTGCACGTAGTTGCCGAAGCTGAACACCCCGAGCATCAGCTTGACCGGGTCGTACTTGTCGAAGCTGTATCGGAGGATCAGCGCAAGCGGGGCCAGCAGGAAGGCCGCCACCAGGACAAGCGCCGGCACGACGAGCGCCGTGCCGCCCCAGTTGCGTGCTTCCCCGCCGTTCCTGCTACCCGCCATCGGCCGGACCCGATTCGCCTACGTGGTCAGGAAGTCCTTCTTCCACCACTCGAGCCACTTGGTGACGTTCTCGGACCAGTACTTCTGGTCGTAATAGTGCAAGGCCGCGGTCTGCGCCGGCGTGAACGCGATCTTTGCGCCGACTTCGCCGGGGATGTTGACCGCGGTCGTCGGGGGCGCGTAGAAGTTGTCCGAGCACAGGTTGCGCATGCCGACCGGGTCGATCAGCGCGTTCAGGTAGGCATAGGCGCCCTCCTTGTTCGCCGCGCGCTTCGGGATCACCACGCCGAACACGGTGTGGATGCCGCCTTCCTTGGGCGAGGCGACGCGCACATTGAGGCCGTCCTTCTGCCACTGCAGTCCGCGAGCCTTCCAGTTGCCGATCATCCAGATCTCGTCGGCCTTGAGTGCGGCTTGAGCCTGCTGGTGCGACGGATAGACCTTGGGCTGGACGGCCTTCTTCCATTCGAGCAGCTTTTTCTTGGCGCCCTCCAGGTTGTCCATCTTGCCGCCGGAGAGGATGCTCGCGACCTGCATGGCCGCGCCGTAGTTCTGGTCCATGACGCCGATCTTGCCGGCGTACTTCGGGTTCCAGAGGTCGTTGTAGGAGGTGACCGGCTCCTTGATCTTGTCGGCGAGGTAGACGATCTCCCAGGCCGAGTACAGCCACGGCATGAAGTACGGCCGCTTCATCTGGTCGATCATGGTCGCCGCGTTCGGGATTTTCGAGTAGTCGATGGTTTCCAGCGCTTCATTGACGTTGAGGGTATAGGCCTCGGCCTCGGCGAAGTGGGCCACGTCGACCGTGCCCCTCGGCAGGCGCCGCTCGGCCAGTACCTTGGTCATGCGCTGGGGCTGCTCGTTCAGGTCGCGCACGATCGTCCAGCCCTTGGCCTCGAGCAGCGGCGCCTCGATGTGCTTCACCGTGCGGTCGTTCCAGTCACCGCCCCAGTTGGTGACGACGATCTGCTTGCCCTGCGCGTGGGCGGAGTGCGCACCAAGCATGCCCGCCCCCGCCATCGCCAACCCTGCCCCTACGAATTCTCTGCGCTTCATGGAAACCCTCCGTGTATTGGGAATGTTACTCGCGTCTACTTCCAGACCTGCTTGCAGACCCGGTGGAAATTGCCTCCGAGGATGCCGCGGATGCTTTCCTCGGGATAGTTCTTCCTGCACATGAGCTCGGCGAGATCCTCGATCTGCTCGGGCTGCACGAATTTGGTGTGCCGGTTCGCCTTGCCCTGGTTGTCCGGCCAGGCCTCGGGGTTCTCGTCGACGTACTTCCAGAAACCGGCCACGTCCTTGACATAGTCCAGGCCGATGCCCGCGTGCTTCGCCCCGACCAGGTTCACGATATGGTCGAGGTGCCTGAACATGGATTCGCTGGTCGCTTCCATGTCGTCGATGAATTCGCCGAGGCCGTTGACGCCGATCACGCCGCCGGTCTCGGCGCACTTCTTGATCTGGTCATCCTTGATGTTGCGGTAGTGGGGGAACACGGAGTACGAGCAGCAATGCGAAAAAATACTTGGTGAAGTGCTCGCCTCCATCGCTTCCATGCTGGTGCGGTAGCCAGTATGCGTGCCATCGACCAGCATCCCGACGCGGTTCATTTCCTTGATCATCGCCAGGCCAAACCGCGAGAGGCCGGCATCGGTGCGCTCGGCGCAGCCGTCGCCCACGAGGTTCTTCTGGTTGTAGGCCATGAGCATGTGGCGCACGCCCAGTCGATAAAACACCTCGACCATGCCGAGGTCGTTGGCCAGGGCGTTGGTGCCCTGGAAATTCATCGTGATGGCGAGCTTGTCCTCCTTGCGAGCGCGGTCGACGTCGTCGATGGTCTGCACCAGCACGTAGAGGTCCGGGTTCTTCGCGCAGACGGCAATCGCCTTGCCGATGTTCGCCAGCGCAGCCTCGGGGCCGAAAGTCTTGTCCCCGCCCAGCGTGAGCGACACCAGGCCGAAGCCCGCCTTCTTGAATCGCGGCAGCGTGATGCCATCGGTCGCGTGCTGCATGCCGTA
>CAZZDV010000188.1:0-4004 GCA_964652785.1 uncultured Bordetella sp.
AAAACGCCTTCAGAGGATGCGCGGCCCCCGTCGAACGCGCAACTGGCGTTTCGAGCTGCGGCGTTTCGAGCGGACGTCGAGGGCCTTGCCTTGCGGGATCAGCCTACGTCGCCGTGGTCCCCGCCGTCACCGGAGGCATAATTGTTCGAACCGTCCCCGGCGTCCGACCGCGGGCTTTGCGCGCCGTAGTCGGTTTCGACCAGCGTTCCGCCGCCGGGCGGGATGGAGCCACTGCCTGCATCGTGCGGCGCGGCCTCACGGTTTCCGAGCAGGCTGCCGATGCCTTGCGCGAGCATGGAACCGGCAACCACGCCGACGGCAGTCGAAGCCACCGTGCCCAGCAAACCCGAACCCCACGCGCTCCGTGGCGGCTGGCCCTGTGCCTGCGCCGCGGCCGGCGACAACGAAGCAGCGGCAGGCAAACCAGCGGGAGGCAAACCCGAGGACGCGGGCGCGCCCGCAGGCTGCCGACCCCACGAATTCTGGCCAAAGAAGCTGGACGGCAATCCGCTCGTGCGCGCCTCGCCCAGTTGGCGCTTGAGGCGCTCGAGTTCCTCCTGGCTGGACTGCTGCGCCAGTTCGAGCTGCAGCACCCGCTGCACGAGCAGGTAGGCCGCATCCGGTTGTCGCGTGAGCGCATCCCGGATCATGGCCTCTGCCACTTCGTCCTTCGGGCCGGCGTTGGCCTGTTCGAGCAACTGAAGGAAACGGACCAGCTGTACACGTTCTTCCGGCGTCATCGTGGTTGGGCTCATTCAGGCTGCTTTGACGTCTTTGACGTACTTGGGCAAATCGCCGATTGCATGCTTCACCGCGTCCTCGACCCGGTCGAGGAAGACGAACTCGAGCCGCGCGCGCGCATCGGCCGGTACGTCTTCCACATCCTTCTCGTTCTTCCTCGGCAGCATGACGGTCTTGATGCCGGCGCGCAATGCCGCGAGCACTTTCTCCTTCACGCCGCCGATCGGCAGCACCAGACCGCGCAAGCTTATCTCGCCGGTCATCGCCACATCGCTCCGCACCGGCAGGTCCATGAGCAGCGAAACCAGCGCGAGATACATCGCCACGCCCGCGCTCGGGCCGTCCTTGGGCGTCGCGCCCGCCGGCACGTGCACATGGATGTCGGTCTTGTCGAGCGAATCGCCGACCAGCATCTTCGCGAGCGTCAGGGCCGCCTGCACCGATTCCTTCATCACGTCGCCGAGCTGCCCGGTCAGGATCAGCTTGCCCGTGCCCGGCACCTTGGTGGCCTCGATGAACAGGATGTCGCCGCCCACCGGCGTCCACGCGAGGCCGGTCGCAACACCGGGCAGGCCGGCGCGCTGGGCGATCTCGTTCTCGAACTTCTTCGCGCCGAGGATGCCGTGCAGGTCGGGCTCGTCGAACACGATCGTTTCAGCCTCGCCCTCGGCGATCTTCATCGCGCCCCGGCGAAAGACGCTGCCGATCTCGCGCTCGAGGTTGCGCACGCCCGCCTCGCGGGTGTAGTCCGCAATGATGGACCTGAGCGCGTCGTCCGTGATCGAGACCTGCTCGGGCTTGAGGCCGTTGGCCTCGAGCTGGCGCTTGACCAGGTAGCGCCTGGCGATCTCGAGCTTTTCCGCTTCGGTGTAACCCGGGAGCTGGATGATCTCCATGCGGTCGCGCAACGGGCCGGGGATCGTATCGAGCACGTTCGCGGTGGCGATGAACAGCACCTTCGACAGGTCGAAATCGACGCCGAGGTAGTTGTCGCGGAACCTGGCGTTCTGCTCCGGGTCCAGCACCTCGAGCAACGCCGACGACGGGTCGCCGTGGAAGCCGCCGGCGCCGACCTTGTCGATCTCGTCGAGCATGAACACGGCCGAGCGGCTCTGGGCGCGCTTGAGCGCCTGGATGATGTTGCCCGGCATCGAGCCGATGTAGGTGCGGCGGTGGCCGCGGATCTCGGACTCGTCATGCACGCCGCCAAGCGCGATGCGCTGGAACTTGCGCCCCGTGGCGCGCGCGATGCTCTGGCCGAGCGAAGTCTTGCCCACGCCTGGCGGGCCGACAAAACACAGGATGGGGCTCTTGCCTTCGGGCGCGAGTTTCCTCACCGACAGCCATTCGAGGATGCGGCGCTTGATCTTGTCCAGGCCATAGTGGTCCTCGTCGAGGATGCGCCGGGCCTCCGCGATGTCGATCGCCGAGTTGTTCGCCGTCCCGGCCTCGTCTTTCCAGGGCAGCTCGGTCAGCCACTCGAGGTAAGTGCGCAGCATCGAACTCTCGCCCGAGGCCTCCGACATCCGGCCAAGGCGCTTGAGCTCCTTCCTGGCGTGCTTGGCCACGTCCTCGGGCATGCCGGCGTCGTCCAAGGCCTTGCGCAGCTCTTCCATTTCGGCCGCGGAGTCTTCGGTTTCGCCCAGCTCCTTCTGGATCTGGCGCATCTGCTCGCGCAGCACGTGCTCGCGCTGGCGCTCATCGAACGCTTTCTTGGTTTCCTCGCCGATCTTGGCCGAGATGCGCAGGACTTCGACGCGGTCGTTGAGGATGCGAAGCACCCGGTCGAGCCGCTCGCGCAGGTCGAAGCATTCGAGCAGCGACTGCTTCTCGGGGCCGCTCACGTCCATGAAATTGACCACGAGGTCGGCCAGCGCCGAGGGCGAGGAGATCCCGGCGATCACGCCGGCGAGTTCGTCCGGCGCTTGCGGCAGCAGGCCGAGCGCTTCCTTGGCGCGCTGCTTCAGCTGGTGGAAGCGCGCCTCGATGTCGGGGCTCTTCTCGTCCCCGCTCGACTCGACTTCGGCAATGCGCGCGACCAGGAAGGGCCAGCCTTCCAGGAATTCGAGCACGCGAAAGCGCTCCTGGCCCTGGACGACCATGTGGTGCGCGCCCTCGGCGCCGGTGATGTAGCGCAGGATCTGCGCACTCGTGCCGACCCAGTAGAGGTCCTCGGGTCCGGGATTGTCTTCGCGCGCTTCGCGCTGGAGCAGGAAACCGATGCGCCGACCGGCCTTGACCGAATCCTGCGCGGCCGCGACGGAGTTCTCGCGCCCGAACGTCACCGGCGCCACGATGCCCGGAAACAGCAGCATGTTGCGCAGCGGGACGATCGCGATCGCGTCCGCCGGCAGCGGCTTGCCGCCGGCCGGGTTGGTCGGGTCGGGGGTCGCCGACGACGGCGAAACGGCTTCGATGACTTCAGTGGTCATGATTCTCTTTACTCCTGCACTGCGATTTTGCGAAAAGCAAGCGTGAGGCAACCGTCGATGAACGAGCGCCCCGCGGGTTCGAGGCTGGCGCTCGGCAGCGGTATTCGCCTGAAAAACCGGCCATAGGGGATTTCCACCCTGTGCAGCTTCGCGCCGCGCGACGTAATGGGAAACCCGCGTACGGCGGACACTGTCAGCGCGTCGGATTCGAGGCCGATGACGATGGTCTCGGCGGGCACGCCCGGCAAGGCGATGTGCACAAACAGCGCCTCGGACGTCTCGATCACATCGATCGGCGGCTCCCAGCACTGCTCTGACTCAGCGGGCCGGAAAAACGTCTTCTGCAGGCGCTCGGCCTGCTCGAGGAGCTGCAGGGCTTCGCCCCACATGAAGGTCTGGATGTCGCGGGATCTCATGCACGCTTAGATGCAGGCGATGCCGGAAGATTCAAGTCCGCCCTTCTCCGCCGCGAAAACACCATCCGCGTCGCAAGCAGGGGTATTCGCTATGCAAATTTTGCAAAAGGGCGCTTTGGATACATCTCATTGCATATCACAGCTTTTCAAGATCCGGTGCCGGGGGGTAGCATGCCGATAATGACAAGACATAGGGAGTACGCACTGTGGCAAAAACCAAAGCGAAGCCGAAAGCCCCTCCGAGCGCAAGGCTCCGTGGCCAGCTGCGCACCCGGATCCAGCACCGGATCGACGAACTGAGCATCACGCGAGCGGAGGCCGCGCACTTCATGGGCCTGTCGATCGCCCAGACCAGCCGGCTTTGCAACGACTACGATTCTTTCAGCCTCGACAGGCTGGTGGATGCGGCCGAAGG
>CAZZDV010000188.1:4104-7522 GCA_964652785.1 uncultured Bordetella sp.
AGCGGGAAGATGGGGCGGCGGACTTTGCGGAAGTCCAGCACGCTGTAATCCGAAGTACACACTCCCACACCGGCGCATTCAACGGTGGCGCGGGCCAGGTCGCCGAAGCCCGCGCGCCAGTGCACCCGGCTCTTCAGCATCAGGTAGCGCTTTTTCGTCGGGTCGATGCCCTGCGAGGCTAAGCATTCCAGGTCGTTCGGCTCCTGCTGGCGCGAGATCACCACGATCTCGACCTTGCCGGTATCGAGCACCGCCGTGGGGCCCATGTCCATGAGGACGCCTTTGGACATCGGGCCGCGGTTACGGAACTGGCCGTTGCTGAGGTTCTTCACCGTCCCGGTCACCTCGAGCGGCTGGCCCTCGAGCCCGAGGCTCGGCATGTCGAGCTTGCCGCCCAGTGAGAGCGTGACCTTCGCCCCCACACCGGCCTCATTCATCTGCGTGACCGCGGCCGGATCGTAGATGGCGAACACCGCGACATCGTCGAGCCCGGCGTCCAGGATGCCCTTGAGCACGGCCATCGTGTCCATCGTGCCGCCGGAGGCCGCATTGTCGTAGTGGTCGAGCAGCACCACCGGCCGCGTCTGCATCGCTTTGGCGCGCTCGAACGACCTGGCCAGCGGCTCGACTTCGTAGACCCACTTGCGGCGCGACTCCCAGGCCAGGTCGAGCAGCTCGTCGCACCAGCGGCGCGCCAGTGCGGGATCGTTATTGGTGACCACCACCGCGGACAACCCGGCATTGACGATATCGGCGTGCGGAAACCCGACGAACAGGCTGGCGCAAAGCGCGCCTTCCTTTTCCATCGCGCGGCAGCGGGCCTGGATCTCCTTGTTCGGCGAATCGAGGCTCGACTGGCGCATGACGTGCGGCAGCATCGCGCGCTGGCCCCAGGCCATGGCGGGCGCGGCCTTGCCCTCGAGCATCGAAAAGAGCGCCTTGCCGGCGCGAATCCCGGTTTCGTAGACATCGACGTGCGGATACGTCTGGTAGCCGGCGATCACGTCCGAGTTCTCCACGATCGCGCCATACAGGTTGGTGTGCATGTCGAGCGCGACCGCAATTGGCGTTTTCGGCGCGATCTTGCGCACTCGCGAGATCAGCTCGCCTTCGCCATCCTCGAGGCTTTGGGTCACCATCGCGCCATGCAGGTCGAGCAGGATGGCGTCGCAGCCGGCTTCGACGGCCTTGCAGATCCGGCTCGCCATGTACTCGAAGGCCGCGTCCTCGACCGGCCCGCTCGGCCACGCGTTGCCCGCGACCGGCAGCGAGATCGAGGCGCCCGCCTTCTGCGCAAGCTCGATGAAGGCGCCGATCGCGGAACCCGTCCCGCGCAGCGCCTTGATCGCCGCCTCGCCCTCGAGCGGGCTCGGCGTGCCGACCGCGAAGCGCCCGATCGGCGTGGGCACCGGCGAGAAGGTGTTGGTCTCGTGCTTCATCTGGGCAATGACGACTTTCATTGGGCTACCGGGGCTCCACGATCATGCGGGCCTTCTGGTCCCGCGGCGAATTGCGGCTCGCGCTGATCTCGAGCACCGCGGGCCGGCGGTAATCCTCGCCGGGCCTGGCCAGCTTGAAGCGAAGCGTCGCGATCTTGCGATCGACGAGCTGGACGTCCTTGTCGAGGCCCCGGGCGGCCAGTTCCTTGCGCGCACGCATGAGGTCGTCGATCTGCGCCCGCATCTCCGAGCCGGGTTCCTTGCGCGGGGCCGCGGCCACCCGGGCCTGCGCGACCGGGGATACCGTGACTACCGGTAGCGAGCGGATCGACTGCGGCCATTGCGTTTTCGGCCGGTTGGCGGCGACTGCGAACTCTTCCGTGGTGCCCACGAGCCTCGCGATCGCGAGGTGGTTGTGCTTGAACGCCCAATCCATTGCGCCGTCACCGTAATCGTTGCGCACGCGCCGGTCGGCGCCGAGCGTAATCAATTGGCGGACCGTCGCCTCGCGGCCCTCGTAGACCGCCATCATCAGCGGCGTCGAGCCGTTGGTGCTGCGCGCGTCGATGTCCGCGCCGCGCTTGACGAGATAATCGACCACTTCCGACTGGCCGGAGAAAGCCGCGTAATGCAGCGCAGTCCATTGGCGCGGCTCGCGATTGACCTTCGCCCCGCGCGCAAGCAGCCAGTCGACCGCCTCCGTGCGCCCCTTCCACGCGGCATGCATCAGCGCCTGCTCGCCGAGGTTGTTGACCTTGTTGATGTCGGCACCCTTCGACACGAAGAGTTCCATGAGCGGCAGGTTGCCTTCCCATGCCGCGATCATGAGTCCCGTGCCGATGCGGTCGCCGATGAAGTCGGGATCCAGCCCGCGCTCGAGCCATGCCCGCGCCTGCGAGAGGTCGCCCATTTCGATGCGCACGCCGAACTCGACGGGATCCGGCAGCGTCGGGCGCCAGAATTGCGCCTGTGCAGGCGACAGGACCCCGGGCACCAGCCCCGTGAGCGCCGCCAGCGCGAGGATCGTCGCTAGAATGGTCCTGGATAGCGTACTTCCATGCATCCTTATCCCTACCTCCCTCAGTCCCCAGGGTCTTCCTCGCTTGCGCGGGCCCTGCTCGTGTCCGTTGCACTGCACGCCGCGCTGCTCTTGTCCGCGGGTAATCCTGTGTCGCAAAAACGACCTGCTGCGAAGCTCGCCGAGGACCTGAAAGTGCGCCTGGTCACGCCACCGCCGGCGCCGCAGCAAGCCCAGCCCGAATTGCACATGCGTGAGGATACCCCGCGCAAGCCCGCAGCAGCACCATTCCAAAGACCAAAGCCGCAGACAGTTCGCGCGCAGGAAGCACAACCACGCCTGACGCGCCCATCGGAGGCGCCGCGCCGCGAAACCTCACCCACGGGAGCCCGGATGCTCGCGGGTGAAGCGGCGCGAAAAGCCGGCGAGCAGATCGCCCGGGAGCTTTATTACCCCACCGAAGCCATCGAGCGCGGGCTCGAGGGCGAGGCGCTGGTGCTGCTCTTCCTCGACGAGTCGGGCAACGCGATCGCTGCGAGGATCGAGGCTTCGAGCGGCCACGCGCTGCTGGACGCCGCCGCCGTGCGGGCGGCGCGCACCTTGCGGGCGATGCCCGCCAGCACGCCAAGGGAGGCGGTGCTGCCGGTGAGGTTCAGGCTGAGGTAACGGGCAACCCTCAAAGCCGGGACGAAAGCGATTAAACGCCTCTTGGTGCCCGAGGGCACAGAAGCTGCCGGATCGATCGTGATACATCTTCCGCAAGCCCGCGCAGCACGGATCGAATCCGCGGCGCTTTGGCAGTTGATTGCTGCCATTTTTTACACCAACCCCGCTCCCAGAGCCGACGAGACGACGAAATGCTGCCATCGACCCCCTTCGTGCCTGCTGCAACCAGCCCCGCCGGAGGGCTGCCGGCATGATGGACCTCGAGCTCTGGGACAATTTTTCCACGCTCGCGACC
>CAZZDV010000189.1:0-7493 GCA_964652785.1 uncultured Bordetella sp.
ATTTGTTGAGGCTGACCCCGCTGCGCGCCGCAGCCTTTAACGCAGCCGCATGGACTTCGGGCGCGATCCTGAGCATTAGCTTGCCGCTGGCGGGTTTCTCCGGCTTCCCACCCAGTTCGGCGCATGCGGCGACGTAGGCGTCGATCGCTGCATGGAAACCAGCCTCGAATTCAGATACCGACTCTGCGTGGAAAGAGATGATGTCGTCAATCTCGAGCACGCGGCCAACGATCACCTTGTCTTCTGCATCGAAGACCATGCTTGCCTTGTACCCCTTGTAGCTCATTGCGTTGCTCATGGCTTTACTCCCAGACGTTCCAAGAACTCCCGCGCTGCCGTCACGCGATAACGCACTGTTTGCTGTTCAGGCCGATGATGAGTACATCAAGGGGTTTGTGCAAGCATAGGCGCGAGCGTTGTCGAAACCTAACGAAGTCGTCGTCGTGTGACTCACCGCCCCAGCGTCACAATCACCAGCCCCAGCGTCAGCAACGCCATCCCCGCGATCTCGAGCCTGGACAGACGCTCCCGGAAAATCTTCCTCGACACGATCGAACTGAAAAGCAGCTCCACAAGGCCAAGGGTGCGCACATGCGCCACCGGCTCGATCGCCATCGCGGTGAACCAGCCAGCTGACGCCGCGGCGCCCATGAAGCCCGCGAAGAGCGACCTGCGCCATGCGCCGAACACCCGCATGACGACCTCCGAATCGCGGGCGAGCAGCCAGCCGCCAAGCAGCACGGTCTGCAGCGACTGCGCCGCGACGAGCGTGAAGGCGGCTGACATCATGAATGGCGTATCCCCGAGCGAGAGTGCCGCGCCGCGAAAGCCGACCGCCGAGAACGCGAAGCCCGCGCCCGACGCGAGGCCCAGCATCGCCGGGAACGAGGTCCATCCGGCGACCAGGGTGCGCAGGGGCCGCTCACGGTCCGCGGGCGCAAGGAGGAGCACACCCAGCGAACCGCAGGCGACGGCGAGCACCGTAGTCACCGACAGGGGATCGCCAAGGAACAGGAGCCCGAATATCGCAACCTGGATGATTTCCGTTTTCGAGTAAGCGACGCCGAGGGTGAAGTTGCGTTCCTGCATCACGCGAAGCAGCAGGGCGGTGGCAGCGATCTGGCTGACTGCGCCGAACGATACCCATGCCGCAAACGCAAGGTTCGGCGCAGGCATCGAATAGCCGCCGACCGCCTGCACGCCAATGAGCCACAGGATCGCGAATGGCAGTCCATACAGGAATCTTACGAGCGTCGCGCCCAGCGTTCCCAGCTCCGCAGTGAGGCTGCGCTGCGCGGCGTTGCGCAGCGTCTGGGCGAACGCGGCCCAGACGGTGATTGGGATCCAGAGCCAGTCGGGCGGAATCATAGGGGAGCGATCATGCGATTCGCAAAGCTTCGAGCACCGGCAGGCGGTAGCGTGCGAACGCCCTCGCGGCCGACCGCAGAGTGGAGGGATCGCTTTCGCCCATCTTTTCCCAGGCGAATTGTGCCCAAGAGTCTTCGCTGGCATGGCCCAGCGCCTTTGCGCGGAGAAATAGCATTTCCTCGCGGGCCGCGAACACGCCAGCCCCGGTGACGGGGCAGGCGAGGGCGGAAATATCGGCCGACGACTCGGCGCGCTCGAGGATCAACGCATTGAGCGCCCGGCAGCGCGGTTCGGCAACTTCGATTGCGTTTCGATCCTGGAGGGGATGCAGGCTGCCTGCGTCGGTCAGGACAAGGGCTGCCTCGGCCAGGCGGGCCTGTGGAATGCCGTTGCATCCAGGTTCTTCGGCGACCTCGCGGATCGTTTTGGGCGCGTAGCCTTTCGCGGCCATCGCCTCGGCGAAGGGCCGGTAGATCTCCTGGGGCAGGTCGATCCCGGTTCCCGCAAGCGTTGCTTTCGCAGGAATGTGTTCAGGATGCTGGAGCAGCATAAACGGGACCGTCCCGATGCGCTCTTCGAGGTTTCCCGGCAGGATCGGCTGGCCGACTTTTACAAAAATGTCGCGGCGAAAGCGCCGATTGGTGAGGAAGTCGAGCGTGGTTTCGCGCAACGCCGGCTCGGCGATGCCTTCGAGCAGGTCGCGCGACTTCTGGTTCAACCCGGGCATGTATTGCTGTCCCGCGGGCGAGGCCGATGCGCCGAGTTCCAGGCCCGCCTCGGCCAGCTCGCGCGCGACTTTCGAAAACGGCATCGGATGCCAGTCGCGGTTGAAATACTCGTGCGCAAGGTAGTTGCGGCTCTGGCCGTGCAGCGATTCAAGCCAGGGCCCGAGCCTTTGATGCGCATCGAAATACGCGGCCCCCGCATCGTGCAGCTGCTGCGCAAACTCCAGTGAAGCGTCGATCCTCGTGGCCAGCGGCACGGCGTCCCGCGCCAATCCGGAATGAAGCATGAGCAGTTGCCGCATGGGAACCTCGGCCGCCCAGCCGGGAAGGCAGTTGTAGCTGATATAGCAAACCCCGTCCGGCGCGAGGCTCCTGCGCAGGATCTCGATCACCCGGCTGCGATTGTCTTCCGAGATCCACGACCACGTCCCGTGCATCGCGATGATATCGAACTCGGGAAGTTGGTCGCGCGCCGCGAAAGATTCGAAGGACTCGCAATCCAGCCTCGCACGCGATCCGGATCGCTCGGCCATCCTGCGCGCGTTGGAGGCATGGCGTGGATTGAAATCGAAGCCGGCGAATTTGCCGGGACTGGCGGCGGCGTGGATGTTGATCGATACGCCCTGGCCGAAAGCCATCTCGAGGTAACGCGGCGAGGGATTGCGCAGCACCTGCAGGCCGCGCGCGGCGCAAGCCAGCTTGATGCGCGACGGCGCGAGCTCCGGGCAATAGCGAAACGTGTAGTCGAGCTCAGTCACATACCCGTCGTCACCGTCCATGTGATTTGCCCAACGTGTCTCCTCCGGCCTGCCGGCATTCTAAACGCCGCAGTTTCGGCATATGGCTTGACATGCCGGGGACCCCTGCCAGAATGGATTATCGCGAACGGAGACGAGACATGAACAAGGAAATGGCGCAAGCTCTCGTGCGCGTCGGCCCGGACACCCCGATGGGCAGGCTCATGCGGCGCTACTGGGTGCCGATCGTCTCCTCATGGGAGATCCCCGAGCCCGACTGCCCGCAGGTGAGGGTCAAGATCCTCGGCGAGAAGCTGCTCGCCTTCCGGGACACCAACGGCAAGGTCGGCCTGATCGACGAGTTCTGCGCGCACCGCGGCGTGTCGCTCTTCTTCGGCCGCAACGAGGAGAGCGGCATCCGCTGCTCGTATCACGGCTGGAAGTTCGACGTGAACGGCCAGTGCGTCGAGCTGCCCTCGGTGCCCAACCTCGCCTCCAAGATGAGCATCACTGCCTACCCATGCATCGAGCGCGGCGGGCTGGTGTGGGCCTACATGGGTCCCAAGGACAAGATGCCCGAGCCGCCCGATGTCGAGTGGTGCAACATACCCGAAAGCCATCGCTTCGCCTCCAAACGGTTGCAGGAATGCAGCTGGCTGCAGGCCATGGAAGGTGGCATCGATACCACGCACGCTTCTTGGGTCCACCGCTTCGAGCTCGACATCGACCCGATGCACCGCGAGGCCAAGGCGAACAAGTACATCAAGGCCGACCGCAACGCGGTGTTCGACGTGGAGGAGATGCCGCACGGCCTGTCGATCTACGGCCGGCGCAATGGCGAGGCCGATTCGTACTACTGGCGCGTCACGCAGTTCCTCTTTCCCTGGTACACGCTGATCCCGCCTTTCGGCCCGCATCCGCTCGGCGGCCACGTGTGGGTGCCGATCGACGATGAGCATTGCTGGGCCTGGAGCATCAACTTCTATCCCGACAAGCCGCTGGCCGCGGAGGAGCGCCGCGACCTCGAGGAAGGCAAGGGCATCCACGTGAAGTACGAGCCCGGGAGCTTTCGTCCCTCGGCCAACAAGGACAACGATTACCTGATCGACCGCGTCTCGCAGAGGGAGAAGCGCACGTTCAGCGGCGTCGAAGGGTTCTCGGTGCAGGACGCCTCGCTTCAGGAAAGCATGGGTCCGATCCAGGACCACTCGAAGGAGCACCTCGTCGCAACCGACAAGCCGATCGCCATGGCGCGGCGCATGCTCTTCGATGCGGCGCTGAATCTTTCGCAGGGCATCGAGCCGCCGGCGCTGAACGCCGCGGTGCAACGTGTGCGCGCGGCCTCGGTGCTGCTCGACCGCAATGCCAAGGTGCAGGACTGGGCCAACGAGACGCTCTACGACGAGCTAGGCCAGCCGGTGTTTTCACTGTGAGGATCAAAATGCAGAAATTATTAGCCGCGTTGGCGGTTGCGTGCGCGCTCGTTCCTGTCCAGGTACAGGCGCAGGAGTGGTCGCCCACCAAGCCGGTGCGCATCATCGTGCCCGTGGTCGGCGGCACCAACGATCTGGTTGCGCGCCTGGTCGCGCCCAAGCTGCAGGAGGCGATCGGCCAGTCGGTGGTCGTCGAAAACAAGGGCGGGGCAGGCGGCAACATCGGCGCCGACATGGTGGCGAAAGCAGCCCCCGACGGCCACATGCTGCTGATCGGCTACAACGGCCCGATCGCGGTCAACGTGTCGCTGTTCGACAAGATGCCGTACGACCCGCAGAAGGATCTTGCGCCGATCACCCTCGCGGTCACCGCGCCGCAGTTCCTCACTGTGCATCCAAGCGTCAAAGCCAATACGGTCGCCGAGCTTATTGCGCTGGCCAGGGCGCAGCCCGGCAAGCTCAGCTATGCGTCGATCGCCGTGGGCAGCGCTTCGCACCTGACCATGGAGATGATGAAGACGGCGGCGGGTGTCGATATCGTGCACGTCCCCTATAAAGGCTCGGCGCCGGCAGTGACCGACATTCTCGGCGGCAACGTGCAGACGGCTTTCTTCGTGCCAGGCAACGTGTTGCAGTACGTGAAGTCGGGGCAGATCCGCCTGCTGGCCTCCACTGGGCGCAAGCGCTTCGCGACGACGCCGAACGTGCCGACCATGATCGAGTCGGGCTTCGCCGATTTTGAAGCCGTGGCCTGGATCGGTTTCCTCACCACGGGCGGCACGCCGCGCCCGATCATCGATCGCTACAACCGCGAGATCGTGAAAATCCTCAACTCACCCGATGTGCGCGACAAGCTGCTCGCGGTCGAGTTCGAGATGGTGGCCGGGTCGCCGGAGCAGTTCAGCGAATGGATCCGAACCGAGATCGCAAGGTGGGGCAAAGTCATCAAGCAAACCGGCGCAAAGGTGAACTGAGCGATGGGCGACGAACCGAACAAGGGCGGCATTCCACACCCATCGGTGTTCGTGGAAAAGCGCCGCCTGGAGCTCATCAAGGGCTACGTGGTGCATGAGTCGCGCACCCCATCGAAGCAGGTGCGCGTGGTCACGCCTTCGCAGACGGTCGGTCCTTTCTTTCCGGCAGCGCTCGTCGGCCCGGGCGAAGACGATCTCGCCTGCAAGGTGCCGGGCGGCGCTCGCGCGCTGGGGACGCCGATCGTGGTTTCCGGCCAGGTGTTCGACGAAGCGGGCAAGCCCGTGCGCGGGGCACTCGTCGAAGTCTGGCAGGCCAACAAGTGGGGCAAGTACGAACATCCAGTCGACCAGACGCCCGAGCCGATCGACCCGAATTTCAAGGGGTACGGCCGGATGCTCACGGATGCCGAAGGCCGCTACCGCTTCCGCTCGATCAAGCCGGGCGCCTATCCGAATCCCGGTTACGACAACTGGATGCGCCCGCCGCATATCCATTTTTCGATCTTCGGCGCCGGCGTGATGCAGCGCCTGATCACGCAGGTGTATTTCCCGCGCGAGGCACTGAACGACATCGACCCGATCCTCAACGGCGTCGAAGATCTCGACGCGCGCGCCTCGCTCATCGCGCGCGAGCTGCCCGCCCAGCACGCGGGATTTGATGCGGAGACACTCGCCTTCGGATTCGACATCGTCCTGCGCGGCAGCGGCGAAACGCCTTTCTTCGTCGATCCCTGACCCGGCGTGGGCGACGCGATCCGCGATTGCCTCGGGCCGCTCGCGGCGCCTTCGCGAGCGCGCCGCGCGCTGCCGGCGGGCGCGTGGGACACGCATTTCCATGTGCTCGGACCGCAGTCGACGTTTCCCTATTCGCCGACCCGCAAGTACACGCCGCCGGATGCGCTGCTGGAAGCGTGTCTTGCTATGCACGACACGTTGGGCATCGAGCGCGGGCTCGTGGTGCATGCGAACACGCACGGCTTCGACAACTCGGTCGACCTCGATGCGGTCGCGCGCTCGAACGGCCGCTACCTCGCGGTGGTGCGGCTGGATGCCAGGGCCACCCGGGAAAGCTGCGAGAAGCTGCATGCGCAGGGCGCGCGCGGCGTTCGCTTCGCATTCAACCCACAGCACGGCGGAGCGCTCGACCATGCGGTGTTCGACCATGTGCTCCGGTGCATCGAAGGCCTGGGCTGGTTCGTCGAGATGCATTTCGAGGGCGCGGCGCTGCCCGGGCTCAGGGACTGGCTCCTCTCGTTGCGGGCGCCCGTGGTGATCGACCATCTCGGCCGCATCGATCCTTCGCTCGGCACCGGGCAGGCACCCTTCGGCGTGCTGGTCGAACTCGCAAGGCGCGACAACGTGTGGGTCAAGTTGAGCGGTGCGGACCGGCTCACCCAAACCGGCGCACCGTATGCGGACGTGAGGCCATTCGCGCAGCGCCTGATCGAGGTCGCGCCGGACCGCATGCTCTGGGGCAGCGACTGGCCGCATACCGGCGTGTTCGATGCGGCGAGGATGCCGGACGACGGCAGGCTCGTCGATGCGCTGTTCGATTTCGCGCCGGACGAAGAAACGCTGCGAAAGATCCTCGTCGATAACCCGCTTCGCCTTCTTGGACTCTCTTAATGGACAGACTTAAAGAAAAGGTCGCCCTGATCACCGGCGGCGGCGCGGGCATCGGCGCGGCCACCGGCCGGATCTTCTGCGCGGAGGGCGCGGCTGTGGTGCTCGTCGACCAGGACGGCGAGGCGCTGGAGGCCACGGCGAAGGCGATTCGTGAGCAGTTCCAAGGCGCCAAGGTCGCGCACTTCGTGGCCGACGTGGCCGACCCGGAAGCGGCAGTGCGCGCCGTCGCGCATGGTGTGTCGGCATTCGGCCGCCTGGACCTCCTCGTCAGCAACGCCGCGATGCGCAACTACGCTTCGATGGCCGAGGCCACGCAGGCCGAATGGCGCGCGATGCTCGATGTAAACCTCATCGGCGCGGCAAACTACGCCAAGGCGGCAATGCCGGAGCTGCGCCGCTCGGGCGCCGGCAGCATCGTGAATGTGTCCTCCTGCTACGCCGTCACCGGCCGCAAGGGGATGGGCATCTACGACGCGTCCAAGGCCGCGCTGCTCGCTTTCACGCGCACGCTGGCTTGCGAGGAGGCCGGCCATGGCGTTCGGGCCAATGCCGTCTGCCCGGGCTCGACACTCACCGATTTCCACCTCAAGCGCGGCAAGGCGGCCGGCAAGTCCGAGGCGGATATCAAGG
>CAZZDV010000190.1:0-6201 GCA_964652785.1 uncultured Bordetella sp.
CCGGTCCCGTCCGACCACATCAGCGGCGCAAGACCGCCCAGGATCACCGCCACGGTCATCGCCTTGGGCCGCACGCGCTGCACGGCGCCTTCGTCGATGGCGGCGCGCAACTCGGCATCGGTCGACGGGGCGCGTTGATCGATCGCCTGCCTCAGGTAGACAAGCATCACCACGCCGAATTCCGCGGCCAGCCCGGAGAGCGCGATGAACCCCACCGCGCTGGCCACCGAAAGGTTGTGCCCCAGCAGCCAGATCAGCCAGAAGCCCCCGACCAGCGCGAAGGGCAGCGTGAGCATGATGAGCAAAGCCTCCCCGACGCGCGAGAACGCGAGATAGAGCAGCACGAGGATGATGATCAGCGTGAACGGCACCACCACCGCAAGCCGCGCGCGGGCACGCTCCAGGAATTCGAACTGGCCGGACCACGCCACCGAGACGCCCGGCGCGAGCTTCACTTTCTCCGCCACCGTGCGGCGCGCGTCGTTGACCACCGAGGCCAGGTCGCGCCCGCGGATGTCCACGTAGATCCAACCCGCAAGCCGCGCGTTCTCGGAGCGCAGCATGGGCGGGCCGTCGGCGAGCGTGACCGTCGCCACCGCCGAGAGCACGATCTGCGCGCCGCGCTCGGTGATGACGGGCAGGTTGCGAAGTTTTTCGACCGAGTCGCGCAGCTCGCGCGGATAGCGGACATTGATCGGAAAGCGCTGCCGACCTTCGATGGTCTCGCCGATGTTCTCTCCGCCGATGCCGGCATTGACGATCGAATGCACGTCCGACACGTTCATGCCGTAACGCGCGGCGGCGTCGCGGTCGACCTTGATCTCGACGTAGCGCCCCCCGGTGACGCGCTCGGCGAGGGCCGAAGTCACGCCCGGCACGTCCTTCACCACGCGCTCGATCTCTCCCGCGATGCGGTCGATCTCGTCGAGATCCGTGCCCGAAACCTTGATGCCGAGCGGGCTCTTGATGCCGGTGGCCAGCATGTCGATGCGATTTCGGATCGGAGGCACCCAGATGTTCGACAGGCCGGGAAGGCGCACCGTGCGGTCGAGTTCCTCCACCAGCTTTTCGGGTGTCATGCCCGCGCGCCATTCGGACTTCGGCTTGAACTGGATGGTGGTCTCGATCATCTCCATCGGCGCCGGGTCGGTGGCCGACTCGGCGCGGCCGATCTTGCCGAACACGCTTTTCACTTCGGGCACCTGGCGGATCATCCGGTCGGTCTGCTGCAGGATCTCGGCGGCCTTGCCCACCGAAAGTCCCGGAAGCGCTGAGGGCATGTAGAGCAGGTCGCCTTCGTCCAGCGGCGGCATGAACTCACCGCCGATCTTGAGCACCGGAATCGCCGTGAGCGCCAGCGCGACCGCAGCGAGCGCCATTGTGGCTTTCGGCCAGGCAAGGACCGCGGCCAGCAGGGGCCGGTATACGGCAATCAGCAGCCGGTTGAGCGGGTTCTTCCGCTCCTCCGGAATGCGGCCGCGGATGAGATACCCCATCAATACCGGGATCAGCGTCACCGCAAGGATCGCCGAGGCGCCCATCGCGTAGGTCTTGGTAAACGCAAGCGGTGAGAACAACCGCCCCTCCTGGGCTTCCAGCGCAAACACCGGCACGAAAGAAAGCGTGATGACGAGCAGGGAGAAGAACAGCGCCGGGCCGACTTCCACCGCCGCATCAGTGATGATGCGCCAGCGTTCCTCGCCCTCCACCGCGCGCCCCTCCAGCTTCTTGTGCGCGTTCTCGATCATCACCACGGCCGCATCGACCATCGCGCCGATCGCGATCGCAATGCCGCCCAGCGACATGATGTTGGCGTTGACGCCCTGGTAGTACATGACGATGAACGCGGCGAGGATGCCAAGGGGCAAGGACACGATGGCCACCAGGGCCGAGCGAACGTGGAACAGGAACACGAAGCACACCAGCGCCACCACCGCGAACTCCTCGAGGAGCTTGTCGCGCAGGTGCGCCACCGCGCGCTCGATGAGGCTCGAGCGATCGTAGGTTTCGACGATCTCGACCCCGGGAGGCAGGCTGCCTTTGAGTTCGGCGAGCTTGACCTTGACCGCTTCGATCGTCTCGAGCGCATTCTTGCCCGAGCGCATCACGATCACCCCGCCGGCCACCTCGCCTTCGCCGTTGAGCTCGGAGATGCCGCGCCGCATCTCCGGACCGATCTGGATGCGGGCGACATCGCCAAGTTTCACGGGCACTCCGGCATCCGAGGCCGACAGCGGAATGGCGCGGAAATCCTCCAGCGTCTTCAAGTAGCCGCTCGCGCGCACCATGTATTCGGCCTCGCCCAGCTCGAGCACCGAGCCGCCCGTTTCGCGGTTGGCTTTCTGCACGGCGTCGATCACGCGCGTATGGGGAATGCCGTAGGCGCGCAGCTTGTCCGGGAACAGCACGATCTGGTACTGGCGCACCATCCCGCCGATCGAGGCGACTTCGGCCACGTTCGGCACGGTCTTGAGCTCGTATTTGAGGAACCAGTCCTGCAGCGCGCGCAATTCGCCCAGGTCGTGCCGGCCGCTGCGATCGACCAGCGCGTACTGGTAGATCCAGCCCACGCCGGTCGCGTCCGGCCCGAGCGCCGGCTTGGCCGTGGCGGGCAGGCGCGATTGCACTTGGGAAAGGTATTCCAGCACCCGCGAGCGCGCCCAATAGGGATCGGTGCCGTCCTCGAACAGGATGTAGACGAACGAGTCGCCGAAGAACGAGTAGCCGCGCACGGTCTTCGCGCCCGGCACCGACACCATTGTGGTGGTCAGTGGATAGGTGACCTGGTCCTCCACAATGCGCGGCGCCTGTCCCGGGTAAGGGGTGCGGATAATCACCTGCACGTCGGACAGGTCGGGAATCGCATCGAGCGGGGTGCGCATCGCGGCCCAAACGCCCCAGGCGGTCATGAGTGCGGTCGCGACGAGAACCAGGAACCGGTTGGCGACCGACCAGCGAATGAGGTTCGCGATCACGGGCCGGCTTTCCGGGTGACGCGGTCGATCACGAAGTCGCCGTCCTTGTTGGGAAGCCCCCGCATTTCGAACTCGACCCCATCGCCCTTCTTCAGCCCTTCGAGCAGTTTTTTGTCGGGCACGGAGAACCCCATCTGCATCACCGGCCACTTCATCGAGGCGATCGGGTCATGCTTCAGCTCGAGGTAACCATCGGGTGCGCTGACGCCCGTGACGACGCCGGTCCCCTTGTGCAACGCCGGCGCGGCAGGCGCCGCCGGGACCGCAGGCGAGGGCGAGTCCATGCGCGAGAGGCCCGCCCTCAGGTTCGCCTCCGAATCGAGCAGGAACTGCCCCGACAGCACCACCTTGTCGCCGGGCTTGAGACCTTTGCGGATCTCGCTCGACCCGCCCATCTCGATGCCGGCCTCCACCTCCTGCTGGCGATACCGGCCGTCAGCCTCGACCACGATCACGAGGCTGCGCTCGCCGGTTCGGATCAGGGCTTCGCTGGGCACCAGCACGATCGGCTTGCCGCGCCCGCTCGAGAGGGACAGCGTCGCGAACATTCCCGGCTTCAGGCGGGCGCCCGGATTGGCGAGCTCGACGCGCGCCCGCACGGTGCGCGTCACCGCGTTCACGTCGGGCAGGATCGCACCCACGCGCCCTACGAACACCTGCTCTGGAAAAGCCGGCACGCGCGCCTCCACCCGGCTGCCCGGAACCAGCATCGCGGCCTGCGCTTCCGGCACCTCGGCGGTGACCCACACGCTGGAGAGATCGACGATGCGAAACAGCGTCGCCCCGGCCATCACCGTCATCCCCTCGCGCACGGCGAGCTCGGCGATCACGCCTGAGATCGGGGATCGCAACGTAAAGCGCGCTACGACCTTGCCGCTGCGCTCGACCTGGGCGATATCCTCAGCGCTCATCCCCAGCAGCACCAGCCTCTGCCGCGCGGCTTCGGCAAGCGGCCTGGTTTCGGGCGAGGCCTGCCGGAGCAGCAGCAGGAATTCCTCCTGAGCACCCGCCCATTCGGGAAAGAAGATCTCGACCAGCGGCGCGCCCTTCGCCACCGGATCGAGCGGCGCTCGCGCATGCAGCTTCTCGACGAAACCATTGCTTCGTGACTGCACCACCGCGACACCGCGCTCGTTCCAGCCCACTGAACCGACCGCTTCGAGCTTCGGCTCGAAGGAGCCCAGCTTCGCTTCCGCGGTGCGGATGCCGAGGTTCTGCACTACGCGAGGACTGATCGTCACCTTGCTTTCGTCCCCCGCGCTGCCGCCGCCTTCGTCTGCGTATTTGGCCACCAACTGCATGTCCATGAAAGGCGACTTGCCGGGCTTGTCGAATTTCTGCTGGGGCACCATCGGGTCGTACCAGTACAGCACCTTGCGATCCACCGATGCCCCGCTCGTCGAGGGCGCGGCGGAGGCGGCAGCCGTTGCGGCGGTGTCTGGCGGCATCATGCGATGCATTGCGTAGCGATAGCCTGCATAGCCGAACGCGGCGCTTGCGGCGATCACGAGTGCCGCGATTGCGGGGGCCTTCATGCCGGGCCCCCGTCTGCGTAGAGGTAGTTCAGTCCGGCCCATGCGCGGCCGCGCTCGGCCTGCGCTTGCACCCGCGCGAGCTCGGCCTCCGTCAACGCGCGATCGGCTTCGAGCACCGAGCCGAGCTCCGCGCGTCCGCCGCGATAGGCGGCGAGCGCGGCCGCGGCCCGGTCACGCGCCAGCGGAAGGAGCACCGCGTCGAAGCGCTCGATGCGATGGTTGGCGGTCGCCCAGTCGGCGAGCAGGCCGCGCACCTCGGCCTGGTGGATGCGCAGCGCGTCTTCGCGCAGCGCGCGCGCCTGCTCGACTTCGGCGAGCTTCGAGGCCACGTCGCGGTCCTGCCGCCGCTCGGTGGCGATCGGCAGGTCGATGGCGACCATGACGCTGATCATGTTGTCGAAGGCGGGCCTGCGCTGCGAGTAGCCGACCTCGATGCTCCAGTCGCGCTCGCGCGTGCTCTTCGCCAGCGCGGCCTCGGCGCGCGCGAGCGACTCGCGCTCATCCAGCACCCTCAATACCGGGTGCTCGCCCAGACGCATGATCATGTGCTCCTCCGGGTGCGTGAAGTTCGTCGTGTCCGGCGGCGGGGCCAGGGGCAGGGCGGCCTGCTCGCCGATCCAGGTGGAGAGCGCGATGCGCGCCCTGGTGACGACCCGGTCCTGCTCGATGACGCGGTCGTTTGCCTGCTCGAGCGCAGCGCGTTGCGCAAACGCATCGGCCGCGGTCTGTTTGCCGCTGGCGACCGCGGAAGCCACCGCGTCGCTCTGGAAGCGGAACTGCTCGACCAGGCGTGCAAGCGCAGCGCGGCCCTGCAATGCATAGTGGAGGTCGAGCCAGGCTGCGGCGATCTCGCGCCGGGCCGCGGCGCGCTGGGCCACGAGTGAGGCCTGCTCGACATCGTGCTGGCGGCCCGCGCGCGCGCCGCGGGCAGCGCGCTTGGCGGCATTCGGGAAATCCTGCACGAACCCGACCGTGCGCTGGGTCATGAAGTCGTAGTCGTAACGGAACTGGCCGGGACCGCTTACCGGCAGGTTCTCGAGACCGAGCTTGAGCCTGGGGTCAGGCAACTCGGAAACGCGGTCGACCTGGTAGCCGGCGGCGGCAACGACATGGCGTTGCGCAGCCAGGCGCGGCGCTTGCGCCTCACCCGCGCGCAGCGCGTCGGCAAGCGATAGGGTTTGCGCGCCAGCTTGCGCGGCAGCGAGCCCGAACAGGCCCGCGAAAAGCAGGGAAGAAAATTTCACGAGGGATCTCCAGTGAGCATTCGCGCGCGGCGACACGCTGCGCACGCCGTGCGCTGGAAATCAGATCTGGAAGGACTGGAGCAGGATGCGCCGGGGTGGGCCGGTTGCCGCGGCGGTGCTGGCCGGACTCGAAACACCGGTGTCCGACACCGCAACGGCGGGCAGCACGAGCTTCAATACCGGCGCGGAAGGCATTGCCGGAAGTTCGAACACGACTTTCTGGACGGCTTGCCGGTCGGAAAGGCAGTGCGTGAGGCACACCGCGACATTCGGGGATTCATGACACGGTGCCGCGTCGGCAGCCGTCTGTACTGCGCGTACCGGCGAGCTCACCAGCCAATCGCACGCCGACCACGCCATCGCGCCCTGCGCGAACAGCATCAGCGCGACCAGGGCGCGGGCAAGCTCGGTCCGGGTGCTGCGGCGGGTGCTGCGGCGGGTGCTGCG